>CAZLEB010000030.1:0-13336 GCA_964558475.1 uncultured Actinomycetota bacterium
GCAGCATTTTCATTCGTATTCTCAATATTCTTACTATTTTTCTTAATTCTTAAGAAAACTATGGGTATCAGAGTTAAAAATGGAACTGAAATAAAAGGCCTCGACATAGAAGAACATGGAATGGAAGCGTATGGAGGTTTTCAGATATTTCTAAATGAGTAATAATTTTAATTTAATTATAAAAAGAAAGGATTGTAAACATTATGAAACTTATAATAGCTTTAATACAGCCTCACAAACTACCCGATGTAAAAAAAGCGCTATTTGACGCCGAAGTTTATAAAATGACTGTAACTAATGTTCTAGGCTGTGGCCAGCAAAAGGGCTATACCGAAACATACCGGGGTGTAATATATGAGGTAAATTTATTAAAAAAAGTAAGACTGGAAATAGCAGTAAACGAAAATTTTGTAGAACCCACTATTGAAGCAATAAAGAAAGGAGCGTATACAGGAAAAATTGGTGATGGTAAGATATTCGTCCTTGATTTGCCCAGATGCATAAGAATTCGAACTGGAGAGGAGGGGGGAAAAGCAATAGGTTAGAATTAATAAGTTAAAATCTGGTAAAATTTAATATATATTTAACATGCCCTGCATAAATTTTATCAAAATTAGGATATAATATTAAAAAAGTTTTAAAAGATTACAAATAATTAATTAAATTGTTCGTTAAAAATTAAAGGAAGTGAGATATGAAAAGCAATAATGATATGAAAAAATTCGTATTAAAAAAAGCCCACGACAATAATGTAAGATTCATCAGGTTATGGTTTACAGATGTTCAGGGCATTTTAAAAAGTTTTTCAATAACGATTGAAGAATTGGAAGGGGCACTCTTAGAAGGTATGGGTTTTGATGGTTCGTCTATCGAAGGGTTTTCCCGCATAGAGGAAAGTGATGTCATTGCTTTGCCTGACCCAAGCACTTTTCAGATGCTCCCGTGGAGTCCTCCGGAAAATGGGGTAGCAAGAATGTTTTGCGATATTTTAAATCCTGATGGTTCTCATTTTGAAGGTGACCCCAGATGGACTCTGAAAAAAGCACTTAAAAAAGTAGGTGATATGGGATATACGTATTATGTTGGACCCGAACTTGAATATTTTTATTTTAAATCCGATAAAGGCAAGCCTGAAACACTTGACAGAGGCGGATATTTTGATTTGACTACCCTCGATGCAGCAAGTCCATTAAGAAGGGATACTATTCTTTATCTTGAGTCAATGGGTATAGGTGTTGAATACTCACATCATGAAGTAGCTCCTTCACAACATGAAATAGATTTAAGATATACCGATGCTTTGACCATGGCAGATAACGCAATGACCTATAGAATGATAGTTAAAGAAGTTGCAACAAGAAACGGAGTTTATGCGACATTTATGCCCAAGCCCATATTTGGGGTTAATGGCAGCGGCATGCATACTCATCAATCTTTATTTAAGGGAGATAAAAATGCTTTTTACGATTCCAATGATAAGTATAACCTGTCAAGTACCGGCAAACAATTTATTGCAGGATTACTTAACCACAGCAAGGAAATAGTTGCAATAACAAATCAATGGGTTAATTCTTATAAAAGGCTGGTTCCTGGATATGAAGCTCCTGTTTATATTTCCTGGGCAAGAAGAAACAGGTCTACCCTGGTGAGAGTTCCAATGTATAAGCCAGGAAAAGAAAAATCAACAAGAGTTGAATTCAGATGCCCTGATCCCGCCTGCAATCCATATCTTTCATTCAGCCTGATGCTTGCTGCCGGAATGGAAGGTATAAAAAATAAATATCCGCTGCCTGAGCCGATAGAAGAAAACATCTTTGAAATGGATATAGAAAGAAGAAAAGAAGCAGGAATAGAAACTCTTCCCGACAACCTGTTTGAAGCTCTGCAGTACTTTGAAAAAAGCAAAATTGCAAGAGAAACTCTGGGAGATCATATCTTCTTTAAATTTATCGAAAATAAAAAAATTGAATGGGATAGATACAGAATACAAGTGACAGATTATGAGCTGGAAAACTACCTGCCTATTTTATAAAATTCATAATTTGTTAGAATAATATATTTAAATTACTCAATGAATTTTAGCAGCAGGCTCAAGGCAATACAGAAACCACCTGCAACAAGCATTTTTATACCGCTTACTATAAGATTGCTCCGGGAAATCTTTCCTAAAAACAGGCCTATTCCGAATAATATTAAAAATGCCAGAGTAAAACCACTGTAATAACAAATATTTATAGGTACATATTTTCCAAAAAGAAATGGAATCAAGGGAATAAATGCCGTCACTACAGGTGATAGTCCGTTTGCAGCAGCAAGCACTACTGCAGCAAACTTTTGCGCGCGGGATATTATCGTTTTATCAAGATTATGAAGAGTTGATTCTTCTAAATCATCAAGTTCTCTTTTCCTTTCAGCAGTTTCACTATTATAAGCACTCCAGACTCCGGATACACCAAGAGAAATGATTATTGCGGAACCTGCTATTATAACATGTTTATATTCTGTGACTCTAATAATATAATTTCCCACAAGAATACCAATACTGGTGATTACTCCATCAAAACCATTTACGGCAAAATACCTTCGCACTATTTTGGTAATATTTGCAATTCTATTATATGTTTTTATCCGGTCAACATAATTTAAAAAATTCTTTTTTACTTTTTTCATTTAAACTCTTTTTATTTTTTTAAATACCCCATTATATTTTTTCCATCTTTATATCATAAATAATAATATACAAGTGGTCTTAATGACAAATTTCATGTAAGATTATAAAAATTTGATTATGATTTAATAAAATTAATCTATATTAAACATCAAGAAACCGCATCACCGCTGTCCAAATAAAATAAGTGAGTTTTATTCTTATCAAAGTTTAAATATAAATTCATGCCCGGCATGATATTTATTGTATTTTTGATGAAATTAACTACATTAATTATACTGCCATTAACTTTGCATCTTATATTTACCATAGGGGGAATTTTTTGGATTAAATCAATCTCCGCTATAATTTTATCTTTACTATAAGCAGTAGAAAAATCAATATCTTCAGGTCTTATACCAAGAGTTAAATCATCGCCCGTTATTTTCTTCATGGTATACTTCTTTATACCAGGAGGCATGTCAAATTTATAATCACCAAAAATAAATTTATTATTTTTTATCTTTCCCCTTATAAAATTCATTCCTAAAACACCAAAAAAATCTGCAACCAGCATATTTTTAGGATTTAAATATATATTAAATGGTCTATCTATCTGTATAAGCTTACCCTTATCGATTAATGCGACTCTGTCTGCCAAAGCCATAGCTTCGCTGCTGTCAGAAGTTACATAAATAGTAGTAGTTTTAAATTCTAAAAACAGCCTTTTAAGATAAGTTCTTGTATTCATTCTTATTTTGGCATCCAGATTGCTCAGCGGCTCGTCAAATAAAAAAACATCAGGATTTTCCCTTATAAGTGCTCTCCCGGTAGCCACTCTCTGTTTGTGGCCTGCAGATAACTCCCTGGGATAAAAATCAAGGTATCTTTCTACCCCAATATCAATTTGCTCTACAGTCGAATTTAACCTTTGAGTAATTCTTTCCTTAGAATATTTTTTTATCCGCAGAGGGAACGAAATATTTTCTTTTGCCGTCAGGTTTGGATACAAAGCATATTCCTGAAAAACCATAGCTACATTTCTTTCTCCCGGTTCCAAATTAGTAACATCAACATCATCAAAATAGACTCTTCCTGCATGATTTTTATCCAGACCAGCTGTAATTTTTAGAAGAGTAGTTTTACCACCACCGGAAGGACCGGTTATACAAAAAAATTCCTTATCTTTTATATCCAAAGAAATATTATTGAGTATGAGTTCATTATGATAGTATTTTGTAATATTTTTTATGGAGATCCTGGACATTTTAATACATCATGCCTGAATATACTTGTAACTTAATACTGATAGATTATACCATAGAACAGTGCTTTTTTCTTTGAGGATTACCCCTGCTGGCTTTAATTTGATTACAGCCTCGCCATTATTTTCTGTATACGCTTTTCATCATGTAAAACTGTATCAATAAAAATTTCAACTAATTTTGGATCAAATTGCGTTCCACTGCATCTTTTTAATTCTGTAATTGCTTCTCTTTTACTCATTTTTCCCTTATAGGGCCTGCCATTTCTCATAACATCATAAGCATCCACAATAGATATTATCCTAGACTCAATAGGAATTTCCTCCTCTTTTAATCCCTGAGGATAGCCGGACCCATTCCACCACTCATGATGGTGAAGAACACCATCGGCCACATGAGCAATCTGCTTGGTAGATCTAACTATATTACTGCCAACTACAGGGTGCCTCTTTATAGTTTCCCATTCCTCTTCTGTTAATTTAATCTTTTTTAGCAGTATTTCCTCTGTAATAGCCACTTTTCCAATATCATGAAGTGAAGCAAGAAGAGATAAATCATTAAGTATATTCTCTGTCAAGCCTATATTTTTACCTAGCATTTGTGCAAAATCACTCATACGCTTAGCATGTTCTTCTGTTTCATGACTTTTTTCAAAAAGAGCCCTTTCCAGGGAAGATATTATGGAGCTAGAGACACTTCCTCTCTCAATTAATTTTCTCTTAAACATGTTACTTTCGGCTTCTATAATTATTTCTCCAATATTTTCAGCAGAATACTCTTTAGTAGCTGAACCAAGTGCTGTGCTTAAAGGTGCTTCTCCTTTTTTATAACTTGCTATACTTTCTCTTATTCTTTCTATAATCCTTTCGACATCTTTTTGAAACGTTTTGGGGAAAATAAAAACAAACTTATCTTCACCCCACCTGCAAACGACACTCCCCTTTCTAACTGAATTTTTAAAGATCTTTGCTAAGGTACAGAGCACCAAATCCCCTTGTTTATGACCATAAGCTTCATTTATAATTCTTAGCCCATTGACACCCCCAACCACTATAGTGATAGGAAGATGCATAGCGGTGTCCAGGTTTTTTATTTCTCTTTCAAAGTAAGCTCTATTATAAAGACCGGTTAAACTATCATAATAACCCAGATATTCTACTTCCTCTTCTGATTTTATTTTGTCTGTATTATCTCTAAACACAATATATTTACCAATCAAGGTATTATGAAAGTCCTTTATATTCGAAGTGGATATATTGTAATAAGCGGTTCTTCCATTATTATTTATCTTAATATCCTTGTTACTTATTAATCCATCTCTATTCAGCATCTCACTAATTTCCATATTTGGAATCAATCGAAGAATATTTTCCCTTTTTATATTATCATTAGTGATGTTAAACATTTTTTCTGCTGAAGTGTTAAAACTTACTACCCTGTTTTCAGGATTTAGTATAAATACTCCATCCCCCATATTTTCGATGATCTTATTTGTAGCTACAGGTAATATTATATTTTTTCTTCTTCTGTCTAATATAAGTACTAAGAATATAATACCCGAAGTAATACTTATAGGAGTTACACTGATATAACTAAAAGGCTCTATTTTTAGAATGTCAAAAGTAATTAGTAATAACGAAATAATGACAACAAATGCTAATAACCCTAAATGCTCTCTATAGTAATATTTCTCTTTCAAAATAGTCCTTAAAATTAATATTAAACCAAATATTCCAACAATAACCACATATAATACAAACACCCAGAATAATACATTGTACTCTTTGATCAGCATAAATGGTTTAATATCGCTCAAATAAACTCTTTTCCACATTAATCCGTGAAATTCATTAGTAAAGGTTAGTATTAGGATTATTGCAGGTAAAATTGAGATAAGGCTAATATTTTTTAAATTTATATTCTCACTCTTGTTTGAAATTTTAAGAGCAGTCAAAAACCACAAAACCGGTATTGCGGCAACACCAAGAAAAGCAACTTTGTCGAATATGACTTTTAAGGAAAAAGAAGTAAAACCAAGCTCCAAATATTCCGCAATCATACAGCCAATGGAAAAATACAAGAGTAGCATTAAGTAAAAATTATAAGTCTTTTTATAGTATCTAAGAATATAAAAAGATGCAGCAAGTGAGATTAATATAAATATTAAAAAAATATTTAGATATATATTGCTCTGCCACATCTCAAACCTCTTCTTATCTCAACAGTGAGCGTTAAATTATTTCTAATAATATAAATCTTTCCCGGAATTTATTTTAATCAGGCCACAAATAAACTAAATAAAAGATATAAATTACCTGTCCATTATCCTTATCTCGTTTTCCTCATTTTTAAATAAAATAAGCTCCTCTTCCGGTATATACCAGCTTTTCCCAATTTTTTTTGCCCTGAGCATACCAGATTTACACCATCTTCTTATAGTGGTAGGTTTAACTTTTAATATTTTTGCCACTTCTTTAACTCTATATAAACTGCTTATCAATTATTTACCTTTCCATTAAAATAAAAATGTATCATAAAGTGACATAAAGTAATATTAAGTTTAATAAAATAATTAATATAAGTCAATAGAAAAATATTAATTTATATAATTATAATATAATTAATATAAATTATTAGAAATGTATATAGAAAGAGCTAGCCAATGGGCCTCATAAAATCTTCTTAACACTAATTGAGTCATAATCTAACCGCAATTTTTTTACCAGTCAAAACTTTATTAATAAAAATTTCAACTAACCCCGGGTCAAATTGCGTTCCACTGCATCTTCTTAATTCTGTAATTGCTTCGTCATTACTCATTTTTTTCTTATAAGGTCTTCCATTTATCATAACATCGTAAGCGTCTACAATATTTATTATTCTGGAAGTAATAGGGATTTGTTCTACTTTTAACCTCTGGGGGTAACCGGTCCCATCCCACCACTCATGGTGATGGAGAATAGCATCAGCAATATGAGAAATATGCGTAGAAGTTTTGGCTATATTGTGGCCAATCATAGGGTGTTTCTTTATAATTTCCCATTCCTCTCCTGTTAATTTATCCTTCTTTAATAGAATTTCCTCTGGAATGGCTATTTTCCCGATATCATGAAGTGAAGCAAGAAGAGCTAAATCATTAAGTACATTCTCTGGTAAATCCACGGCTTTACCTAAACTTTGCGCTAATTTACTTAAACGCTTGGCATGTTTCTCCGTCTCATAGCTTTTTTCTAAAAGAGTCCTTTCCAGAGAAGATATTATAGAACTTGAAATACTTTTTTTCTCAATTAATTTTCTCCTATACATATTATCTTCAGCCTCTATAATTATTTCTTTAATATTCACATCAGGATGCTCTTTTGTAGCTAAACCAAGTGCTATACTTAAAGGTATCTTCTTATCTGGATAATCCTTAATAGCTCCTCTAATTCTACCTATAACCGCTTCAGCATCCTTCCTGGATGTTCTAGGCAGAAGAACAGCAAACTCGTCTCCGCCCCATCTGGTAATAATATCTCCCTTTCTAAAACAGTCTTCAAAGATTCTAGCAAAATTACAGAGCAGCAAATCTCCTTCCCTTTGACCAAAGGTATCATTTATTATTTTTATTCCATTCACATCTCCAATAATTATACTAAGCGGAAATTGCCTCGGAGTATCAAATCTTTTTATTTCCTCTTCAAAGTAAGCTTTATTATAAAGACCGGTCAAACTATCATGAAAACCCAGATATTTTACTTCCTCTTCTGACTTTACTCTATCTGTAATATTCCTGGCTACAATAGCTTTACCGATTAAGTTATTATGGATATCCATAATATCTGAAATAGAAAGGTCGTAATAATGGGTTGTCTTTTTTTTCTTTATTTGAATCTCTTTTCTACTCCTTGAATGATTTTTATTTAGAATTTCATTAATATCTATATCTGGAAATATTTTGGATACATTTTTTCCTATTATATCTTTAGTGGTAATATCAAATACTTTCTTTGCTGCTATGTTTAAATCTATTATCCTGTTTTCTGGACTTAATATTAATACGGCATCTTCTATGCTCTCGACAATATTGTCTCTGGCTATTGGTAAAACCATATTCTTTTTACTTCTATCCAGTACAAATATTAAAAACATAATACTTAAAGTAGTACCTATGGGAGTTATGCCAATATAGTCAAAAGGCTTAATTTTAAAAATATCAAAAATACTCAGGATCAGCGTAATAGTGACAATAAATATTAATAGCATTCCCTGCCATTGATAGTAATACTTTCCTTTAAAAAAAGTCTTTGAGATCAATGCTAAACCAAATACAACAACAAAAATTAAATATGCTAAAAATATCCAGAAGAATATATTATAATTATGTATTAATGCATATGGCTCTGCTTCACTTATGTTAACACTTTTCCAAATCAAGCCATGAAATTCATTAGTAAAGGTTAATATTATGGTAATAGCAGGTACAATTGAGATAAGACAAATATTTTTTAAATTTATATACTTTCTACGGTTTGTAAATTGAAAAACAAATAAAAACCATAAAACCGATGTGGAACAAAACCCGATATAAGTTATTTTACTAAAAATTATTTTTAAAAATAAAGGAACAAAACTACGTTCGAAATACTCGGCAAACATCCATCCAACTAAAATAAATAAAAGGTATACTCCGAAAGAATTATAATTTTTCTTACGGTATCTAAGAATATATAAAGAGATACCCAAAGAAATAAATATAAATATTAAAAGAATATTTGCATATTTGCTACTTTGCAATATCATAAAATTGCCCTATCGTTCAATCTTAATAAATTTTTTAACCGTCCAAGTTACCTTTTATAATAAAACAATAAAATTCATTAATTCGCTTCTACATGATCTTATATAGAGACTAAAAACCTTAACATTTTTATTATACCCTTTCCAATTTAATTTCTTTATAAATACTACTTTCTCTTTATATGGAAATTACTGGGTTTTTACTTCTATCTCATTGCTCTTATGCTTAAACAAAATAAGCTCATCTTCCGGTATATACCAGCTTTTACCAATTTTCTTTGCTTTAAGCATACCGGACTTACACCATCTCCTTATGGTGATAGGTTTAACTTTTAATATTTCCGCTACTTCTTTAACTTTATATAAATTGATAATCAATAATCTAACTTTCTATTAAAATAAAATGTACTATAAAGTAACAAAAAGTAATATTAAGTTTAATAAAATTCTTAATTATTGTCAATAGTATTTAATATACAATATAAGTTAATATATAATTTATAATTCTTAATATTTTTTTATATATAAATATTTTGTTAAATGTAACTACTTTAAGATTAGTATTTTATTCGGTTTAAACACCTGTAGTATTTTTTCAAATAAGATGATTTTACTTTTTATAAAAGTTCTTAATTTATCTATATTGATTCAGAACCATAGTAAATAACTGTATCAACTATTTTGATTCCCTTAAAAAATATTCTTGTAGAAAACCTACAGGCTGCTAAATCCAGCAGCCTGTAGGTTTAAATCCTTTTAATAAAATAGATAGAATTTTATAAATTAGATTCCGTTTTTTAATTTTATAAAAATTATTCGCTTTCCTCTTCCTGTGTTTCTGTCTGTGGAACATACTGGTAAGAATTGCTCGTTTGTTCCTGTAGTTTACTTAAATCAATAAATGGAATAATTCCCTGTTCAGGGAGGATCCCCCAGGAAATATTGGGTGACAATTTTTGAATAAACTCAAGCTGTATTATCTGCGGGTAAGCCTGAAGCGCTTTACCTTTAATTTCAATCTGCCTCGCTTCTGCCTCAGCCTGGATTATCGCCTGCTCTTTTTTAATTTTCTCCTGCTCTAGAATGTTCTGCTCCACCACAATCCTTTCCTCTGCAATTTGCTTCTCCTCAAGAACGTTGAAATATTGTTCAGTAAAATCTACTTTTCTGAGTAAAAATTCATCTAAAATTATCCCATTCTTCCCAAATATTGGTCTTAGGGTCTCTTCTATCTCTTCCTGAACATCAAATACCTGCTCGGAGTACAGCTGGGTTGCAGTATATTTTTTAGGTATATTCCTTGATAGAGATCTTGCCTCGGTTTTAACCACTTTTTCAACCAGATTATCCATGGTACCGATATTATTAAATATCCATTCAGCCTGTTTGCCATCTATAGAAAATCTTATAGTGTACTTTAATTGTATTTGCTGACCATCTGAAGAAGTAGTGTCAACTTCAAAATCAGGATAATTAGCTTCACTGGTCTCTGGAAAATCACTTGTCTCATAGGTTACCTGCCTTGTGGAATAATTTACCGTATTCTGGATAAACGGTACTTTCATATGTATCCCCGGGCTAAAGGTAACTCCTGTAGTTCTGCCGAACTGGGTAAGAACTCTTACATTTCCAGCCTGTACTATAACAAAACTGTTAAAAATCAGCAGCAAAACTACCGCCAGGGAAACGACCCCTATAATTATTTTAGGAATAAGCTTCATTTCTATACCTCCATGTTATTTTTTTTCTCACTTTTTATATAAACTTTAAAATTTTACAATTATATGGCTTTATTTATAACTTTTTTACTTATTTTTTTCGAAATTTCGTCCAGCATTGTAGCAGCGCCATAAGAAGACCTTACAAATATTCCACTGACCACTGCTTTGAAATTAAAACTCTCTGCTAAATCTTTAAAACTTTCAAATTCTTCAGTTCTATAATATTTCTTGACCGGAAGATTCGACCGGGAGGGTCTGAGATATTGACCTATTGTAATAATATCACAATCCGCTTCTTTTAAGTCCAGGAGCAATTCCATTATTTCTTCTCTGTTTTCCCCAAGCCCCAGCATAAATCCTGATTTCGTATAAATGTCCGGTCTTAATAATTTAGCGGTTTTTAATATATTAAGTGAAGTTTCATAATCTGCATATTTTTTAGCCCTGCTAAAATTACTTCTAACCGTTTCTATATTATGATTTAAAACATACGGGTCCTGCGCAAGGATAGCTTTAAGATTATTAACATTTCCTTTAAAATCAGGGATCAGGCACTCTATTTTTAAATCCAAATTTAACCTGTTTATTTCACCTATAGTTTTTGCAAAATGAGAACTTCCGCCATCAGATAAATCGTCTCTGGTTACCGAAGTAATAATAACATATTTTAATCCCATTTTTTTTACTGCATCTGCAATCCTTCCCGGTTCATCTTCATCTAATATTTCAGGTGTCCCTGACTTTATTCCGCAAAAACCGCAATTCCGGGTACAAATATTCCCCATAAGCATAAATGTTGCGGTTTTTTTACTAAAACATTCAAAAATATTCGGACACTTGGCACTCTGACAAACAGTATTTAGATGTAAGTCGCAAATGAGGTCTCTGATCTGGTTAATAGTCAAATTATTTAAACTGACTTTTTTCTTAAGCCAATCCGGTTTCCTATTGGACAATTTTACTCACTACTCTTTCGAGATCTCTAATGGAGCCGAATTCTATTACAATCTTTCCCTTCTTTCTGCTCATTGTTATCTTAACAGGAGTATTAAGATACTCTGATATTCTCTGGGATATTTCCGGGAACTTACTGAGCTGCAGGACTTTTATAGATTTTTTATCTCTGGCATTTTCTCTCCTCTTGCCTGCTATCCTTTCTACATCCCTTACACTGAGGTCATCTTTTACAATAAGATTGGCGATCTTTATCCTTCCCTCTTCCCCATCTATCGCCAGTATCGATCTCGCATGCCCTTCGCTTATTCTTTCTTCATTTATTAATTTTTGGACTTCTACCGGAAGGGAAAGCAGTCTAAGAGAGTTGGTTATTGATACTCTACTTTTACCAATTCTTTTTGAAAGCTGTTCATGAGTAATTTTAAATTCATTTATGAGCTGCTTAAACGTATGGGCCTTTTCCATGGGGCTTAAATCATCTCTATGAAGGTTCTCAATAAGAGCCATTTCCAGAGAAGACATATCATCAACATCAGTTACCACAATAGATGGGATGGTGTTAATACCAATTTTTTTAGTAGCTCTATACCTTCTTTCACCAGTGACAATTTCATATTTTTCTTCTCCGTCCAACATTCTGACTACTATGGGCTGAATAACCCCAAATTCCTTTATTGATTCAGCCAGTTCTGCCAGTGACTCATCATTAAATCTATTTCTCGGTTGATTTTTATTTGGAATAATTTTATCTAATGGCAGTTCTACTATTGCATTGGATTCACTTTCGGAAGGTTTGTCTATACTTGGAATCAATGCTCCAAGTCCCCTGCCTAAACCCCTTCTAACCATTTTTTATCACTTCCTTTGTAAAATTACTATAAGCTTCCGCTCCCTTACAATTCGGATCATACTCTATTATAGGCTTGCCATAACTTGGTGCTTCACTTAGTCTTACATTTCTGGGAATAACTGTTTTATATACTTTTTCTGAGAAATAATTTTTAACTTCCTCTATCACCTGTTCAGCAAGTTTTATCCTTGGATCATACATGGTCATTATAGCTCCCTTTATCTTCAATGTATCATTCAGGTTCTTTTTAACCAGATTTATAGTGTTCAGAAGCTGACCAAGTCCTTCAAGAGCATAATATTCGCATTGTATTGGTATTATAACTTCTTTTGCTGCTGTCAGTGCATTAATGGTTAAAAGACCCAGCGCTGGCGGACAGTCGATAAGAATAAAATCATAATCCTTTTCAATCTTGTTTACCGCTTCTTTTAATTTAAACTCCCTCTTTAAACTTGAAACTAATTCTACTTCTGCTCCGGCTAGTTGTATTGAAGATGGAAGGATTCTAAGGTTTTTATATGAAGTATCTAAAATTATTTCATCGGGTTCTTTATCATGAATAAGGATATCATAAATTGACTCTTTAACATCCGTAGGATTTATACCCAGACCACTTGTTGAATTACTTTGCGGGTCAAGATCTATAAGCAGAGTTCTGTAACCATAAGAGCTCAAGTAACCAGAAACATTTACTGCTGTTGTGCTTTTCCCTACGCCGCCTTTCTGGTTTGTAAATGCAATTATCCTTCCCAGGTGTTTTTTTCTTACAAATTCATCCGGTTTCCTATTTTTGATTATCCTATCTAAAAATTTCATTTAATGAATTACTGCTCTCCTTATTTATGCTTATGTTCTTTTGCATATTTATTTATATTATAATAAACAACTTCTTACTTATAGAGGTTGCTTTTTTATTTTATTAAAATTTCGGGGGTATATTTTCGGGGACTTTTTCACCTTGTTTATTATCAAAAAAGTCCTGTATTCATCAAGATAAGGAACCCTGATCTCTAACAAATTGCTTACCTTCCCCCCCAATTTTAAGATAGCTCCACTATTTTCTTCCAGCTCGGTAAATATTTTTTTACTCTTATAAAATATAATTTTACCATTTATT
>CAZLEB010000031.1:0-8060 GCA_964558475.1 uncultured Actinomycetota bacterium
GGATATATTTGGACAGACACAGGAACAGGAGGGAATAGGTTCCGGAGTGATTTATACCGAAGACGGCTATATCATAACCAATAATCATGTAGCCGGCAGTGCTGAGAAACTCCTGGTGACTTTATATGATGGCAGTGAGTATCCTGCAACGCTGATAGGAGCGGATGAAAAAACTGATGTGGCGGTTATAAAAATAGAGGCAGATGGCCTGGAAGCTGCCAGTTTTGCTTCCATGGATGATATAAAAGTGGGAGATATAGTTATTGCTGTAGGGAGCCCTTACGGACTTGATCAGACTGTTACTATGGGAGTAATAAGTGCCAAGGGAAGAGATATTACAATTCCGGTTAATTTAATCCAGACCGACGCAGCCATAAATCCGGGAAATAGCGGGGGTCCACTGGTAAATTCAGTTGGACAGGTGATAGGTATCAACACTTTAATATATTCCCCGTCTGGAGCAAGTGCAGGAATTGGATTTGCTATCCCCAGTAATACAGTAGTAAATATCGCCAAACAGATTATTGAATACGGAAGAGCAATAATTCCTTATATGGGTATAGAAATGGCTGAAAGTACCACTGATATAAGTGGAGTATATGTCAATAGTGTTCTTCAGGGATATCCGGCAGAAAAGGCTGGAATAAAAGCAGGAGATGTAATTGTCGAAATAGATAACATTAAGGTAAAAAATCCATTTGAATTATTTGCCCAGATTCTCAAACATGATATAGGAGACGAAGCAACGGTTAAGATATACAGAAATGGGGAATACTTAACTGTTACACTTAAATTGGTCGAAGCTCCTGAAACTTAAGATATGAAAGGAGCAGAGTGACCCCAGGAAAAGGAGAGTATTGGATAAAAATAATAAAAGAAGCAGACTCAGTGAAATAGATGAAAAGGTATTGGTCGCAAAATCAAAAAGGGGAGACAAGGCTGCTTTTGAGGAGCTGGTCAGACAATTCTCAAGATATGTCTATACTACTGCCTTTTTTATATTAAGAGATACTCACGAAGCAGAAGATGCAAGTCAGGAAGTATTTGTAAAAGTATATCTATCCATAAAAGGTTTCAGGGGGCTTTCCAGTTTCAAAACCTGGATAAGGAAACTTACTGTAAATACCTGTATTGACAAACTAAGGCTGCATTCAAAAACCAAAGATAAAAAAGTAAGTTTAGAAAAGATAACCGAAGAATATGAAGTAGTTTTTACTAAATTCAGCCAGAGTCTTGAAAAAAGTTTTTTTAATAAGGAGACGGTAAAAGAAGTATTAAAAATAATGGTAAGTCTTGATGAAAGTTACCGAATCCCCCTGATTCTAAGAGATCTGCAGGATTATAGTTATAGAGAAATATCGGAACTCACAAATAAACCCATAGGCACTGTTAAGACTAATATACACCGCGCGAGGAAAATAATAAAAGATAAATTAAAAGCTTATAGATAATAAAATTCTTAATTATGAGTTGAAACAAAAAAAATTAATTTTAATCTATTATATTGATATATTTGAGTTAAAAACCTTAAAGAAATTTTTAATATGAATAATATAAACAGGTACTTAAAAATTGCAAGAGATGCCGTTATAAAACCTTCTGATGATATAGATAAGAAAATAATAAACAGAATATCCCATATCAGCAAGTCAGATGAGAAGTTACTGGATGAAAAGTTTTTAGATTATTTTAAAAAAAGTAATTCCAGAGTTTATCTAATCATTGAACAAATCAGGAATAATCCTGAAGCTTTTACAGCTCTGGTGGCAACTGTAATTTTTATTATCGTTTTTATGTTATTTATGGTTAGAGTATTTTCAAGCAGGGAAAAAACCGCTGGAAACAACCGGTAATTATCTTCTTCTAAAAATGATACTTAATAAACACAATGCCAGTATGATAATCCAGAACCAGGGATTGGTCAGTAGATTCCTTAAAGGTTCATATCCTATTTTACCGAAAGCTTTTGTAAGTATGTTTTCCAGCCAGTTATATATATTCACAAAAAAAGATCGTATATTTTCTAGTGTGAAAAAATTCTTTATTGCTTCCATAATTTATAGATTTTATCGTTTATTTGGAGATTTGTAAAACTAATAAAAAAATTTTAAACGGAAAAGATTTAACTATAAACTAAAATAATTTTATTATTAATAATTAAGTAGGGAGGTGTGTTTTGAGCTATTTTAAACTCAAGGAAAGGAATACCAATATCAGAACTGAAGTTGTTGCCGGTATTACTACTTTTATGACCATGGCCTATATTATTTTTGTCAATCCGGCAATTCTTTCTGCAGGCGGGGCTACCGGTATTCCTTTTGAAGCGGCAGTTATTGCAACCTGTATTGGTGCAGGACTGATGAGTATGCTGATGGGAATTCTTACAAATACCCCGTTTGCACTTGCTTCGGGAATGGGAATTAATGCGGTTGTGGTTTTTACTATTATCTTTGGTTTAGGCATTGGCTGGCAGCAGGCAATGGGGATTATTGTTATAGAGGGAATAATTGTAACAATAATGGTGCTGACCGGTCTCCGCAGCATGATAATGAGGGCAATCCCAATGGGATTAAAATATGCCATTGGAGTCGGAATCGGACTTTTTATAGCATTTATTGGAGCCCAGCAGGCAGGTTTTGTGGATATGGATCCTGCCACTGCAGTAAAACTGGGTGATTTTACCGCTCATTACACACAGCTGGCAGCTTTTGGTCTGGTGCTTACTGCAATTCTTGTTGCATTCAGGATAAGAGGTGGAATCTTATTGGGAATTATTGGCACAGCTATTGCTGGAATGGCATTCAGAATAGTATCCGTTCCTACAAAATTTTTAAGTGTTCCAACAAAAGAAAGTTTTGCCACATTTTTCAAGGCGGATGTAGTCGGAGCAGTATGGAGCAAGGGGATGTTAAATATAGCAGCTCTGGTAATGATTTTTGCACTCTTTATGACAGACTTTTTTGATACTATGGGTACGGTTATCGGGGTAGGTGGAGAGGCAGGGCTGCTGGATAAAAATGGCGGTCTTCCTAACTTAAGAAGGATTCTTCTGATTGACTCTCTGGCAGCAGTGGCAGGGGGCCTGTTTGGTGCCAGCTCAATAACCACTTATATTGAAAGTGCATCCGGAGTATCCGACGGCGGTAGAACCGGTATTATGCCTACTATAACCGGTTTTCTGTTCCTGATTTCTATATTTTTTGCTCCTCTGATCGCTGTAGTTGGAGGGGGTGTTGAGATAGCAGAAGGAGTTTTTAAATACCCTGTTACTTCACCGGCCCTGATTGTAGTCGGATTTTTAATGATGGCTGTTATGAGTAAAATTGATTTTAAAGATTATGAAATAGGAATACCGGCTTTTCTAACTATAATCATTATGCCTTTTACCTACAGCATTTCATATGGAATCGGGTTCGGCTTTATAAGCTATACTTTAATAAAATTGTTCAGAGGCAAATTCAAAGATCTGCACCCACTTATGATAGTGGTAAGTGCACTGTTTGCATTAGCTTTTATTGCCGAGGCATTAGCTAAGAGATTTATTGGGAGCTGAGATATCCCGTAAAAAGAATTTATTATAAAATGTGAAACATATAAAAACTGGCTAGTATCAGGCTACTGGCCAGTTTATTTTATATTAATGTGACAGAGAAAAAAAATTTCCTTAATGTTTATGTTATACCGTAAGTAAAAGATGGCACGTATCTTATCATCGTTAATTTAAAAAGCAAAATCCAGGTATAGGGGATTTAAAAAGGGTTTTAGAATATTAAGGGTTATAATAATATATAGTGTATATATGTAAAATATAAAAAACTAAATGAGAAGAACAACCTATTTTTTAACAATAACTATTTTAACTGCATTTACTTTTATTCTTGGCATCGGAGGCTGCTCTATTTTGGGAAACGTAGCCAGCGGAAGCGTATATGATGATAATGGGCAGAACAGCATGAATGGGGAGTCCCGGAACACTGAAGACATAGGAAGTGAGACACAGGAAAACATCCTGCCTATGGCGATCATAGAAGTATATCAGCATAATTCCAGCGGTGATTATTTTACAATTGGAAATCCGGTGTATTTCTCTGCTGCTAATTCAACTGATGCTGACGGTGACGTGTTAAGTTTCCAGTGGCAGATAGGAGGTGTGGATGTACTAACAGGGGAGGAAGTATCTCACATTTTTGACAGTGCCGGAGAGTATAAAATAACCCTTATGGTTAATGATGGAAGCGATACTGTTACAGTCTCAAAAAAGATTTACCTGGCAGAAATAGATGAAAGTATTATAATCACCGGAGCCTACGAGATGACGGTTGGTATTGAGTACATTATCACCAATAAAGGGCCGGGAGATATTAAAGATGTCATGTGCCTGTTTGAAATTCCTCAAACATATCAGCCATTTCAGCTTATAAAAAGCCATAAATCCAATTACAGCAAAACTGATGAGTTGTATAGCGATGACTACAATTTAATTGCCCGGTTTAATCTGGGCAATCTTTCGGAAGGAGAATCAGCAGAAGCATATATAAATTGTGATGCCGTACTTTATGAATATGAATATGCAGAAATGGAGGACAGGCTATACTCGTATGATTCAGGGGATAAGGACCTGTCCCTTTATACCAGGGGTGAATATTATATAAATAGCGATTCACAGCAGATAAAATCTGTGGTTAAGTATGTGGTCGGAAAAGAAGCTGACCCGAGAAAAATTGCTGAAAAGATATATAATTTTGTAGTGGACAAAATGGTATATGATGAGGAAAAGTTAGGAAAGGAAACATCCGGCTACCTCTACGCTTCAGATATACTGCAAAAGGGTAAAGGGGTTTGTACAGATTATTCTATTTTATACACGGCTTTATGCAGGGCTGCAGGAATTCCTGCTAAATTCGTACAGGGATTGCCGGTATTCAGCATTTTAACGGAAGGAGGAGGCGAGCTCCCATACGCTCATGCCTGGGTGGAAATAAAACTTCCAGGATACGGGTGGGTTCCCATAGATATAACCGCAGAGGGCGGGTTTATGGCTCATAATTATTATCTTAATATGGAAACATATAAGGGATCCGGAGTGTTTTATAAAAGCCTTTCGATTGATGGGGGAAACTACTTTCCTGTCGGATTTTATTATTTCTGGGAAGGGGATACTGAACCGAATGTGACAAAGGAAGCGATATACAGTGTAAGCGGATTAAATCCGGAAGATATAAATGTAATATCTGAAGATGAGTTTCTAAAGAAAGTTGAATACATACTTTCCGAATATAATGCCGCTATTAATCATATTAATTTGGCACATACCGAATCCTGGATATTTAATGATCCACAGGAAATTGCCATAGAAGAGACTTTTTTAACCAAACTTATGGAAATATCTCAAGAATTGGAAAATATTAGTTATTCGGAAAGCTATGCAGTGGATAGAAATAACCTGGTAGAAATATCCCAAAAAATTAATCTTCATAAAGAAGAGCAGATAAAATGTTTGAAAAGCAGTGATTATGATTGCAGTATGAATCAATATAATATGTTTATTAATTCTGTAAATGAGTTATTTGATTATTATAATAATATGGTATTAAGATTTAATCAGAAATATTAAAGGATAAGATGTTATATCAAAAAATGCTTATTGGATTTGCCTCAGTTGTAGTTGTAATTATTATTATATATTTATTATCGGCTATTTATAAATATTTAACCCAGTCTTACCATGTTTATTATCCAAAAAAGGAAATCACATCTACCCCCTTTGATATAAAGTTGTATTTTGAAGAGATTATTTTTAGTTCTTCCGATGGAATAAGACTTTCCGGCTGGTTTGTGCCGGCAAGAAACCATAAAGGGGTGATGCTGGTCTTACATGGAAACGGAGGGAATATTTCGACCAGGCTCACCTTTATAGATTATTTCAACAGGAAACTGGGGCTGTCTATTTTTATAATTGATTACCGCGGATATGGTAAGAGCGAGGGCAGACCAACCGAGATGGGAACCTATCTGGATGCCAGGGCGGCCTGGGAATATCTGACAGTCTCCAGGAAAATAAAACCAAAGGAGATTATAATCTTTGGCCGGTCATTGGGCGGTTCTATTGCAGCCTGGCTTGCAAAAGAGGTAAAAGCCAGGGCATTGATTCTGGACTCTACTTTTACTTCCATTAAAGATATTGCAGCTGAATTATATCCTTATATGCCTGTGAGAAGATTCTTCAAATTTAATTATCCTACTATTGATTATTTAAAAAATACGAGTTGCCCGGTATTAATTATACATAGCAGCGAAGATGATTATATTCCTTTTTCACATGCGTTGAAGCTTTATAATGCTGCAAAAGAACCCAAGCAATTTTTAAAGATTATGGGGGTACATAATAATAACTACATAAAGTCGGAAGAAATTTATTTAGAGGGCATAAAATCTTTTATCTCCAGATACTAGAAAGATTAAAGGATTTCTTTTTTCATATATACCCAGTCGCGGTATCCCATATACCTTTCTGCTATCCCGGAAGATCTTCTAACAAGCTCCGTAAACCCGAATTTCTTGTATAAGCGGTAAGCATTTTTATTACCGGCGGCTACCCAGAGCTTTAAGGCATTTTTTCCATTTCTTTTTGAAAAATCTTCTGCAAAAGACAGCATTTTTTTAGCTATACCCTGCCTCCTATTATTTGGATCAACCGCAACATTATCAATATAGATAGTCCTGTTGTCTAATTTTGGAATTTCAATTGCTGTTAAGATAAATGCTTTAACAGCTCTGTGGAAACCCAGGTATTTAAAATAGTTATGGAATTCCTTGATATGACTTTCGATATTTTCCCGGCTTACAATCTCAATAATTCCAACTATTCTGTCATCTATCTTTGCGTTGTAATATCTTCCAGTACCAATGTTTTTAGCGATTTCTGATCTGATGATGCCGAATGCGGCGTTTTTCCTGTTGCTGAATATAAATTTTAATTTTTCAAAAAAGGCATCAAATTCTATTTTGAGGTAACTATCGAGGTCCTCTAATTTTAAATTGCTTATCCTGATATTGCCATAACCAATATCCTGGTTTTTAAATTTATTCATCTAATAAATCTTTTTTATCAAGTAGTTCCCGGGCTTTTTTTAGATACTTTCTGCCGGTTAAAAGCTTTACACCTCTTACACTCTGCAAAGAGGTGATACTCTGGCCGGCATCATCTGAGAATATCTCAGTTTTAATACCAAAGCTTTCCAGGTAACTTCTGGCTATTTCTGCTTCTATCCTGGAATTAAAAGTCCTAATTAACGGTAATCTGTCCATTTTTATTCCTTCGTTTAATTAATTATAATAGAATTTTAACTGCTAAGCAGGTTTTAAAGCAAATTAAAAGATCCAGTATTACAGTACTTTAGTTATATTTTATCACATCGAAAGTAACTTTTATTTGAAGAATTAATATCTATGATATACACTAGTTTTAAAGCCCTGGCGGTTGCAAACTTTAACTGTTGTTAAATATTTATTTGGATTATTAGATATATAAAATACGATGAGTTTTATGGTAAAAAAATCGCTTCTTTTAAAAATTTATGAAGCCGCAAGCATGCAGAGATGGAATGACCAGATCCGCACTATTGAGCTTACGGAACTGGACAAGCAAGCTCATAAAATGATTGTTGCCTATATTCTGGGAAGATGTGAAGAAGATGCAAATAGGGGAGAAATTGACTGGCTTGAAATAATAGAAGATGGCCTTTTTGAATTTTTAAAAAGAATCATTTTAACTGACCTGAAGCCTCCATTGATTTACAGGATAAAAGAAGATAAGAAGCAATATGAAAAGTTAAATAATTGGGTTTTCGAGAGGATTAGCTCTTTTACGGAAGAGGTGGGAAAAGACTTTAATTTACGTTTTAAAAAATATCTGCTGGAGGAAGAAGAGACTCTTGAAAGAAGGATTGTAAGCGGGGCACATTTTTACGTGACAAAATGGGAGTTTGATATTATTAAATCAATGACTCCCAGAGTTTATTTAACCGAAGAGATTGATGAAAGCATTTCCCGGGAGCAGA
>CAZLEB010000031.1:8160-12757 GCA_964558475.1 uncultured Actinomycetota bacterium
TTGATGAAAGCATTTCCCGGGAGCAGAGTAAGTATAATGATTTGAAATGCATGAAAGTTTTTACAAAAAGGAAAAGTTTACTTAAATTTGCTGACATATGCGGCCAGCTCCGTTTCCAGCAGAGGTGGAGTCATCTTTACCGTATTCCTAAAACTTCCGTATTGGGTCATATGTTAATAGTGGCCGTGTTTTCATTTTTATTCTCTTACGAAGCAAAATTAGAAAAAATAAACTGTATAAATAATTACTTCACCGGACTTTTCCACGATCTGCCTGAAGTTTTGACTAGAGATATAATCAACCCTGTAAAAAAATCGGTCAAGGGACTGGATGAGCTTATAAAGGATTATGAAGTTGAAGAGATGGAGAAAAAAATATATAAACTAATTCCTGAGAGCTGGCGAAATGATATACGAATGTATACGGAAGATGAGTTTTCTGATACCAGCATGAGAAACGGAGGGCTGGTTAAAGGAGCTGATGATCTGGCAGCATTTATAGAGGTCTATCTTGCTTTAAAAAACGGTATAAGGAATGAGAGCCTGGTTTATGCCAGGAATAAGTTAACAAATGAGTATAAATCCAGGATTATTGAAGGAATAAATTTTGGAGAAATCTATACCGGCTTTGAATAGGTAGATTGATTTTATGTATAAAAAAGTCATCATTTCAAAATCTAAATATCTGGCAGGATTGCAGTGCCTTAAATATTTTTGGTACCAGGTTAATGCTAAAGAAATGATTCCCCAGCCTGGTTTTGTGAATCAGTTCATTTTTAAACAGGGGATTCTGGTGGGGGAGTATGCAAAGAAACTTTACCCCGGGGGAATTGACCTTGGAAAGATAGGTGATTTAAAAGAACAGCTTGTAAAAACTTTTGAACTCTTATCTGAAAAGAAACCTCTATTTGAAGCAAGCTGCAGCTTTGAAAATGTTTACAGCAGGGCTGATATATTAGTTCCGGCAGATATGGGCGGGTGGGATATTGTTGAAGTTAAAAGCTCCACACAGCTTAAAGAAGAATATATCCATGATGTTGCATTCCAGAAATACTGCTTTGAAAAAGCCGGGGTCAAGATTAGAAAATGTTATCTTACCTGTATTAATAATCAGTATATAAGAAAAGGAGATATTAATCCCGGGGAGTTATTTAAAAAGGCCGATATTACAGTGGAAGTGGAGGAAACCTTTAAGGGAATAGAAGGCAGAGTTGAAGAGATGCTGCTTGTTGCGGCCAGAAAAAGCTCTCCGGAAATTTTTATCGGAAAGCAATGTAATGAGCCCTACATTTGTCCGCTTAAGGATAAGTGCTGGGAATTTTTACCGGATAATCATGTTTTTAATCTATATGGAAATAAAGACAAAGCGGTCCAGCTCTACAATGAAGGAATTCTTTCCATAAAGGATATTCCCGACCGGTATGATTTAAATTTAAAGCAGCAAATACAGCTGGAGTGTACGAAAACGGAAAAGCCGAAAATAAATAAAAGCGAGATATCAAAATTTATAGGCAGGCTGGAATATCCATTGTATTTCTTCGATTTTGAGACCTTCTCTACTGCAATTCCTCTATATAATGGGATTAAACCTTACCAGAAGATCCCCTTTCAGTATTCTATACATATACTGGATTCTATTGAAGGACAGCCAGAACACCATGATTTTCTGGCCGAAGGATTGGAAGATCCAAGAGAAAAGTTACTGTCAAACCTGAGACAGCAGTTGGGGGGAAAAGGAAGTATAGTTGTTTATTATGAATTATTTGAAAAAGGAGTTCTAAATGAACTGGCAGAAGCTTTTCCTGAATACAGCCGGTGGATCGACTCGATACTTCCAAGAATAGTTGATCTCTATAAACCTTTTGGAAATTTTTACTATTACCATTCCTCCCAGAAGGGGAGTGCTTCGGTAAAAAATGTTCTTCCGGCAATTACCAATCTGAGCTACGAGGGAATGGAGATAGCAGACGGCCTGGCTGCAAGTGTTTACTTTCTTTATATCTGTGGGAATTATTATGCAGGTGAGAGCTGTCCTACCAGGGAAGAGGTAGATAGAATACGGAAATCACTTATAAAATACTGCAGAATGGATACCGGGGGCATGATTCACATATTAAGGGTACTGATGAAAGAAGCAGTGTAAAATCGATTATAGAAATTAAATTGTAAATTTAAAATTGTTACCTGATAATATAAAGTATGAAAACTTATGATTTAATAATATCAAGAAGAACAATTAGAAAATTCCAGCAAAAGCCCATAAAACTGCCATTCTTAAAAAAGATTGTCAATGCTGGAAGACTTGCTCCATCTGCAGGGAATTTGCAGCCTCTGGAATATGTTATTGTTGTAGATGACTCATTAAGAGAAAATATTTTTTCTAATGTAAAGTGGGCAGGATATATTGCGCCTGAAGGGAATCCTAAAGAAGGTGAGAAACCGATGGCATATATAATAATTCTGGTAAGTAAAGAAATTTCTTTGGTTCCGTATTATAAATACGATGTAGGTGCCAGCGCAGAAAATATTACTCTGGCAGCCCTGGAAGAAGGAATAGGCTGCTGCTGGATAGGTTCTTTCGATAGAAAAAAGATTGAGTATATTTTAAGAGTACCTAAAGAATACAGCGCCGATCTTGTTTTGGCACTTGGATACCCATCGGAAAATCCGGAGTGTTATGATATAGAAAAAAATAAGTCCATTAAATATCACAAAGACACTTCAGGTATGCTGCATGTACCAAAAAGGAAACTGGATGATATAATCCACGTTGATTACTTTTAAAAAAAGATATTACAGAGGCTATAGGGCTGTAAGGGTTGAGAAGTGAAATTGCTTTAGTGTAAGTTGATATTAAAAGAGACTATCTATTAACCTGGAAAGTAAGAATGCAAAACTGCGAGCCTCTGCAGATCTGATCTTCCAGTTTGAAATTTATATTATCTCCAAATTCTTTTGCCCATACACTGTACTCATTATTACATATAGTGCTGCCTACTTTTTCTGAAAGTCCGGACCTGTCGGAATTGATCATTATATTATGCCAGGGACAGCTGTTAATTTTTATTTTTATCTTATTATCATTAATTTTTTCTGCTTTAAATTTAAAATCGTCTAATTTCAATTTCATAGAAAAGCATTCAAGCAAAGCTTCCAATCCCTTGTCTTTTTTTAATTTATTTTTTAAAAACCTTGACTGGATTTTTGGTATAATTTTCCATACTTCTTTGTCTATATCCAGAGCGGAATCAAATCCGTATTTTTCTTCAACCTTTACGAACCACAATCCATCCACTGCTGTATAACAGCGGTAGAGATATTCAGCTGTTTCTTTATCTGTAAGTTTCATAATTTTTAATGTAATTTAGAATTTGTTTTATTCCAGTTCCAAAAATTATTATTTACGGCATTATTATGAAATATAATACACATTTACTTGAAAAATTGGAATAAAAGGGGAGACTGTAAAGCATTGTTTTGTATAAAATAAGAAAAGATATATATATTTAAATAATACCTTGCAATGTATAATACCTTGTGTTAAAATACAGCAATAAATTAACGGAGAGGATGTGATATTATGAATATACAGTTTAAAAAGGGAGTCCTTGAATTGTGTACCCTGGCTTTACTGGCTAAAAAAAACAGGTATGGATATGAGCTTGTAAATGAGATCTCCAAGAACATTTCCATTTCGGAAGGAACAATATATCCGTTGCTGAGACGACTTAAGAATGATGGATTTGTTACTACATACCTTGAAGAATCCAGCGAGGGAGCTCCCAGGAAGTATTACCAGTTAACCGGAGCAGGAAAAAAAATGGGGAGGGAGCTTAAGGAAGAATGGTTGATCTTTGTTAAAAAAGTAAATAGTTTTTTAAAAGGTGGTGTAAAGAATGAATAAAAAAGATTTTATAAGTAAGTTGTCAACATATCTTGGGGGAATTCCTGTAGAAGAAAGACAGGATGTGATAAATGATTTTGAAGAGCATTTTAAAGAGGGATTAGCGGAGGGAAGGACCGAAGAAGAAATAGCGGATTCCCTTGGAGATCCAAGAGCTCTGGCCAATCGGTTTAAAGCAAAGCTTAAGGCAAGCATACTTGTAAATAAAGCGGGCAAAACTACCTCTGCAATAAATATAACAAGAGCGGTTCTTGCTACACTTGGACTTGGATTTTTTAATCTTATGTTTATACTGGGCCCTTTTATTGCTATTGTGGCAGTGCTGATTTCCTTATTTGTTTCAGCAATTGCTATTATCGCTGCAGGGATCACGATATTTTTCGCTTCAATTTTTGGGCCACTGATTCCCCAGTATTTTGCAGTTTTAATTAATCCGGCTGTAGCAATATTTGGTTCGATAGGGGTAACCTGTTTTGGAATTCTGTTTTTTGTAGGTTGTATATATCTATCAAAGATATTATACAGATTGTTTGTAAGGTATATAAAATTTAATTTGAGAATTATTACTGGAAAGGAGTAGAAAGATGAAGTTCAATGTAAAAAAATTTATCATATGGATTGTTGTTTTTATGTTTGCATCTTTTGCTACCGCCGGCATTATTCTGGCGGTAACCGGAAATTTATCCATAGCAGT
>CAZLEB010000032.1:0-12560 GCA_964558475.1 uncultured Actinomycetota bacterium
AAAAAATATTGATTTCAAAAGAGTCGATCCCACATCACTTGATTATTACAGTATTAAGGAAGCAGTGCTGCCGTTTAACAGATTCCCCGGTGTGGATACCATACTGGGCCCGGAGATGAAATCTACCGGCGAGGTAATGGGTATAGACAGCAGTTTTGGAATTGCCTTTGCCAAAACACAGATATCCATCAACCAGGTATTTCCTACCTCGGGTTCGGTTTTCATAAGCGTAAATGATGAGGATAAGGAAGCCATAATCGGCATAGCCAGGAAACTGGCTCAGCTTGGTTTTAATATAATCTCCACCGAAGGAACAGGAGATATACTTGAAGAGAAAGGGATAAAATGTCATAAGGTTCTAAAGATAAGGGAGGGAAGGCCCAATGTTCTGGATATGATAAAGAATGGAGAAATTGACCTCGTTATAAATACTCCTGAAGGAAGGATTGCCAGAAGTGACGGATATTACCTGAGGACCGCAGCTGTCCTTCATAATGTGCCTTCAGTTACTACCATATCAGGAGCTTTAGCTTTATTGCAGGGGATACAGGAGATGAAATCCAACACTAAAGTCAAAGTTAAACCTATACAGGAATACTAATGAAACTGTTAAGCGGAGAGATACTCTCCAATGAAAAATATAGTAATAACCTTTACAAGATGGAGATTTTTTCCCCGTATATATGCAAGGACGCACAGGCTGGCCAGTTTATTAATGTAAAGTGCTCGCCCGAAGGTGTGCTGGATCCTCTGCTGAGGCGGCCGTTTAGTATTTTCGATATTGAAAAAAAATTTAATGTTTTTTCCATATTATACTGGGTAAAAGGAAAGGGTACCGAATTTATGTCCGGGCTGGAGAAGGGAGATATGCTGGATTTTGCGGGCCCTCTGGGAAAAGGAATAGATCTGGGCAGGGGTGAAAGTAACGTCCTTTTAATCGGAGGCGGTATTGGCATAGCCCCGCTGTACCTTATAGCAAGACTTGTCAGCAAGGTGAAAAAAAATGTGTTCTTTGCCGCAGGATTTAAAAATAATAGTTATCTCAGATGGGAAAAAGATTTGGTCAGGCTCAAAATTAATTATGCCGTGCTTACCGAAGACGGTTCCTGGGGGGAAAAGGGCCTGGTTTCGGATTATATATGGAACAATATAAATTCATTTAAAAATTATGACATTTACTGCTGCGGACCGAAGGATATGCTAAGGACCCTGCAGAATATTTATAAGGATAAAAGTAACAAAGTAACCGTGCTTCTTGAAGAAAAAATGGCCTGCGGAATAGGAGTTTGTACCGGATGTGTTGTGAAAATTAAAAAAGGTAAGGAAGGATTTTCCTACAGGAAGGTCTGCCAGGATGGACCTGCATTCAATCTTGGGGAGGTAATATTTGACTAAACAGGACAGTTTGTTTCCATATGAAGCGGATACCGGAGGAAATGGCCTTAATCTATCGGTAAGGCTGGGAAAAATAAAACTGGCCAGTCCCGTAATTGCATGTTCCGGCACTTTTGGCTATGGGGTGGAACACAGCCAGTTTTATAATACTGCCATACTGGGAGCAGTAACCACTAAAAGTTATTCACTCCTGCCCATGGAAGGAAACCCCCCGCCCAGGATTTGCGAGACCACTTCCGGCGTATTAAATTCTATCGGGCTACAAAATGACGGGATAGATGCATTTATAAAAGAGCACCTGCCCCGGGCTGAAAAATTGGGAATAAAAATTATTTTAAGTATATTCGGGCAGGATCCGGAAGAATTTAGCAAAGTTGCATCCAGGATTTCAGATATCAAGAAAAAAATTATTGCGATAGAGCTTAACCTTTCATGTCCCAATATCAAAAAGGGAGGTATGGCCTTTAGTGCCGTACCCGGCGAGGTGAAAAAAATAGTGCGGTCGGTTGTTAGTATTTTAAAAATTCCTGTAATAGCCAAGCTCAGCCCCAATCAGGATAATCTGATTGAGGCCGCTGCTGCGGCAAAAAGGGGAGGTGCGCAGGCAGTATCGGTAATTAATACTGTGGTGGGCATGGCTGTAAATATTGAAACATTCAGACCCCGGTTAGGAAACGTCTTGGGAGGCCTTTCGGGACCAGCGATAAAGCCTATCGCTCTGGCAAAAGTCTACTTACTGGCAAAAGAAAAAATCCTGCCTGTTATCGGAATGGGCGGTATTTTTAGCTGGGAAGATGCTCTGGAGTTTCTGGTAGCAGGCGCCAGTGCAGTTGGAATTGGTACCGCAAATTTTGTACAATATGATATAGGAAAAAAGATAATAGAGGGCTTGAGGAATTATCTTGAAGAGAAAAAAATTTATGATATTAATGAGGTGATTGGAAGGTTAAGGGCTTGAAAGATAAAAAATTATCCCTGAAGGACAGATTGATTATAAGTGTGGATCAAAGTAAGAAAATTGATGTAATAAGTTTATGTAAAAAGATTCAAGGGAGGGTATCAACTTTAAAATTAGGCCTGGAATTGATATATAGCTTAGGGCCTGCTGTGATTGGTACCGTAAAAAGTTTTGGTTATAAAGTGATGCTTGACGCAAAGCTCATGGACATACCCAATACAATAAAGGGTGCCGTTGAAGCTATCGGAGATCTTGATGTAAACATGGTGACCATACATACCCTTGGCGGAAGGCGGATGCTGGAAATAGCGCGGGAAACATTGGAAAAGCAGGCAGAAAAAAGAGCAAAATTCAGGCCGCTTCTTTTTGGAGTTACTATTCTTACCAGTCTTGATAATAAGGATCTTAAAACTTTAGGATTTAAGGAAGATTTTTCTCATTCCGTCCTGGGTCTTGCGGGAGTTGCTCATGAATCGGGAATTGACGGAATAATATGTTCGCCGGATGAAGTGGAGGCGGTAAGGAAAAAGTTTGGCACTGATTTTTATATTGCAACACCCGGTATCAGGCTTCCGGAAGATTCAGCCGGGGATCAGAAAAGGATAAACACTCCCGAGGAGGCAGTATCGAAAGGGGCGGACTTTATAATTGTGGGCCGTTCTATAACTACCAAAAAAGATATAGGAGGAACCATAGATTTATACCTTGAAAAAATAGAAAGGATGCTATGCAATGATTAAAGTAATAAGTCAAGTTGAAGGAATAGATATATTCAGAATACTCCAGCAAACCGGATCTGTAATGGAAGGTCATTTTAAACTGAGTTCAGGAGATCACAGCAAATATTATCTCCAGTGTGCCAGACTGCTGCAGTATCCCGATATCACACTTGAGCTTGCCCGTAAAGCTTTAAATTTAATAAAAGATAATATTGATATAAAGAGTATCAATACTGTGATATCCCCTGCTGTAGGAGGTATCCTGTGGGGTTATATGTTAGCTTACGCGGCAGGCTGCCGGATGATATTTACCGAAAGAAAAGTTGAAGAGGCCCAGCTCCGGCGTGGATTTGAAATAGAACCCGACCAGAAAATTATTATTGCCGAAGATGTCATTACTACCGGCGAGTCCGTAAATGAAGTAATGGAAATATGCAAGAAAAAGGGTGCACAGGTAAAAGCAGTAATCAGTATAGTTGACCGTTCAACCGGTTTGGATTTTGGATGTCCGTATTATTATTTAATAAAACTCAGCATTGATAAATATAAACCTTCCCAGTGCGGACTCTGCAGTGAAAATATGCCTCTGGTATACCCGGGCAGCAGATAAAAATATAAGAAGTCATGGAAAAAGATTGATATTAAGTATATATGTTTGTATACTCTGGTGTATCTAATTTTTTTTCCGGTAAAGGAAGCTTCATGGCTTTAAACAATTTAAGTGAAAGTGACAGGAAAAAGGGTCTTGAAAGGGCACGGCAGGTAAGAAAAAAGAGATCTGAAATAAAGGATCTGTTAAAGAAAGGAAAGACTGATATACGGTCACTTTTTAAGGATGATAAACTCTTTGAAAAATATGTAATGAATATGAAGGTTATAGATTTGGTAGGTGCAATTCCCGGAAATGGTAGAGTAAATGCCCTGAAAATTTTAAGTGATTTAAAAATAAGCCCAAATAAAAAAGTCGGTGGACTGGGCAAAAATCAAAAATACAGTTTTTACAGGTTTTTCGGCATAGTTTAGGCTGACAGATTTTCAAAATCTTATGGCAGTTAGAGGAAAATTATTTATTGTCTCCGGACCCTCAGGTTCGGGAAAAAGCAGCCTGGTCAGTGATATAGTAAATGAAGCGGATGATTTTGTAAGATCCATCTCAGTTACCACCAGACCTAAAAGAGAAGACGAAGCAAGCGGCAGTCATTATCATTTTATAAGTAAGGATAAGTTCGAGAGACTTATAGAAAAGGATATGCTGCTTGAATGGGCACCCTATGCCGGTTATCTATACGGCACCCTAAAAAGCTTTGTAAGTGAAAATTTGAGAAAAGGTAAAAACGTAATTCTGGTAATCGAGGTCAAGGGTGCCATGCAGGTTATAGAGAAGGTAAAAGATACCTATTTAATCTTTATTACGACCTCTTCATTTAAGGAACTTGAGGAAAGGATAAAAAAAAGAGGAGCCGAAGGTCCGGAGGAAATGAAGAGGAGGCTGGAAATTGCCAGAAGCGAACTGGACCATATTAAACATTATGATTGCATAATTGTGAATAATAATTATAATGATGCTTTGCTTAATTTGAAGAAAGTTCTAAATTCTCAAAAAGGAGGAATGACATAAATGAAAGTGCAGTATATTGATGAATACGGAGATAGTATAAACAGCAAGTATAAATTATGTATAGCAGTAGCTAAAAGAGCAAGAGAACTGGGAGAATACCTCTCAGCGCAAAAAAATATGGAAAGAATAAATGTGGTAAAACCACTGGTTGATGTAGAATCACATGACCCACTGGAAATTGCCTTTAATGAAATAAAAGAAGAAAAAGTGACTTTCGTAAAGAAAAAGAAGGAACCTGTATAATTTGGTTTTAAAAAAATCAATATTTTTTAAAAAAAAGATAGTTCTCGGAGTCACTGCATCTATTGCCGCCTATAAGGCAGCTTCAATTTGCAGCAGGCTGGCTGGTATGGGTGCTGATGTAATTCCGGTGATGACTCCAAATGCTCTAAATTTTATAACCCCGGTTACTTTAAGCTCAATTTCCGGAAATAAAACCATTGTGGAACAGTTCACAAACCAGAAGAAAATTTACCATATCTCACTTTCCCACAGCGCAGATATTTTTTTGATTGCGCCGGCTTCAGCTGATACCATCTCGAAATTATCTTATGGGATTGGCGATAATTTTTTAACTACATCGGTAATTTCCGCTACCTGTCCCGTGCTAATTGCACCGGCTATGAATGAAAGCATGTATCTTGATCCTGTAATTCAAAAAAACATCCAGAGGTTAAAAGAAACCGGAAAATATTTTTTTATAGGACCGAAGGGCGGCAAGCTTGCCTGCGGCGAGGAAGGCCTGGGAAGACTTGAAGATGAAGATATTATAATTGATAGAATAGGAGAACTTCTAAGTTATAATTCAGATCTTAAAGGCAAAAAGGTTGTAATTACTGCAGGCGGTACGAGGGAATTTATTGATGCCGTAAGGTATATATCCAACAAATCCAGTGGAAAAATGGGCTACGCTCTTGCCGAGGAAGCTTATTTTAGAGGCGCCGGGAAGGTGATTCTTATAAGTACCACAAAAAACCTTCCGCTGCCTTATGGGGTAAAAGTAGAATATACAGGGGATACGGCAGAGATGAAAAAAGCCCTGCTTAAATATTTTAGCGGCAGCAATATTACTATAATGGCAGCTGCCGTAAGCGATATTATTCCACTTAAAAAATATGATTTTAAGTTAAAGAAAAAAGATGATATATTATCCAGAATAAGGTTTAAAGAGAATGAAAATATCCTTAAACTCCTGGCCGAAAAAAAGAAAAAAAACCAGTATCTTGTCGGGTTTGCTGCCGAGAGCGGCTATAGCGGCAAAGATGTCATGGAAAAAATAAAGGATAAAAATATCGATATGATTGTTGCCAATGATATCTCCAGAGAGGGAATTGGAATGGAAAGCGATTACAATGAGGTTGATATAATAAAGCGGGATGGTACTGTAAGGAAACTTGCCAGGGATAAAAAGAGAATCATTGCCAGAGGAATCTGGGACGAAATTATAAAAAGTTAAAATAGAGTTTAATGGAGCCGTAAGAAATTTATAGGAGGAATAATGACAAAGAAAAAGGATTTCTTATTTACTTCGGAATCAGTTACCGAGGGCCATCCGGATAAGATGGCCGATCAAATTTCCGATGCTGTTCTTGATGCTATGATAGCCGATGATCCAAGATGCAGAACTGCAATTGAAACTTTACTTAAAACGGGTATTGTAATAGTGGCAGGTGAGGTTACCACTTCTACTTATGTGGAGATACCCGATGTTGTAAGAGAGGTTATTAAAAATATTGGATATACCAGAGCAAAATATGGTTTTGATTATGAGACCTGCGGCGTTATTACTTCTATCGGAAAACAGTCTTCTAATATAGCCCGGGGTGTCAACAATGCTTATGAGGCAAGAGTGGGAAACGGATATGAAAATGAGTTTGACAGTCAGGGTGCCGGGGATCAGGGAATGATGTTTGGTTATGCATGTAATGAAACCGAGGAACTTATGCCTCTCCCTATTCAGCTTGCCCACAAGCTCTCCCACCGCTTATCGGAAGTCAGAAAAGCAGGAATATTGCCGTACCTCCGGCCCGATGGCAAGTCCCAGGTAACGGTAAGATATGAAAATAACATACCGGTTTCCGTAGAAACTATTGTAATAGCCACCCAGCATGCCCCTAATATTGATATAGAATCACAGATAAAGCCGGATGTGAGGGAATTCGTAATAAAACCGATTATTTCCGAGCAATATTTAAGCAAGGATTTAAAGTTGTTTGTTAATCCCACCGGAGAATTTACTATAGGCGGTCCCATGGGCGATACCGGAGTTACCGGGAGGAAGATAATTGTAGATACATATGGCGGTATGGCAAGAAACGGAGGAGGGTGTTTTTCAGGGAAGGATCCTTCCAAAGTTGACAGATCAGCCGCTTATGCCGTAAGGCATGTGGCTAAAAATCTGGTTGCAAGCGGAGCTGCTGATAGACTGGAAATAGAAGTAGCTTATGCTATAGGCGTATCGCACCCGGTATCAGTTATGGTAGAAACATTCGGTACCGAAAAAGTGGATGTCGCAAAAATTGAAAAGGCGATTAAAGAAATATTTGACCTGAGACCGGCAGCGATTATAAAGAACTTGAATTTACTAAGGCCGATTTATAAAAAGACTGCGGCTTACGGTCATTTCGGAAGACATGACAGGGATTTCACATGGGAGAAGCTGGATAAAGTTGATGAGATTAAGAGTTTTCTGGGCCTTAAATAATTATTTTGTTTAAATGGTTAGAAATAACAAATATGCAGAGGTTTATGTAGACATAAAAGCCTTTGACATTGATCATGCTTTTGACTACAGGATACCCCCCCATCTATCCTCGGATATTAATACCGGAAGAATTGTCGAGGTTCCCTTTGGAAATAGGACTGAAATTGGTTATATTGTAAAAATCAAGGATAAGTCAGGGCTTGAAGATAATGAAATAAAAGATATCGTAAGAGTAATAGATGCAAAACCCGTTTTTGACACCAGGAAACTGGAGCTTATTAACTGGATCAGCCAGTATTATATCCAGCCTCCGGGGAGTGTTATTAAGTTTTTCCTTCCTCCCGGGGGAAAGTATAAGCAGGCAATTGCAAGTCCCAGAATTCAATTTAAATTTAAGGACTGCATAACTTTAGAAAGAAAAGCTTATAACAAGGTAAAGGACAAAATAAACTGGAAAAAAAACAGCTCGCAGAAAAAAATAATTGAATATCTGATACTGCACGGCGAAGTTTTAAAGGAAAGATTAATAAAAGATACCGGCTCAAACTATTCCAGCCTGGCCGGTCTTGCGGATAAAAATATTATATCCATAGTGAGAAGAAGGCAGAAAAGGGATTTCAGGTATGATTACAAGCCGTATAAAAATTTAAAGAAAAAAAAGATAATTTTAAACGCCTATCAAGAAAATGCACTGTACAGCATAGAGGATGCCATACGGAGAAACATTTTTCACAAATTTTTAATCGAAGGTGTGGCGGGCAGCGGGAAAACCGATATTTATATAGCCGCATGCAGGAAAGTCCTGGCAAGTAAAAGAAAGGCACTTATTCTCACTCCTGAGATTTCCTTGATCCCACAGCTGTTTTCAAGATTCGAATCCGAGTTTGGGGCAAAAGTTTGTGTATATCATTCCAATATGAGTGAAGCGGAAAGGTATGAAAGATGGCTGGATATATGGGATGGTGAGTTTGATATAATAATAGGAACCAGATCTTCAATTTTTACTCCTATTGACAGCCTGGGCATAATAATACTTGATGAGGAGCATGATCCGTCTTACAAGGAAGGGACCAGGGTTAGATATAATACCCAGGATGTGGCAATAAGGCTGGGAGAAATACTGAGTATTCCTGTGGTTATGGGCAGTGCAACACCCAGTATGGTTACAAGATTCAGGGCAGAAAATGAGGATGATTTTACCCTGCTAAAGATTCCGGTTAAAGCTCAAAGCAGAAGCTCACTGGAAATGGAGGTAATCGACTTAAAAAAAATAGACCACCTGAAGGAAGATATAACTATCACCGGTAAGTTATTTACTGCAATCAGGGAGGAACTGGAGAAAAATAATAAGGTAATTATTTTTTTAAATAGAAGGGGATACAGCAATTTTATAATATGTAATAAATGCGGCAACGTACCTAAATGTCCTGCCTGTGACCTTTCATATAATTACCACAGTGACCCCAGGAAACTGGTGTGTCATCATTGCGGCAGAGAGCAAAATTATAGCGGAAAGTGTCCTGTCTGCGGTGCGGATAATATCTTTTTGTATGGTACCGGGATCCAGAGAGTCCAGTCCAAGCTTCAAATGAGATTTAAAAATATACCCATCCTTAGAATGGATTCTGATATAACCGTAAAGAGGAAGTCACATCAGGAAATACTGGAAAAATTCATTTCCCCCGGAGGTTCGATTCTTATAGGTACCCAGATGATAGCTAAAGGTCTGGATATTGAAGATGTTACCCTTGTAGGGGTTGTTAATTGCGACACTATGCTGGGGCTTCCTGATTATCATATGAATGAAAGGGTTTATCAGCTTATCACACAGGTATCGGGAAGAGCGGGAAGAAAAAGAAAGAAAGGCAGGGTGATAATACAGACTTATAATCCCGAAAGCAGTGTTATGAAGAATGTACTGGGAAATGATTATGAATCATTTTACCGCCAGGAGCTTGGTAACAGGAAAGAGCTCTGCTATCCTCCTTTTTCAAACCTCGTAAACATTATAATTTCCGGGAAGGAAGAAAATAAAGTAGAGAAAGATATAAGGGAATTATTTGCAGAAGTAAATGAAGTCATTAAAAATAGCGGTGATATACTGGGGCCCGCTCCGGCTCCTTTTCATAAGATAAATTTATTTTACAGATGGCATATAATAATAAAGACCAAAAATATCGGGTATTTGAGTGATGTATTGGCTAAAATATTAAAGAGATTTAAAAAATTTGATGAAAATAAGATAATTATTGATGTGGATCCGGTATGGATATTGTAAATTTAAGAAAGGTTCAGGATGGCAGTTAAAGAAATTAGAAAAATCGGTGACCCGGTTTTAAGGGAAAAAAGTAAAGAGGTAGAAAATATAGACAGTAAGCTTAAAAATCTGGTTAAAGATATGATTGATACCTTAAAGGAAGAGGGTGGAGTAGGTCTGGCTGCTCCTCAGATAGGAATAACAAGAAGAGTATTTGTTGTCACTCTTGATGATAAGTTTAAGGCATTTATTAATCCGGAAATTAAAGTTCTGGAAAAACGGAAGATTGATAGCAATGAGGGGTGCCTGAGCATTTATTCAATAAAGGATTTCTGCGTTAAAAGATTTTCCAAAGTTGAAGTAAAGGCAAAAGATCTAAAAGGCAATGATATCTCAGTTGTGGTTGAAGACTTGCTTGCCAGAATATTTCAGCATGAGATTGACCATCTGAACGGAATACTGTATATTGACCGTCTTGACCGGAAATCGAAAAGAGAACTGCTTGCAAGGATAAATGAGATAAAGCTGGATATTTAAAATAAGGAGACTGACTTGAAAATATTGTTTTTCGGTTCTTCTGAAATTTCAGTTCCATTCCTGGAAGAAATATACAAATCCAGCCACAGTATTTCTATGGTTGTGACTGTTTCCGATAAGCCTGCGGGAAGAGGAAAAAAGATCACCCCCAATATAGTAAAAAGTAAAGCCACTGAGCTGGGAATTGATTTTATGCAGGTTGAAGGGTTTGACGACAGTTTTTTTAATGAATTTACAAAATTAGAATTTGATACTGTGGTAATAGCTTCTTTCGGAAAGATACTTCCCGAAAAAATATTTAAGCTGACTTCTGCCAGATGGCTGAATGTGCACCCATCACTGCTGCCCAGATATAGAGGTCCTACACCTATTATAAGTACCCTGCTGAATGGTGATAAAGTGGCCGGGGTAAGTATAATCGAGGTAGTACATGAAGTGGACGCCGGCGGTATATATGCACAGGTAAAGTTCGGGGTGGAAGAAGATGATAACCGGGACAGCCTCGAGAGTAAAGTAGTAAATTTTGGAAAACAGCTTTTAATGACAGTACTTGACCTGATGGAATATAAAGCCCTCAAGCCCTATCCCCAGGATGTGGATAGTATAATCTATAGCCATAAGATTACAAAAGAAGATTTAGAAATCAACTGGGACAGCAGCGCAGTGGAAATAGTAAATAAGGTCAGGGCTTTCAGCTCAAATCCCGGTGCTTACTGTCTCTGGAAGGGTTCGAGAATTAAAATACTTAAAGCAAGCGTTTTAAACGAAGATATAAGTAAAGGTTATCTGGATAAACTTAAAAATAATGGAAATAAAAAAAATGGTTTTGTAATTGAAGCTGATAAAAAGACAGGTATTTTGGTTAAGTGTAATAAAAATGAGATGGTAAAAGTTGAGCTGCTGCAGCCCCAGGGCGGTAAAGCAATGTCTGTAATGGATTTTATTAATGGATACAGACTTGAGGCCGGTGAGAGTTTTGAATGAAAAAAGAGATGGAGCCAACCCCCGTAAAATTGCCCTTCTTATACTAGATGAGTATTTCAGGAAAAAAAGATCCTTAAAAGATATAATAAACTTCTACTTTAAAGAACACAGGCTATCCGGACTTGATAAGCGTTTTATTTTTAATATAGTCAAGGGTACGGTAAGGTATTACCTGAAAATTGATTTTTTACTCTCTTTTTTTTCAGATAAAAAAATAAAAGATATAGAATTTACGGTACTTAATATCCTCCGTATGGGAATTTTTCAATTAATGTATATGGATAAGGTTCCGCCTTATTCAATAGTTAATGAAAGCGTGGAACTCACGAAGAAGAACGTAACTTTATCTTCTTCTAAATTTGTAAATGCGGTACTGCGAAAAGTAAGCCAGGTCCCGAACATAAATTCATTTGTAAAAGAGAAAATCGAAAAGCTTGCGGGAGATGAAACCGGCAGAATCAGTATAGATTATTCTTATCCCCTCTGGCTTGTAAAATACTGGTTTGACCTGTACGGGAAGGAAAAGACTGCTTTAATCTGCAAATCGCTAAATGAAAACCCTCATATTTACCTAAGATTTAATAAAAACAAAATTACGGCGGGTGAGCTGACAGGGGAAATAAATATAATACCGGTTGATATCGGGAAATTGTCCTCAGGTATATCAAGAATGCTTGATGGTGTAATCGAGGTTTCAAGCGTTCAGGATATTACCGGGACAGATGCCTACAGAAAGGGCCTGGTTTCAGTTCAGGATCTTTCTTCTCAAATAGCTGTAAAGTGTTTTCTGAGTCCAGAGAAAGGTGAGAAAGTGCTGGACACGTGCGCCGCGCCTGGCGGGAAAACTGCCTATATCGCAGAACTGGTGGGAAGTTATGGAGAAGTGGTATCGGTTGATATCAGCGGAAAACGGCTGAAAGTATTGCAGGATAATCTGGACAGATTAAATATAAAAAATGTAAGGATTATAGAAGCAGATGCAGCCAAAACGGATTTTCTGGAGGGAAAGAGGGATATCAGAGAGAATAAGGTTTCTAAAAATGAAAGAGCACCTGCCGGTTATACCGGATATTTTGATAAGATTTTAGTCGATGCTCCCTGCAGTGCTTTTGGAACCATTTCTAAGAATCCGGACGCAAAATATAACAAAATGATGAAAGATATAATCCGTCTTTCCGAAATGTCATACAAAATTATGGTAAATTGTGACCGGTATCTGAAAACCGGTGGAAAGATTGTCTTTTATACCTGCACCCTGTCAACTATAGAAAATCAGCAGGTGATAAGTAGGTTTCTGGGAGAATTTAAGGATAAGTACAGAATGGAAAGATCAAGCATCTCTCTCGAGCTGATATCATTTTCAGGTCAACTAAAAAATGACGCCAGCT
>CAZLEB010000033.1:0-12354 GCA_964558475.1 uncultured Actinomycetota bacterium
CGGCGAAATCATTAATTAAAAATGAGACAAGACCAATAGAAATAGCAAAAATTCTCTACAATTTTGTGATTGGTGTTCTTTATTATGATTTTCCGCGTGCCGAAGATAAAGATTACGAATTTATTTACGCATCGGAAGTACTTAAGAGGGGCAAGGGAATATGTGCGGATTATGCTATGCTTTATATTGCTCTTTTAAGGTCAGCAGGTATACCGGCGAGGCTTGCAGCCGGAATTCCCGTATACACTATTTTGTATGAAAAAGAAAAAGAAATAGATATGGGGCATGCGTGGGTTGAAATTAAACTGCCGGGCTATGGATGGATACCAATTGATATTACAGTGGAAGATGATTTTATGTCTCCTAATTATTATCTGGACATCACCACTGAAAAAGGTCCGGGGTATTTATATGAAAATAAAACAATGGACTGGGGAAGTTATTATTATGACGGATTTTTATATTCATGGGATGGTGATGAGGATCCTGATACAGAACAGGAGTTTACATTTAGAGTGATCGATCTTGAACTTAAAGATATAATGCTTGATTAAGAGGCATAAAGGAAAATATAAATAGTTATAAATTTAGGTTATATAGTATGTTATAATAATATATCTATTAAGGAATTAATAAAAATTTCTTAAAAAAAGATAGTGTCACTTTAAAATGCTAATTTTAATATACAATATAATAATTTCTTTTCTACTTTTTATATTTTTTATTAATTATCTTACTAATTCTATTCTTTTCAAAGATATATCGGGCTACAAGCTGCCTCCAGAAGTAAAGAAAGAGAATCCACTTGTCTCAATTCTTGTCCCTGCCAGAAATGAAGAAAAAGGGATTGGAAGATGCTTGTTATCTCTGGTAAAACAGGACTATGATAATATAGAGATTTTAGTGCTTGATGATAACTCTACAGATAAAACTGCCAGTATTGCCGGAGATATTTCAAAAGCTTTTAAAAATGTAAAATTAATTAACGGTAAATCCTTACCGGAAGGATGGACTGGTAAAAATTATGCATGTTATCAATTATTTAAAAAATCAAAGGGTAAGTATTTATTTTTCACAGATGCAGATACTGTTCATAGAAAAGAATCTGTAACAAGCGCAATCAGCTGTCTTGTACAGGAAAAGCTGGATATATTATCTGCATGTCCGGAACAGGTTATGAAATCATTTCATGAGAGGATGGTAATTAATTTAATTAATTTTCAAATCTTAATCCCCCCGCTGCTTTTTATCAGAAAGTCCAGGATTCCCGTATTCGGCAGCGGAATAGGAAGTTTGATGCTTGTTAAAAGAAATATTTACGAGAGTCTGGGAGGACATAAAGGAATTAAAAACAGCTGTGTGGAGGATACCACTATTTCAAAGCTATTTATCAAGATGGGTTATAAATTTATGATCTTTAACGGGAAAAGGATATATTCGACCAGATTATATAATAATTTAAAAGAAATATACGATGGATTTTGCAGAATTTTTCTTGGAAATTTTAACAGCAGATTTACGATCTCATTGATTGTTCTTGTTCTTTTTGTCTTCTTTTTGCTCCCATTTATTTTATTGGCATTGCTGCCATTTATTGAATTTCAGACTAATACACTATTTTATTCAAATTTATTAATGGTATTATTTCAAATCCTGGTCATTTTATTAACCAGGGCAATGGCTGTAATAAAAATAAATGGGAAAGCTATTGATATATTTTTACATCCCGTTTCCATATTTTATATGATTTTCATGAATTCAAAACTGCTGCTTCAAAAAAAGGGGAAATCCCAGATTATCTGGAAGGGAAGACTTTATAAATACTCATCTAATTTTGCAAATGAATTATTAAAATAAAAGTATATGGATTTGCAAAGAAAACAAATATTAGAAGGTAACTTAAATAAGCTGCTTTTTAAGTTTGCGGGACCGGGAATTCTGGGACTGCTCTCAGGATTTCTCTATATAATCGTGGATACTATATTTGTAGGAAGAGGAGTCGGTCCACTGGCGATAACTGCTCTATCAATAGCTTTACCCATACTAATTGCAATGATGGCTATCGGGCTTATGGTGGGAACAGGTTCTGCTTCTATTATTTCAAGAGCTCTGGGTAAAAATGATATGAAAAGAGCAGTAAATGCTATGGGTAATGGAGTCATATTAAATTTTTTTCTAAATATTGTTTTCATAGGTTTGGGATATATATTTATTGACAGGCTGCTGATATTTTTTGGTGCTTCTTCAGATGTATTGCCTCTTGTAAAAGAATATCTGGTTATTGTAATGCCGGGTTTCATCCTTCTTTCGTTTTTGATTTCTACAAATGATTTTGTCAGAGCAGAAGGAAAGCCCAGAGCTGCTATGTATTTTATTGCTGTCGGGTCATTATTAAATATTATACTTGATCCGATTTTTATTTTCGGTTTTAAAATGGGTATAAGAGGGGCCGCTATTGCTACTGTCATAGGTGAAATACTGAGTACGGTTCTTATAATGTGGTTCTATATGTGGGGAAAAAGTATTTATAGATTCAGGTTATCAATGTTTAAGATAGATTTTAAAAAAATAAGAGAAATACTGCTTATAGGCTGTCCGAATTTCCTTATGATGACTATTACCAGTATAGTAATTCTAGTTTTTAACAGATCATTACGAATATATGGAAATGATATCCATATAGCTATTCTGGGTATAGGCTACCGGATGATTGGATTAATACAGGTACCTATAGTTGTGATATCTCAAAGTTTTGCTACTATTTCAAGTTTTAATTATGGCGCAAAAAAATACCTGCGGGTTAAGAAAGTATTAGGGATAACATTACTGTGGACTACCGTAATATCCTTTTTGGCTTTTATACCTATGATGTTTTTCCCCCGATATTTTTTGAATATTTTTAGCAGTGATCCTATTCTTGTTAATGCCGGGATAGTACCTTTAAGAGTATTGGTTATTTTTTTTCCACTGGTAGGTATGCATATGGTTAGTGCAAGTTTTTTCCAGTCTCTGGGAAAGGCAATACAGTCACTTGTAATTATTTCAACCAAACAATTTTTACTTCTAATTCCTGCTATTTATATACTTCCAAAGTTTTTTGGCTTGAATGGGGTTTGGCTGGCAATGCCAGTTGCGGATTTCTTATCAATAGCTGTTGCCTTTGTTTTTATATTTTATGAAATAAGAATTTTCAACAGAATAGTTGCCAAAGATACTCTGGAATTGGAAGTCAGTTAAAATTAAAATAATTAACTCCCGAATATATAAAAATAATCAAATATATTGTAAATAAAATTAAAAAAATTTTATTAAATAGATATTATTTATAAGAAAAGATACTATTTGAATTTTACCGGGCAATTCCCCCAAGACGGACTAACGTATATTTAAAGATTTCTTCCGGTACATTTAATTTTGTTGCTTTTTCGAAGCCTTCAAACCCGGGATATGAATTTACTTCACACACTTTATAACTTTTTTTATCAAATAAAATATCAACTCCAGCTATATCCAGACCTACTATTCTTGCAGATTCAACGGCTAGCCACTCGATAGTGGGGTTTATCTTATATGATATGACTTTTCCGCCGGCAGAATAATTTGCTTTAAAATTATCGTCTGATGCTGTTCTTAACATTGCACCAATTGCTCTACCACCAATAACAATGACACGGATATCTCTTCCTCTGCTGGCGCTAATAAATTCCTGTAAAATTAAATTGGTCTTCGAGTCTTTGGAAATTTCTAATAGATTTACCAAGTCGTTTAATTTATTTCTATTCTCTACAAGAAAAACGCCTCTTCCTTTAGAGCCGACAACTGTTTTTACTATCAAAGGATATGAGAATTCTTTTTCCACGAAAGATGTATTAAGAGGAAATTTGGCAAGCATTGTTTTTGGGATCGGAATGTTATTTGATGAAAGAAGTTGTAGAGTAGAAAGCTTATCTTTTGCTGTTTCCATACTCTGACTTGAATTTAATATAAAGACCCCCAGTCTTTCAAAGTGCCTGATAATTGCAAGTGAATAATAAGTAACTGTCCCAATTCTGGGGATCAAACAGATTGGTAATTCTATAATTTCTCCATTGTAAGTGATGCTTTTTTTATCCTCTTTTGTGACAATTAAATCAATTTCTTCAGGGGCTACAAGCTTCAATTCTATACCCATATTTCTGGCAACTTCATAAAATCTGTTGCTGGTATAAGAAGCAAAATCTGCTTTTCTTTCCAATATCCATATTTTTATTGGTTTCATAAATATCAACTTTTAAGATAAATAAAGAAGCAATATATTAATGTTGACTCTTACAAATAGAGATATTTTATACTAAAATTAACCAGGTTAGAATAGAATAATAATTAAGTTATCTGATATAAGATTGGAATACAGGAGTTATTTCCCTGGATAAGACCTGTTATCTTTTTGACTTATTAATCTTTAGATATTATATTTATTAAAAAGTTAATATTCCGTATAGTATGAAAAAAAATCAGCCAATCGATTCAAAAGATTCTTACAAGAAAAAAATCGCCCTTTTTTCAATGTTGGTATCAATTTTTTTGGTTGTTATCAAAGTTACAATTGCTTATTTTACAAATAGTATGGGCGTATTTTCAGAAGCTTTAAATAATGGGCTTGATATTGTAACTGTTCTTATAACATATATGGCTATCAGGATTTCAACAAGACCTGCCGATAAAGATCATACTTATGGACACGGAAAGTATGAAAATCTTTCTGCTTTTTTAGAGATTATAATAATATCCGCTTTAAGTTTTTTTATTATTTATAAATCTATCCAAAGGATTGTTTACAGAAATTTTGAATTGAGTTTAAACTGGTATGTATTTTTAATTTTAATAATTTCAATAGTTTTAAATATAATAAGGGTCTTTTATATTGGAAGAGCAGCAATAAGATATAACTCATTTGCATTTAAGGCGGATTTTTTAAACTACTCCAGTGATATTATAAGCTCAACAATAGTAATAGTTGGATTATTAATTGCGAATGCCGGATTTTACCTGGCAGACCCTATTGCCTCTATAATAATTTCCATAATTGTTTTAACTTTTAGTTCAAAGTTGTTAATCAGTACTGTAAGAAATTTAATGGATTATATTCCTAAAGAGACCACGGATAAAGTTACAGGAATTTTGAAAGAAATCCGCGAAATAGAAACTGTCAATAAATTGAAAATACATGAAGTCGGAAATATTAAGTTTATAAATCTGGAAGTGTGCCTGAAAAGTAATTTGTATCTGTCACAGGTTGAGAAAATTAAAGAGAAAATAAAAAATAAAATATCAGGCAAAATACCTGACTCGGAAATAATCCTGGAAACAAAATCACTGTCATCTAAGGATAATATAGAAGCATATGTAAAAGAAATTATACTAAACCAGCTGTATGTAAAAAATATTCATAATATTTCCATATATAATATAAATGATTATATTGATATTTCTATCCATATAGAATTAAATAAATACTTAAGACTTGAAGAAACAGAGAAGTTGACGAAAATTATTGAAGATAAGATTAAAGAAAAAATAGGAAATATACGCAGTGTATATATTCATATCGAGGATGCCAGAAGTGGTGAAAACTGGAACGATATAACCAAAGAATCAGAGAAATTGATTTCCAATATAAAGGAAGAAATATCTTTATACGTAAATCCTGAAACATGTCATAATTTTACCTTACTTGAAAAAGATGGGTTATATAATCTAGCGTTCCACTGCAGGCTTAAAAAAAGTCTGGATGTGAAAAAAGCACATTCTATAATTACCAGAGTAGAAGATGATATAAAGAAAAAATTCGTGAATATAAGTGAAATTTCAATACACGTAGAACCAAGATAACAATATCGATGAAAAATAGCAGACGACGGCTGTTTATTTGACTTTCAAATTATTTATCTGTATGTACCGTGTTATTTTAATTTTAATAAATGAAAACATTAATTAATCCAAATTATATAAGAAAGGGGTTATGGCCCGGAGGTATTAATTTTTTTATTATAAATAATATAAAATTTTGAATGGAGCAATAATGGTAAACAAAGATAAATTGGAGAAATTATCAAAACTTATCAGGTATCTTATATTAGTTTCAACCACTAAAGCAGGGTCAGGGCATCCATCCTCTTCATTATCAGCAGTTGAACTGATGTCTACATTATTCTTTGGAGGATTTTTTAAATTCAGAGTAAATGATATTAAGTATGTAAATAATGACCGGCTAATTTTTTCTAAGGGACATGCTTCCCCGTTAATATATTCATTATGGACGGCAGCTGGAGCTATAAGTAATGAAGAAATACTTACACTAAGGGAATTTGGAAGCAAGCTTGAAGGTCATCCCACACCTAGTTTTCCATATGCTGAAGCTGCAACGGGTTCGTTGGGCCAGGGTCTTTCTATCGGTCTGGGAATGGCTTTAAATGCTAAATACATAGATAAAGTGCCTTATTATACATATGTGCTTCTTGGGGATAGTGAAATGGCCGAAGGTTCACAGTGGGAGGCCATTCAGATTGCAGCTCATTATAAGCTGGATAATCTGATAGGTATCATAGATGTAAATAGGTTGGGCCAGAGAGGAGAGACAATGTACGGCTGGGATATTGAATCCTATAAAGGTATGATGTCCTCTTTTGGATGGGAAACTATAACAATAGATGGTCATAATATTGAAGAGATTGAAAATGCCTATAAGCATGCCTTAAGTGTTAAAGGCAGGCCAACAATGATAATCGCAAAAACAATAAAGGGTAAAGGAGTAAGCCTGCTGGAAAATAAAAATGGCTGGCACGGCAAAGCAATAACTGAAGATCAATTAGATATAGCCTTAAATGAGCTGGGAGATATTGATAAAAATATAAGAGGAGAGATTCTTGAACCAGAACAGGTTAATATGCCGGAAGAAGAAGTTGAAAAATATAATAAGATTCCCATAGAGGGTGATAAAATAGCGACAAGGAAAGCGTATGGTAATGCCCTGGTTAACATATTTTCAAAATATCCAAATATGGTGGTACTTGATGCCGAAGTTAGCAACTCAACCTTTTCTGACATATTTGAGAAGCAATTTCCACAAAGATTTTTTGAAATGTACGTAGCTGAACAGAATATGATAGGTACAGCAATCGGATTATCTATAAGGGGTAAAATTCCTTTTGTTTCGACTTTTGCTGCGTTTCTAGCCAGAGCTTTTGATCAGATTAGAATGAGCCAGTATTCAAAATCAAATATAAAATTTGTGGGTTCGCACTCTGGAGTATCCATTGGAGAGGACGGGCCTTCACAGATGGGTCTTGAAGATATTGCCATGTTCAGGACTTTATTGGGAAGTGTTGTATTATACCCATCAGACGGAATATCTACTGAAAAACTAGTTGAGGAAGCTGCCAAGTATTTCGGAAATGTCTATATCAGAACTACCAGAATGGAAACTCCAATCATTTATAGCAGTGAAGATATTTTTAAAATCGGTGGAAGCAAGATAGTAAAGGAAAGCAAAGATGACGTGATAACTGTTTGTGCGGCTGGAATAACATTACATGAAACATTAAAGGCTTATGAAGAACTAAAAAAGGAAAATATACTAATAAGAGTAATTGATATTTACAGCATTAAACCTTTAGATAAAGATTCTATTAGAAAAGCACAAAAAGAAACTAAAGCTATGATAACTGTGGAAGATCATTATGCAGAGGGAGGTTTAGGGGAAGCTGTAAAAAGTGTAGCTTCGGAAAAAAGCCCGGTATATATTCTTGCAGTAAGAAAAATGCCCAGGAGCGGGAAACCCGGCGAACTGCTGGATTACGAAGAAATATCCAGCAAAGCTATTATAAGTAAAGTCAAAGAAATATTAAGATAAAAATATAAAAGGAAGGTGATTGAAATTAAAATCTTTATAGATTCCAGTAAAATTGAGGAAATAGAGAAAGCTAAATCATATGGAATTTTGGATGGAGTAACAACCAATCCTTCATTGATAAAAGAAGCTGTAGAAAGTGAAAAGAATAAAGGCAAGATTATAAACATGAAAGAATATATAAGAAAAATTCTTATTCTTGCCAGGGGACTTCCAGTTAGTCTGGAAGTAATCGGGGCAGATTATAAAGAAATGGTGGAGGAGGGTAAAAAACTATATAAAATGTTTAATCCGGTTGCGGGAAATGTTTATATAAAAATTCCGGTAAATCCATCTTTTGAAGAAAAAAGTATTAATAATTTTGACGGCATAAAAGCGATAAAAGAATTATCCATAAATAAAATTCCTGTAAACTGTACTCTTATTTTTACTCCGGAACAAGCACTATTAGCTGCTAAATCTGGAGCTAAATTTGTAAGTCCTTTTGCAGGAAGAATAGATGATTTTATAAGATCACAAAATAATATGTCGTTTGGTAAATCGGATTATTTTCCTGCTTTTGGTATGGAGAAAAATAATCAGTTGATGGAAGATAATGGAATCGTATCAGGAGTTGATCTGGTAAAGCAAATTGTAATGATATTTAAAAAATATGGTATAAAAGAAACAGAGGTATTAGCGGCAAGTATCAGGAACCCAAGACAGTTAAGAGAAGCAGCACTTGCCGGCGCAGATATAGCAACGGTCCCTATGGATGTAATAGAAAGGCTGCTTATGCATTATAAAACCAGAGAAGGTATGCAGAAATTTACCAGAGATATTATTCCAGAGTATGCAGAACTATTAAAAAATAAATAAGCAAAAAAATAATATAGCGGATATTGCAGATTATAAAGTTTAAATTAAGAGTTTAAATTGATTTAGAATGATTAAAAATTAAATACAATTATTTATAAAAATATATTTTAATTTATTTAAACTTATGATAATATATTAAAATATTTTTTTTATAATATATATAAAGATAAAATATAATAATTTTATATAAATATATTTATAAAATATAATATTTAAATTTGTATTAATATAATAAATAATAAATATAGTAATGGATTTGAAGTATTTGCCGTATATAATAATAATATTTTTAGGAATTACTGGTTTAGTTATATTTATATTTTTTCTTCTAAAAAATAAAATGAAGATATTTAACATTATACCAATTGCCCGTGAGACCATTGTGGATAGCATAAAGGATAATATCATTGTTCTTGACAATAAAAATCGTATTTTGTATCTTAATCCTTCCGCTCAAAATATATTTAAATGCCTTAATATAAATTTTGTTGGAAAACCTATTACTGAATTATTACCTGATTATTATAATTATCTTAATAACAAAGCTGATAATCCTGAATTAAGTGTGGAAATAGTCCTTTTAAGAAAGAACCATAAAAGAGACTATGATATGATTGTTAGTCCTATTATTTACAGTAAGGAAAAGCTTATTGGTAAAGTTGTTGTACTCCGGGATATTACCGAACAAAAACAGATTAATAAATCATTAAACTTCAGAATAAAATTTGAGAATCTTATAACTACATTATCAACAAACTTTATCAGACTTTCATCAGATGAAATAGATGACGAAATAAATTATGCTCTTAAGACAGTTGGGAAATTTACAAGTATAAGCCGAATTTATATTTTTTTATTTCATAACCACGGATCCAGAATTAATAAAACTCATGAATGGTGTGCTGAAGACACTGAACCAAAAATAAAAGAACTAAAGGGAATTTCAACTGAAAATATACCCGGGTGGTTGGAAAAGTTGAAAAAATTTGAGCCTGTCTATATTCCTGATGTCTCAAAGATTGAACCAAAATCAAAAGAAGAAAAGAAAATATTAAAATCGCAGGGTATAAAATCAATTGTAATAATCCCTATGGCTCATGGAGAAACCCTTACAGGATTTCTTGGCTTTGAATCTATAAAGATAAAAAAGTTATGGACCATAAATGATATAACCCTGTTAAAATTATTTGGAGAGATTTTAGCCAATGCACTGGAACGAAAGAAAGCGGAGGAGGAAATACGATACCTGTCATTAAAAGATAAATTAACAGGGCTATATAACCGGACATATTTTGAAGAAGAGCTTAAGAGACTTAATACCAAAAGGCAGCTTCCTTTAAGCTTTATAATGGGAGATGTAAACGGTTTAAAACTTATAAATGATGCTTTTGGACCCAAGGAAGGTGATAAGCTTTTGAGAAGGATAGCCAGGATTTTAAAGAGCTGCTGCAGAAAAGAGGATATAATTGCAAGATGGGGAGGAGATGAATTTTCTATATTACTACCTAAAACTACTGAAAAGGATTCGGAAGAAATATTAAAAAGAATAAGAGGTTCCTGTCTTGAAACTGATGATCAAAAAATACCGTTAAGTATATCTCTCGGAACTTCTACCAAGAAAAATTATAATTGTGATATAAGAACTATAATAAAAGAAGCTGAAGACTGGATGTACCGCAGAAAGCTGCTTGAAAGAAAGAGCATATGCAGTTCTATAATTTCATCACTGGAAAGAACGTTACAGGAAAAGAGTTACGAAACAGAGGAACATGCATTGAGGATGAAAGAAATGTCACTGGTCTTAGGTAATTCTTTAAAATTAAGAGAAAATAAATTAAACGAATTATCGCTGCTTTCAGCTCTTCATGATATAGGAAAGATAGCGATACCTGATGAAATTCTAATGAAAAAAGGTAAGCTAACAGACGAAGAATGGATAATTATAAAAAGACATCCGGAAGTTGGTTATAATATTTCCGGCTCGTCTCCGCATCTGGTACCTATAGCGGATGCAGTGCTATCACACCATGAATGGTGGAACGGGGCCGGATATCCACGTGGATTGAGAGGAGAAGATATCCCATTGACATCACGGATAATATCGATTATTGATGCATATGATGTAATGACTCATGATAGGTCTTACAAGAAAGCAGTCAGCAGGCAAGATGCTTTGGAAGAGCTTAGAAGATGCGCCGGAACTCAATTCGACCCCAGCCTGATAGAAATTTTTACACAGTTATAAATTAGCTTAAAAGACAATTCATTTATTTTAGCGCTACTGGATATTACAAAATGAACAACACATTACTAAATGCTTCTTATATAATTTCAATTATTATAGAAATAGGAGTACCTATCACACTTGCGGTTTATATGTGGAAAAAAAACAGGACCTCCTGGGCAATATTTTTTCTGGGAATGATCTTATTTTTAATTTCGCTTATAAGAATTCCTTTAAATAATCTTTTTTCCTCAATTATTGCAAATAATTTTAGCGGAGATCTGGTTATTATATTGATTGGTTTATTTGCATCGCTTACCGCCGGAATATTTGAAGAAGGTGTAAGGGTACTGGCATTTGGGGCGATTATAAAACCAAGAAGCTATAATAAAGGAATTATGTATGGAATTGGACACGGCGGTGGAGGAGAATCGATGATTTTTGTTGCTATGTCAGTTCTGATTAGTTTTATTATTTATAGATTTTTTCCTGGTATTTTACCTACAAGTTTATTGGTTCAAATAGCAGGTGTTGACTGGTATATCCCTCTTATAGGTGCTCTTGAAAGAATTTTTGCTATTGCTATTCAAATTTCGCTTTCAGTCCTGGTAATGTATGCTTTCCTGAAAAGAAAATATTATTTTATATTAATTTCAATACTATACCACATGATAATAGATTTTTTTTCTATTTATATAAATTATAAATTCGGAATTCTACTGAGTGAAATATCAGTGTTTATTTTTGCTGTTATAAGTGTTTTTATAATTTATATTCTAAGACCCAGAAAAGAAGAAATAGAATTAAAACACTGATAAGGTAAAACAAAAACCCCGAGTTATTTTTTGTCATAGCTAGCGCGTTAGACTACTAAACATCTCGGGGTACATCTTAAAACTTTTCTCAGGGACTTTTCAGATTATTAACCTATTATCTATTCTCTTTCGAAAAAAAATTTCAGTCATTCCTGAAAGTTGCCTCCTGTTCTAAGATGATAAAAAGATATCAAAATTGAAAAATGTTGTCAATAGATTGAAAGGAAAATATATAAAAATTTTTTATATTTTTAATTTTTATTGCGTTTAATCTTATGGTTAATAAATATAAAAATTATAGTAAAATAATTAATAGTAAAAAATAAGTTATTATTCACAAAATGTAATAATTTTTATATAGTATTAAAATATTTTCATAAACTTCTAATAAAGTAATTTTTTTATTAAACGGTTTTGCAAAATGAAAATTATAAAAAAAATAGCTGTAATAGGACTGGGGCTTATAGGAGGGTCATTAGCTTTATCTCTAAAGAATATTAACCAGGATTTTATTATAACTGGATATGATATTGAAGGTGAAGCAATGAATATAGCCAAATATAGAAATA
>CAZLEB010000034.1:0-12208 GCA_964558475.1 uncultured Actinomycetota bacterium
GGGTCAATCAGTGTCAACAGGGCAATCATAAATGAAAAAAAGGAAATAATAGAAATCCTTCCATATACAAGGCACTTCGGAGAACCGGTAAAATTGGTGAAAAAAGATATTGAGTCAATATATAAAACTAGTTACGGAGATAAAATAACCGGTATAGGAATTACCGGCTCGGGAGGAAAGGAAATTGCCTCACTGCTTGGCATTGATTTTATTAACGAAATAGAAGCCATAATCAGTGCTATAAAATTTTTACACCGGAATGCAAAAACGGTTATAGAGATCGGGGGTCAGGATTCCAAATTTATAGATCTTACTTACGGTGATTATGCCATGAACGAGTTATGTGCCGCAGGCACAGGTTCTTTTCTTGACCAGCAGGCTTCCAGGTTTGGCCTGACCATAGAAGAATTTGCACGATTAGCATTAAAGTCAAAAACTCCCTCAACAATTGCCGGCAGATGCAGTGTATTTGCAAAATCGGATATGATACATCTCCAGCAGGAAGCAGCAAGTGATGAGGATATAATTCTCGGTTTGTGTTATGCAATGGCCAGAAGCTTTAAATCGGGGATTGTTAGGGGTAAAAAATTTATACCCCCTATAGTTTTTTGTGGTGGGGTATCCTTTAATGAGGCTATGATCAAGGCTTTTGAAGATGTATTGGAAGAAAAAGTAATAGTTCCGGATCACAGGGAGTCCATAGGTGCTATCGGGGCTGCACTGAGTTCAAACTCAAAAGCAGTGACAGAGTATTTAAATATTTCCGGATTGGCAGGCAAATTAGATGAGTACTTAAGAAATTTTAAGTATAAAAGTGAAACATTTGCTCCACTGGCTCTGGACAAATCCAAATTGCCTACTCAAAAAATTCATAAATATAATTTTGGTAATGAAAAAGTCGATGCCTATATTGGTATTGATGTCGGTTCCATAAGCACCAACGTGGTAGCTATAGATAAGAACAAGAAACTTATTGAAAAAGTTTACTTAAGAACAGCCGGAAGGCCGATAGAAGCAGTACGAAAGGGCGTAGAGATTATTAGCAGAGAAGTAGGGGATAGGATCAATGTTAAAGGTGTAGGCACTACCGGTTCGGGCAGATACCTGATAGGTGATTTTGTGGGTGCGGATATAGTAATAAATGAAATAACCGCTCAGGCAACGGCAGCGGCTGATATTGACGACTCGGTTGATACCATATTTGAAATTGGAGGCCAGGATTCAAAATTTATATCACTGGAAAACGGAGTAGTAGTGGATTTCGAAATGAATAAAGTTTGTGCTGCCGGGACCGGTTCATTTCTGGAAGAGCAGGCTGAAAGGTTTGATATAAAAATAGAAAATTTTGGAGATATGGCGCTGAAAGCAAAAAATCCTTTAAATCTGGGAGAGCGCTGTACGGTTTTCATGGAAACCAATGTTTATTCGCATTATCAGAAAGGAGCCGGTATTGAGGATATTCTAGCCGGTCTTGCTTATTCTATTGCTATGAATTATATAAACCGGGTTGTAGGGAGAAAGAAGATAGGTGATAAGATTTTCTTTCAGGGTGCGGTTGCATTTAATAAATCGGTTATAGCTGCCTTTGAAAATTATCTGGGCAAAGAAGTAATTGTACCCGAAAACCATGAAGTAACCGGAGCAATCGGGACGGCAATTAAAGTAATTGAAAAATCCCTTAAAAAAACAAAATTCAGGGGATTCGAGAATATATCTAAAGTAAGTTACACTCACAGTTCTTTTGAATGCAAGGGGTGCCCCAATAGATGTGAAATAAAAAAAATTTCTATTAAAGGACAGTCTTCATTATTTTATGGTGGCAGATGTGAAAAATATGAAAAGAGTGATTCCGGTAAAAATGAAATAACAGACTACTTTGCAGAACGGGAAAATTTCCTTTTAAATTCCTATAAGCCTAAAAGCAATAAGGGTGCAAAAAAGGTGGGCATACCCTATTCTATGCTTACCCATGAATTCTATCCATTCTGGAATGCATTCTTTTCAGAGCTGGGTTTCGATTTTATACTGTCAGATAAGACCAATAAAAAGATAATCAATGATGGGCTTCAGTGTTCAGTAGCTGAGACATGCTTCCCGATGAAAACCACTATGGGACATGTACAAAACCTTTTGGAAAAGGGAGTTGATTATTTATTCCTGCCCACCACCAGGGATATGCCCACAAAAAAAAATAATATTAAGGGGGACAGAACCGGGAGTTATCCATGCCCTTTCATACAGGGGACCTGGTCAATTGTAAAGTCTTCCCTGGATACAGGAAAAGTAAAAGTACTTACCCCGATTCTTAATTTTAGCTTTAAAGAATATATAAAAGAAAAACAATTGACCGGTCTGGGAAAAGAACTGGGGAAGGATAGAAAGTCCATAAAAAAAGCAATAAGAGAGGCTTATCTTGCCCAGGATAAATTTTACCTGTCTGTTAAAAAAAGAGGAGAAGAAGTACTCGGCAGTCTGAAAAAAGATGAAATTGCAATTGTCATTTCCAGCAGGTCGTATAATAGCTGTGATAGTGCAATCAGCATGGATGTTCCTAAAAAATTAAGAGAACTTGGCTTTAAAGTAATTCCCCTTGACTTCCTACCCATAGATTCCATTGATCTTTCAAAAGAATGGCCAAACCTGTACTGGGAATTTGGAGATAGAATTATGAGCGCAGCCAGGATAATTAACAAAGACAGCAGGCTTTACCCGGTTTATATCACTAACTTTGGCTGTGGTCCTGATTCTTTTATATTTCAATATTTTGAGAGGGAAATGGACAGGCCCTTTTTAAAACTAGAGGTGGATGAACACTCTGCGGGCGCAGGAGTAATAACCAGGTGCGAAGCATTCATTGATTCTCTGATGAATGTAAGAAACAGGAAAGATTTTTCGCCTGGTCAGGTAAAATCAAAAACAAAAGATGCTGTTTTTAAAAAAAGTCAGGGCAGAGTAATTTATATTCCTTATATGGGTGATGGTGCGGTTGTACTTAAATCTGCTTTCAGATCGGTAGGAATTAATGCTGAGATGCTTTATTCTGATGATGAAACACTTGAATTGGGGAGAAAACATACACTTGGAAGCGAATGTTATCCATTTATTATAACCACCGGGGATATTATAAAAACACTGGAACATAACGACCCTAAAAAAGTAGCTTTTCTGATGGCGCAAACATATGGGCCCTGCCGGTTCGGGCAGTATAATAAAATGCAAAAAATAATAATTAAAGAGCTGGGATATGAAGATGTACCTATTATCGCTCCCGGTGCCCCGGAAGGTGGTCAGTTTTACAGAGAATATGACATGCTGGGGTTAAAAGGATTAGTTCTGCTTCTAAAAGGTATGTTTGGTATTTTTACGGTCGATTACCTTAATAAAATGCTGCGACAAACAAGGCCTTATGAAAAAGAGAGGGGAAAAACAGATAAAATTTATGAAAAATATATAGAGGAAGTATGCCAGTCTGTAGAAAATGATCCCCTATATAGAACACTGGGTAAGATGGCTAACATTTTGAAAAGTGCCAGAAGAGAGTTTGAGGATATTCCAATTAAAAAAGCAGACAAACCCTTAATCGGTATAGTAGGAGAAATATTTGTCAGGAATCACCCTTACAGCAATAATGAAATTATAAGGAGAGTCGAAGCACAGGGTGGAGAAGTAGAAATTCCTGCATTTGGGGAGTGGCCCTATCATACTACTGCTACCAGAAGAATAGATATTATAACCAAACAAACAGATCTTTATTATAAGATTATTAAATCATTTAGCATAAATGGTAACGGAAAAAAGAATGGTTACGGGAAACTGACTGAACTTACCGGTGATTTTATGAGAGGAGTAAGATTATATACTTCAAATAGGATACTTAATAAATTTCTGGAATACTGCCACTACAAACTGGAAAAACCACTAAAAGGCTTCTTGAGGGAAGACAAAGAAGCTGGTATTTATGAAATCTGGGACAATGCCGAACCTTATATAGTTAAATGGTTTGGAGAGGCAGCCCTCAGTATTGGAAAGTCTGTAGACTGGATTGAAAATGGTGCTGATGGAATTATAAATGTACTGCCCTTTACATGTATTCCGGGGAATATTGTTAATGCTGTCTCAAAAAGGATTAGAGAAAAATATAAGATACCCTGGCTGAATCTTGCTTTTGATGGGCTGGAGCAGGAAACTACTGAAACCCGCCTGGAAGCTTTTATGTATCAGGCAAAGCAATATATGAAGAATAAGAAATAAAGTGCAAAATTAGAATTAAATAAGGTAGATTTTTTTAGAAGAAATTACGCCTTTATGAGATATTTAAAAGAGCGATAAAAAAAGTAAAACCTGGTAGATACCATTCCTTTCATTAGCTTTCCTATTAATATAAGCCTTGCTGTCTCTCTTTTTTTCATGTGATATTGTTTCTCTCTTGTATTCATAGGTGACATTTTCCCTAAATAAGATAAAGGTGACAATATCACTTAACAATAACACTTAAAAGAATTTTTATTGACAATAATTGTAAGTCATTATAGTATATAATAACTTAATAAAGGCACTGGAAAAAGTAAGTCTATAATAAGGATTTAATTAAATGCAAAGAACTGGCGATTTAAAATTAATTCAAGAATTAAATAGATCTATAATTCTTAAAACAATACAAAATTAAGCAAGCTTTAACTATTTTAACCAATAAACTGGAAATTTGTTCGATCTCTTTAGGAAAAGATTTTAGGATAATTGCATCTGCGGCTATTCCTTTAAAGGAGATATTTCATTTTTCTATATCTTCTTGATTTGGGATTAAACAATATTTTCCTGATGATCAAAATAAATTAGTTTGGCAGCTTTTTTGATAAGTTAAAGTTAGAAAGTGAGGTGACAGGTTAAAAAAATATAAGAGTGTTTAGATTCAAAATGTATTTATTAAGAAAATTTAATAAATGGGGAAGGAGGTGTATATGACAAAATAAGTGAGATTTGCTCAGGTATGACTTAAGCTCCATTGAAACTAAAGCCCTAAACAAATCTCAGAAAAGATTTTAATAGAAATCGTTGTATAAGTAAAATTATTAAAAGGAGAGTGTATAAGAAATGAAAAAGTTATTATGGTGGTTGTTAGTTGTAGTGTTGGCTATATCTATGGTAGCAACTTTTTCACTTGCAGGATGTAAGGAAGAAGTAGCAGAAGAAGAAGAAGTAGCAGAAGAAGAGGAAGTAGCAGAAGAAGAAGTTGTACCTGTGGAAGAAATATCAGGAACACTCGTGTTTGGCAGTTGGAGAACTGAGGATATTGATTTATGGAATACGATTAATGCTGCTTTTACTGAAAAATATCCAAATGTGACTATTGATTTTCAGCCAACAAAGAATACGGAGTATGATGCACAGTTAGCTTCTGCTTTAGAGACTGGAACAGGGCCGGATGTAATGTTTCTACGTTCTTTTGATAATGGTGAGGCTGTTTATGATGCTGGTTATCTGCTTGAAATAACTGATGATGTACCGGCACTGGCAGACTTTCCTGCAGCAGCTATAAATGCCTGGGCTACAGATGATGGTGTTATATATGGGGTACCAATGGCTGGAGTAACTCATGGAGTTTATTACAATACTGCTATTTTTGAGCAATATGGTTTAACAGAGCCGGCAACATGGGCAGAATTTCTTGAAATATGTCAGACATTAAAAGATAATGGAGAGATTGTAATTGCTCAGGGCACTAATGATAGATGGGACTTATATGAAGTTATGTACAGTGGGTTAGGTGCCAATTTCTATGGTGGTGAAGCAAGCAGACAGGCTCTTGTAGCTGGAGAAATGAAAATGACTGATGAACCATTTGTGAATGCATTTGCAGCTATGGACGAATTGCAGCCTTTCTTCCCAGATGGTTATCAAGCTCTTGACTATGTTGGTCAGCAGCAGTTATTTGGAACAGGACAGGCTGCTATGTATATAGGTGGATCATGGGAAATAGCCACATTTGAGGGGCTCGGATTAACTGATGTAGGTTACTTCGCACCCCCGGTTGAAAATGCAGGTGATACTGTTTCTATTTGTTTCCATGTTGATTTTGGTGTAGGGATAAATAAGGATACAGAAAATTCTGAAGCAGCTTTAGCATATGCAAATTGGCTCGCTACTCCAGAATTTGCCGCATTGTTCATGGATGCAGTACCGGGCTTCTTCTCATATGTACCGGGAGATTATACACTAACGAATGCACTGGCAGCAGAAATGATTGCCGCTACAAGTGGCGCTGATATAACAATCAGAACTACCTGGGAGAAGTTAGCATCTGGTGTACCTTCAGGATATGACTTGATGTGTGATGCTATGGTTGGTCTTTTGACTGATGTTTATACTCCTGAAGAGGCAGCAGCTTATGTTGAAGATGGTCTGGAACAATGGTATGAACCTTTACAGTAAAATAGTAGAGGTGTTTGTCTTTTCTATTTATATATAGTAGAAATGAACTGTCCTGGCAGGTTTAACCCGCCAGGACAGTTCAAATAAATATGATAGCATTTATATTATTTATTATTGTTGATAGAAAGTATCGTAAGATATGAGGAGAAATTTGTGACAGAAGTTTACAGGAAGAAAAAAAGATATTTTATTCTTTTTTTTCTAGCAGGTGGGTTTATTGTATATACTGCTTTTTTGGTGGTCCCCTTATTACATTCTATGTTTTATAGTTTATTTGGTGGTCCTGGTATAGTTCCAAAAGAATTTGTTGGATTTCAAAATTATATACAGCTTTTTACCCAAAACCCATACAAAGAAAGATTTTTTGGAGCTTTTGGGAACACGATAAAGTTTTTCTTGATAGTAACTTTTTTTCAAAATATTATCGGGTTTTTTATAGCGATATTGGTGACAAGAAGATTTAGAGGAAGTACATTTTTCCGAAGAATAAGCTTTCTGCCAACTACATTATCAGTGATTGTGGCAGGGTTTCTATTTACTTTAATCCTAAATCCTGTCTGGGGAATTTTTGATAAATTTCTTGAAGCAATAGGACTGGGATCTTTAGTAAGACCCTGGCTTGGTACCCCATCAATAGCATTGGTAGTAATAGCTATTGTCACAAGCTGGCAGTATTTGGGTACATCAATCATATTTTATACCGCAGGTATCGATGCTATAGATAGCGAGATTTTAGAGGCTGCAAAAATAGATGGTGCCGGGCCTTTAGCTGAGATTAGATATATGATATTTCCTTCAATTCTACCTATTGTCGGAATAGTTACGATACTAATCTTTATTGGTGATTTTACACAATTTGATATTGTTTATGCTATGACCAGTCCTTATGCAAATCCACGGTATGGCACTGACTTATTTGGTTCATTATTTTATAGAGCAGCATTTTTCCCAATCGGCAGAGGTGGTTGGGGTATGGGCATGGGAGCTACTGTGGCCACTATAATATTTTTTATAGTAACTATAGGAGTTCTACTTTTATTGTTTGCATTTAGAATGAAGGGTATAGGGAGGAAGAAAGAAGGAATAGAATAGTAAGTGGTTATAATTATATTTTGGTATTAAATTAATAAGGAAATGTATAGATGATTAAGTTTAAGAATGGAACAGTAAGAACACTTTTATATGTTATTTTAATAATATATTCTATGAGTATATTCTATCCAATTTTTTTAATGATTATAACATCGTTAAAGGAAAATAGAGAAATATTTACAAGACCATATAGTTTACCTCAATCACTTAATCTGGATAGTTATATACATCTTTTTAAAATATCGCATTATTTAATTTATTTCAGAAATAGTATTATAATTACGCTTACATCGCTTTTAATAATTTTAGCTCTTTCATCTCTTATTTCATATATATTAGCCAAGTATAAATTTATTGGAAGCAGATTTCTTTATTTTTATTTTATTGCCGGTTTAATAATTCCGATCAAGCTGGGGACCATTAGTATAATTAAAATTATGCTTGGTCTGCATGTATTTGATACTCTGGCTGCATTGATAATAGTTTATGTAGCTATGGGCATACCATTTGGCGTGTTTATTCTTACTGATTTTATCAGGTTGATTCCCGAAGAGTTAAGCAATTCAGCCAGAATAGATGGCTGCAGCGAGCCTAAAATATTTTTTAGAATAATATTTCCTCTAATTCGGCCGGCTTTAGCTGCTGTAGCCATTATCAATTTCATACCAATTTGGAATGATTTCTGGTTCCCATTATTATTAATTAGAACAGATAATATGAAGACCATTCCTTTAGCGACTGCACTATTATACGGACAGTATGAGACTAATTTTGGATTGATTTTTTCAGTATTGGCTGTTGCTTCACTACCTGTGATTATTTTTTATTTGATTATGTCACGCCAGTTTATAAAGGGGTTGTCTTCGGGAGCACTAAAAGGATAATTTCTTCTGTTATTCATATTTGAAAATAATATAAATAATCTTTTAAATTTTCAAGTAGTATTAATTATTAAAAAAGGTTTTTAAAATTGAGAAACGGAAATAAAAATAAATTGGAAAATCTACTTTCTGCTGTGACTCTTGAAGAAAAAGTGGGTCAGATGTTTCAGGTGTGATATTGTTTCTCTCTTGTATTCATAGGTGACATTTTCCCTGAATAAGATAAAGGTGACAATATCACTTAACAATAACACTTAAAAGAATTTTTATTGACAATAATTGTAAGTCATTATAGTATATAATAACTTAATAAAGGCACTGGAAAAAGTAAGTCTATAATAAGGATTTAATTAAATGCAAAGAACTGGCGATTTAAAATTAATTCAAGAATTAAATAGATCTATAATTCTTAAAACAATACAAAATTATGGGCCAATTTCACGAAGCGTAATAGCCAAAAAGAACAAGATAAGCTCTACCACAGTAACTGCTGCAGTTAAAAAATTAATAAAGCAAGAGCTGGTATATGAGGAAGGAGAAGGAAAATCGACTGGTGGTAGAAAACCAATATTATTACGATTTTCTTCGGATAGTAAATTTATTATTGCACTCGCAATTACTAATTCTGCTATAAAGATAGCTGAAACCAATTTAGAAACAAAAATTAACAGGCAAGAAATTTATCCTGTAAATGAACTAACAGGAAAACCATTTATTGATTATCTTTTAAAGTCAATTGGTCAGTTTTTAGAGATATATCCTAATTCTAATTTAAAAAAATGTATTGGGATTTCTGTTACCTCTCCTGGAATTATAAGTGTGGATAAAGCTGTAATTTATGAAAATACAAAATTAAAATTAAAGAATGTCCCTCTAAAAGAAATAATTCAAAAAAAATTTAAACTTAAGGTCTGGTTGGAAAATGATACTAATGCAATTGTATTAGCTGAAAAAAGTTTTGGAGCATATAAAAAATTAAAGAATTTAGTCTATATTACAATTAGTGATGGAGTAGGAGCCGGAATTATAGTAAATGGACATATCTTTCGTGGGCATAGTGGTGGAACAGGCGAGTTTGGTCATACAAGTATAGATAGAAATGGCATCCTTTGTGATTGTGGTAACAGAGGTTGCCTTGAAAATTATATTAACTGGTCTGCTATTTACTCTAAGGTGTTGGCTTCTGTAGCAAATGGAAAACACACTATGATGGTTGAATTAACAAAAGGAGATATAAAGCAAATTACCCCATATATTTTTCGTGATGCCTTAGAGAAAAACGATCAACTAGCAAAAGAAATTATGACCGAAACAGCAGCATACCTGGCGACAGGGATTGTTAATATAGTTAATTTGCTAAATCCAGATGTAATAATTTTAGGAGGGAAGCTTGCATATGACAACCATTTTCTTATTTCTGAGGTAAAAAAAATAGTATTTAAGCAAGCCTTGAATATTCTAACCGATAAACTAGAAATTTGTTCGATTTCTTTAGGAAAGGATTTTAGGATAATTGCTTCTGCAGCTATTCCTTTAAAGGAGATATTTCATTTTTCTATTTCTTCTTGATTTGGGGTTAAACAAATATAAAAAAATTTAAAAGTAAAATGTTTCATAAAAAAACAAATGAATATTCTAGTAACAAGTGCTTCTTTTCAGGCAGTAGAATCTCTGCTAATTAGTAAATTTCCTTATAAAATTGAACAAGAGGTAGGATCTTAAAAAATGAAAAATAGTTTAATAAAAGAGATAGATAAAGTGAAATATTTTAATATCAATGAAGAGGAGATTTTAAATAATAGGTGGATAAAGGTTTATGTGGTGGAAAATAGAATAGATATTTATAACGAAATAGCCAGAGTTATGGCGGAAAAAATAAAAGAAAATAATAAAAGTAATACTACAACTTCTTTTATGCTGCCCGTAGGTCCAAAAGGGCAATATCGAAGATTTGCAGCAATCTGCAATATGGAGAATATCAGCTGTAAAAACCTAATTACTATTAATATGGATGAATATTTAGATGACAGTGATAATTTAATATCAGAAGATAGCCCTTTAAGTTTTAGAGGTTTTATGAAGAAGGATTTATTTAACCTGTTGGACGATGATCTAAAAATAAAACCTGAAAATATACTCTTTCCCGATCCGGGCAATATTTTACAAATTGAAAAAGCTATTAGTGAAATGGGTGGTGTAGATATTTGTTTTGGTGGTATCGGAATTAATGGTCATATAGCTTTTAATGAACCAATGGATGAAAATTTGATAACAGTAGATGAATTTAAGGGTTTAAAAACAAGAGTTCTTGATATTTCCCCGGAGACAATTTTAATGAATAGCATAAAATATGGAGGTCATACTGAATTTATCCCCAGAAGGTGTATTACCCTGGGCATAGCGGAAATCTTTATGTCTAAAGAAATAAGATTTTATCTAGAGCATAACTGGCAATCGGCTGTTTTAAGAAGAGCCATATTTGAAAAACCAACTCCTTCTTTTCCAGCAACGTATCTAAAGGAGCATAAAAATAGCAGTATTACAATATCAAAAAATGTTTTAAGAAGGTATGTGCGCCAATAGTAAACTTTTTTTGATCAAAATAAATTAGTTTGGCAGCTTTTTTGATAAATTAAGGTTAGAAAGTGAGGTGACAGGTTAAGAAAATATAAGAATGCTTAGATTCAGAATGTATTTATTAAGAAAATTTAATAAATGGGGAAGGAGATATATATGACAAAACAAGCGAGATTTGTTCAGGTATGACTTAAGCTTAATTGAAATTATAGCCCTAAACAAATCTCAGAAAAATTTTATCAAAAATTGTTGTAAAATTAAAAGGAGAGTATAAAAAATGAAAAAGTCATTATTGTGGTTGTTAGTAGTAGTGCTGGCTATATCTATGGTAGCAACTTTTTCACTTGCAGGATGTAAGGAAGAAGCAGCTGAGGAAGAAGCAGTCGAAGAAGAAGCAGCTGAGGAAGAAGCAGCCGTGGAGGAAGAAGTAGCCGAGGAAGAAGTAGCCGAGGAAGAAGCAGCAGAAGAGGAAGAAGAGGTAGTGCCAGAAACAGGAGAACCAGTAACAATAACAATGTTAAACTACCTTGATATTACTGCTCCTGAAGCTTCAGAATTTGATGATATTGTAGCAGCATTTAATGCTAAATATCCTTATATCACAATAACCATGGAAAACAGCTTTAGTGATGCATATCATACGAAACTTGCTGCACTGGCTGCTTCCGGGGAATTACCGGATGTTATGTTCCTCTGGCCAGGTGGGCGAAGTATTGAATTGTATCAGAATGATTTAGTAGAAGACCTTTTCCCATTCCTGGGTGCAGATGCTGACAAATATGTTCCTGCTGTTGTTGCTCCTCAGTTTGATGGCAAACTTATGGAGCTTCCTTATGCACTTACCGCGACCCATGTATTGTATGTTAATAATACATTACTGGATACCCTTGAGCTAAGTATGCCTACAACTATGGCTGAACTTGAAGCAATGGCAGAACCATTAACGACAGCCGGTTATTATCCTATCTTAATGGCTAACAAAGCTACCTGGGTTATGCAGTCTTGTCTCTTCAGTGCTGTAGTAGGAAGAATAGCAGGACAGGATTGGCTGGATGATTTAATTGCAGGCGAAGCTTCTTATACCGATCAGGTTTTTGTTGATTCTCTTGCATTTATACAAAATCTATATACTACCGGTTTACTTCCACCTCAAAGCATCCAGTTAGAGTACTCGGATGCTCCAAACCTGTTTGTAACAGGAAGAAGCCCGTTCATGATTGATGGAGATT
>CAZLEB010000035.1:0-1519 GCA_964558475.1 uncultured Actinomycetota bacterium
TTATCAGTTTTTTTAGAATATTTTCTTCCTTGCTTGCAGGCCCGATGGTGCAGATTATTTTGGTCTTTTTCATGACAGCTCTCTTTTTGCGATTTCCCATAACTTATCTTTTTCTTTCAACGGCAGCTTCTTAAAATTAAGATTATTCTCTTCTGCATATTTCTCCATAAAATTATATCTTCTTATAAATTTTTTGCTGGCTTCATATAAACTTTCTTCGCAATCTATATTAAAACGCCTGCTGAAATTTACTATACTGAAAAGAACATCCCCGATTTCCTCCGGAATCTGGCTTTCTTTGCCTTCTTCCACTTCTTTTTTTAATTCGGCCAGCTCCTCCTTTATTTTGTCAAATATATCGGTTGCCTCTTTCCAGTCAAAACCCAACCTTGAAGCTCTATTTTGAATCTCAGAAGCATAATGTAGTGAAGGTAGAGATTTTGGAATTCCGCCGAAGATTGAATCCGGTTTCTTAAATTTCTCTTTTCTTTCTTTTTTCTTAATATCCTCCCAGTTCGCCAGTATCTCATCACTGCTATTTAAAACCACTCCCTGAAATACATGCGGGTGTCTTCTTATCAATTTCTTTATTATACCCTGCAGTACCTCATTTACACTAAACTCTTCACTTTCAGCTGCAATCTGGCTGTGAAAAATTATTTGAAGCAGCAGGTCACCCAGCTCTTCTTTAAGCCCCGTATAACTGTTATTCTCAATACTCTCAACAGCCTCGTAAGTCTCCTCTATTAAGTTCCTTTTAATGGTTTTATGATTTTGTTCCCTGTCCCACATACAACCATCAGGCGACCTGAGTTTTTTCATTATTTCCACTAAAATGGCAAAAAGCTTACCGCTGTCATTTATTTTGTCTATATTCTCAAGATCCCTGTTATTTAATTGGGATTTCATTCGCTTTCTTCCTCGGTTCCCGTATCCGTGTTATCTTCTGTTCCAGTATCGGTACTATTCAATGTTCCTTCCACGTCTGTAAAATATTCAATATTGACTTTTTCTATCAGAGAAAAAATAAAATCCTCCCATTCTCTTATCTTATATGAATTCAGCAGATATGTGTTTATTTGCTCCTCAACTTCATCAAATTTTTGAATTTGTTCATCCTGGCGGTCATAAACCTTTATTATATGAAATCCATACTGGGTTTCGACAATACCGCTTACCTCTCCTACATCCAGGGCAAATAGTGCCTTATCAAATTCTTCAACCATCTGACCTTCGCTTATATAGCCCAGATCTCCGCCATTTGCTGCACTGGTGCTATCGTCTGAATACTGCAGGGCCAGATCTTCAAAAACTTCTCCATCTTTTAATTTTTCCTCAACCATTTCTATTTTCTCAAGCGCTTCCTCTCTTCCCTCTTCGGTCTCTTCGGAATTATCTGTTATCCACGGAAACATAGCCAGGATATGGCTCGCTTTAAGCTTGACCGGAACTAAAAATACTGTACTTTTATTATCTTCATAATACTTCCTTACCTCATCATCGGTGACGGTCACATCTT
>CAZLEB010000035.1:1619-6871 GCA_964558475.1 uncultured Actinomycetota bacterium
CTGGCTTTTTAAAAAATTCATATAAATATCTACTTCCTTTTGCTTTATCTCAATTCCATCCGCTCTGGCTACAGTCTTACTGCAGCCGGCAAACAGGAAGACAAAAATCAGCAGTACAATTATACAGATAATACCCCTTTTCAATCCCTACCTTCTTTCCTTTAATTAAATTATTATATAAAACTTATTATATCATTTAGGTTACTTAAGACTAAATCTAAATCAATATTTTTACCGGCTTTTTTTATTATTATTTGTTTTGATACCGGTTCATATGACAGACTACTGTTCCTTCTATTCATTTCTCCGGCTTTGTCCGGTGTCATATCCACTCTCTTTAATATAATTCCTTTACTACCGGCCAGTACAATTTTTTCTATCCTAGCTTTCTTCAGTAAGTATTTTATTCTGGCTATGTTTACAAGATTATCCACAACCGGCGGAGCTTTTTTATACCGTAGGTCCATGTTTTTCTTAATTTCATCTATTTCATCATAACTTTCTGCATTTCCAAGTACCTTATAAATATTAACCCTGTCTTTTTCACTTTCAATATAGTTTTTCGGGATATAAGCACTAACCGGCAGATCAATTTGAACATTGATATCCTCTTCTACCTTCTTACCTTTGAGCTTTTCAATCTCTTCTTTTATTATCTGACAATACATATCAAAACCCACACTATTTATATGACCATGCTGTCTGGGACCTAATATTTCCCCTGCTCCTCTTATCTCCAGGTCCCTCATTGCTATATTATATCCCGAACCAAGATCGGTATATTCAGTTAATGTTTTTAACCTTTGAAATGCCTGAAGACTTAAATTCCCCTTACCGGGGTAGAAGAAATAAGAATAAGCTCTTTCTGAAGATCTGCCCACCCTTCCTCTTAGTTGATACAGCTGTGACAATCCAAACAATTGTGAATTTTCAACTATCAATGTATTTACATTTTCAATATCCATCCCGGACTCTATTATGGAAGTGGTCAGCAGTATATCGTATTTTTTATTTATGAAATCACTCATTATTTTTTCTATTCTGCTTCCCTCCATCTGACCATGAGTCAGAGCAACTCTCGCCTGTGGATACAACTGCTGAAGCTGGATTTTCTTATTTTCTATACCGGTTATTCTATTATAGACATAGTATATCTGCCCCTCTCTGGCCAGTTCCCTCTCTATGGCACCTCTTATGACCTGATAATCAATCTCACCCACAAAAGTTTCTATAGGATTTCTACCTTCAGGATAAGTCTCGATTAATGTTATGTCCCTGACTCCGGCAAGCGACATATACAGCGTCCTTGGAATAGGTGTGGCGCTTAAGGTAAGCACATCCACTTCAGTTTTTAGCAGTTTTATCTTTTCCTTGCTGTTAACGCCAAATCTCTGTTCCTCATCTACAATTACAAGGCCCAAATCCTTAGGCTTTATATCTTCCTGGAGAATACGATGCGTTCCGATTATCATATCTATCTTGCCATCATTAAAATCTTTTACTATGTCCATTTGCTTTTTTCTGGTTTTAAACCTGCTCAAGACCTCTAAAATGACAGGATAATCTTTATACCGCCTGCTGAATGTCTGGTAATGCTGATCGGCAAGAATTGTGGTCGGAACCAGCATTAAAACCTGCTTTCCATTTTCTATTGACTTAAAAGCTGCCCTAACCGCAACCTCGGTTTTTCCGAATCCCACATCTCCAATTACCAGAATATCCATTGGTTTGGGTTTGCTCATGGCATTCTTTACATAACTTATGGCTTTAACCTGATCAGGGGTTTCCTTGAACGGGAACAGGTCCTCTATCTCCTTTTGCCAGGGGCTGTCGGCAGGGAACGCATAACCACTGATGGAATCTCTTTCGGCATATAACTTAGCCAGGTCAATAGCAAGCTTATGTATGGATTTTCTTACCCTTCTCTTAAGGCTGTCCCATTGTCTGGAATTAAGCGGGGTTACTGTCGGGTTTTTTGCACCGATATATCTTCCTATCCGGTCCGCCTGCCATGTTGGAACGTATAACTTATCATTATTCGCATACTCTATTAAAAAATATTCCCTCTTATAACTGCCGACCTGCTTTGAGATAATATCGACATATTTCCCTATGCCATGATTTTTGTGAACTACATACTCTCCTGGTCTAAAATATTCAGGACCTCCATCCGGAGAAACCTTCTTCCCGGATATCTGATACTGCATCCGGTCATAAATATCCAGTTCTCCATATAATGAAACATCTCCGGACTGGTAACCTCTGAATAACCGGACGTTTGAGATATCGACAACACCGGGCTCCAGTAGATTATATCTTACCCCGGCTCCAGCGGGAAGATAACTGTAAGATACGGAACTGCTTAAAAATAGCTCCTCTATCTTTTTCCTTCTTTCTCTTCCGTTAATAGATATAATGACCTTCCTGCTGTTTTTCAGGTCCTTTTTTATATTCTTTATAAATTCAACAGAATTTCCAAAACTTTTTTTCTGTTTGGCTATCTTCCCGAGATTAAACTCGCCCTTACCTCCCGCTTTTTCTTTTGTGGAAATTATACTTAATTTCAGGTAAAAATCCTGCTTTTCCAGAAAATCCTTTTTCACCAGATATGAATCTGCAATTTCCTTACTGGCAGCTGCCATAATATCCTTATCCCTGTCAAAGATCTTATGAAGAATGTCAATATCACTTCTTACTTTCAAATAAATTTCTACCGGATCGCAGAGTATAGCCGCAAATTCCGGAGTACTCTGCCTTAACAAGTCAATAAAAGAGATCATTTTACCATTTGATTTTATTCCACCTGTCTCTTCTATCTTCCAGGGATTTATATTTGGAAAAATAGATACTGTGTTTAATTGCTTTATCGGCTTCTGATCCAAAATGTCATAAAGAAATATTTTCTCCGCTTCATCTCCAATAAAATCAATCCTTGCAGGATTTTCCCCTGCTATATCAAAAATATCGATAACTTCCCCTCTCACACTGAATTCTCCCCTATCATAAACTTTATGCACCCTTTCGTAGCCGCAGCTGACAAATCCTGATATCAAACGGTCCCTGTCATATTCACGGCCGGTAAATATTTTTATATTTTCCAGTTCATCTGCTCTGGATCCCGGCATTAAATTCAGTAAAGAGTTGCTGGTGGCAATTATAAGGAAGGGATCCTTACGGTTACTGCTGACAAGTAAATTTTTTATTGTCTTAAGTCTTTTGGTTAGATTTTCCGTATCAGTAATTTTATTCTTATAGAAGATACTGTTTCCAAGACTGGGGAAATTAAATATCTTAACCTTTGGAATAATACAGTTTATTTCCTGCTCCAGTTCAAAAGCTCTCTCCAAAGTTGATGTAATTACCAGAACCGGTATATTAAAACACTCAAAAAAAGCACTGATTATAAAAGGCCAGATATTCTCATCCGCAACCAGAGTATCAAGACTTGTAAGTCTTTTTCCGAAACCGTTGATATTTGCCTTTTTATAATGCTCTATAAATTTCTGCCACTGTTTTTCATTTATAAAATTATTTAAAAACATCTTCATCTTAAATTTTTTATAACCATTGTAACGAATAATTATATAAGAAAATAATTAAAATATCTTACCAGAGCCCCAAATGACTATTATATTAATAAAATCCAAACAGACAAGAACAATTAAAAATTTTTTAATAAAAAAACCTGATTAAAAAGAAAATCAAATGAAAAATAATAGCAGGTTCAAAACTATAAAACTTTTTCTCCCCTATTTATCTTTCTATTATCTTGCAGGAATTAATGCCCATTCCGGAAAGAATTTCCAAATGTGCTTTTACTCTTACTGCAAAATCATCCCAGTCATCTTTACTTTTGGACCAGCCTGTTTCTGCAACGGCAAGAGCACGGGGAAAAGTCATATACTCGACTATTTGAGACGATTTCATCCTTTCTGTCCAGATATTTCCCTGTACCCCGATAATATGTCCGGCTTTTTCTTCGGAAAGGTTTTTCGGAATAGGATTGTAATTATATATGTTACCTATAGTAGATACCCCAAAAACTCCTCTTTTGTCAGTGGTAGTTTGTTTCCAATCAAAATAGCAGACTTTATTGGGACAGCAAATAACATCATCTCCAATGTCAGCGGCTTTAATGGTAGCCTGAACCCCGTCTTCTCTCCAGGCCATTATTACTGCTTTTTCAGTAAATCCGCCATCCAAAATCTCATCCCACCCGATTATTTTCTTTCCTTTTTTTACAAGATAGGAACTGATTCGTCTCATAAAGTAGCTTTGTAATTCTTCTTCATTTTTAAGGCCTTCTTCCGCCATGCGTTTCTGACAGTCAGGACACTTCTTCCATCTTTTTTTTGGGCACTCGTCACCTCCGATATGGATATATTCCCCGGGGAAAAGATCAATTACTTCAGAAAGGACATTTTCCAGGAAAGTAAAGGTTTGTTCTTTCCCGGCACAAAAGACATCCTCGGAAATGCCCCATCTATTCCAGACTTCAAGCTTTTTCTGCCTGCAGGATAATTCGGGATAAACTGCAATTACAGCAACGGCATGCCCTGGCATTTCAATTTCCGGTAATATTTTAATATGAAGTTTTTCAGCGTAAGTTACCACCTGCCTTATTTCTTCCTGGGAGTAATAACCACCATATACGGATCCGTCTTTCTGTTTTCTAAAAGAACCGGTTTTGGTGAGCTCCGGATATTTCTTAATCTCTATCCTCCAGCCCTGATCATCGGTAAGATGCCAGTGGAATCTGTTAAATTTGTAAAATGCCATAACATCAAGAAATTTGTATATAAACGAAACCGGGAAGAAATGCCGGCTCACATCAAGGTGCAGTCCTCTCCACTCAAACCGGGGGTAATCTTCAATGACAGCTGCTGCCAGCTTCATATCAGGACACTGCAAAACTATCTGGCGCAGTGTTTGAATGCCGTAAAAAATACCCATAGATGCTGAAGCGGAAATTGTGACATTGTCAGCATATATTTCTAAAATATATGCTTCCGGATGTATGATATTTTTATTAAATAAAAGTCTTATAATTTTGTTCTGTTTGTTGTGGCCGGTTACTTTTAAACTAAGATTTGTATCCTTCAATATAAACTGCTGTAGTATTTTTTCCTGGTTTATATATTCTGGGTAGGAGTAAATTAATACTGATCCGGACAGATAAAAAAATCCTTCTCCTGTTTCATATCGGATAGGTTTGGGGATAATAGAATATTTATTTTTTAGCATATTTTATT
>CAZLEB010000035.1:6971-11982 GCA_964558475.1 uncultured Actinomycetota bacterium
TCATATCGGATAGGTTTGGGGATAATAGAATATTTATTTTTTAGCATATTTTATTCTTTATTGTTTCCTGTAGAAAGTCAAGTATACTAATTGCATCACTTAATAGCACCGCTTGCCTCCACCATTTTCTCCAATCAAAAAAGTATCTTTAAATTATTAAAAAAAATAGGATAAACTTCCTGCAGGAGAGTACCCTCAAAGAAAAAATTAAATAATTTAGTAAAAAATAAAAAGAAGTAAACTATATTAAAAGATAGACTGTCAGTTGTACTTATTCATAGCAAATTCCACACCATTTGCCAGATAGTCTTTTAAGATATCAACTGACTTCTGCACTCCGATTTCTACTTCTTCCTTTTCTTTTTTGCCAAACTCCTCAAGCACATAATCTACTGCGTCCTGCCTGCCCGGAGGCCTGCCTATACCAAACCGGAGTCTGTCAAAATCATAGTTTCTCAAGTTCTCCGCTATTGATTCCAGTCCTTTATGGCCGCCGGTGCTTCCGCCCTTCTTAAGCCTGACCTCTCCGAATCTGATGTCAATATCATCATGGATCACCAGCATTGAATTGATTTGATTTTCGAAAAACCTGTAGCATAAAGCAACTGCAGCGCCGCTGTTATTCATAAACGTTTGAGGTTTTAGAAGTATTAATTTTTGATCGTTATATGAAGATTCGATAATCAAGGAATTAAATTTCCGGTAACAGCTTTTTTTCTCAATATTACACGCAAATTCATCAACAATTCTGAAACCTATATTGTGCCTTGTAAACTCATAATCTTTTCCGGGATTGCCAAGACCAATAATTAAAATCATAATGATTATTTTTCCTTGGAGTCTTTTTCTCTGGAGTGTCCTTCTTCCTTTTGCTTTACCTTCTCTTCTTCCGGTTCCACTTTCTCTTTACCAATTACCTCAGGTTCAACAATTCCCTCTTCAGCCCCTTCTTCAACTGCTACTTCTTCTTCTTTCAACTGGGTGGGATGGATTATTGAAACTACTACTTCTTCAGGATCGTTTAGTATTTTTATCTTATCAGAAATGTCAATATCCGAAATCCTGACCGTAACACCCATATCAAGATTCTTTATATCATATTCAATATATTCTGGAATATCTGCAGGAAGACAGGAAATGTGTAGTTCTCTTAAGCCGTGTTGCAGGACGCCGCCGCCATCTTTAATCCCTACAGCTATTTCTTCATTAATAATATGGATAGGAACAGTAGTTTCAATTTCATTTTCCATCTGTATTCTTAAAAAGTCCACATGCAGAAACTCTCTGGTGATGGGATCTCTCTGGAATTCTTTTATTAAAACTGTTTCTTTCTTATCCTTTTTCGCACCATCTATATGCATATCAAAAATTAAGCTGTATATGCTTCTACCCTTTAAAAGGTCTTTAAACTCCTTTTCCTTCACTTTAATACTAACCGGCTCTTTTTTTAGACCATACATAACTGCCGGTATATAATTTTTATATTTTAATTTTCTTGAAGCTTTATTTTTTATCTCTTCATCATCTCTTTTTTCTACTACTAAAGCTATATTCTCCATCTATCTCTACACCTACCTTTATACTCACAAATTAAACTAAATTTTCACCCTTGAATAACTCGCTTACAGACTTGCAATGATAAACTTTTTTTATGGTTTTTGCAAGCAGGGATGCAATGGAAAGAACTTTTATTTTTTTTGTTTTATATTCTTTGTTTAATGGAATGGTATCAACCACTACTATCTCTTCAACTTTTGATTTTTCAAATTCCTCTATGGCATTGCCTGAAAAAATAGGATGAGTTGCACCAATATAAACCCTCTTTACATTATGCCTAAGTAGCATATCAATAGCCTTAAGCAGTGTACCCCCGGTATCTATCATATCATCAAATATTATGGCTTCTTTTCCTTCCACATCACCTACTATGTGTTCAATCTCCGCCATATTAGGAGCGGACCTCCTTTTATCCAGTATTGCCAGAGGAAAATGAAGTCTTTTGGCAAAAATGCTGGCTCTTTTTACACCTCCCACATCTGGGCTCACTATTACGCCGTTTTCAATATTTTTCTCTTTAAAATATTTGGCTATTATGGGTATAGCAGTCACATGATCCACCGGAACATCAAAGAAACCCTGTATAGTGGCAGCATGCAAATCAACGAGTATGGCTCTATCCATTCCCGCTACCGAAAGCAGATTGGCAAATAACTTTGCAGTTATTGGTTCCCTTCCCTCTGCTTTCTTATCCTGGCGTGCATACCCATAATGAGGAATTACAGCATTTATCATTCCTGCAGAAGCTCTCTTTAGAGCATCGATCATTATCAGGAGTTCCATTATATTATCACTGACCGGTTCACAGCATGTCTGCACTACAAATACATCTGCACCTCTTACGCTTTCATCAAACTTCACATATATTTCACCGTTTTTAAATTTAGTTCTGGTAACTTTCCCGGCCTTTATTCCCAGCTCTTTAGCAATTTTATCTGTCAGAACAGGATAAGATGATCCTGAAAAGAGCATCATTTTTTTATTTCTTACATTTTCTCTCATATCCCCTGCCTTATATTATTTATTTCTTTTCATTTTTTAAATTTCTTTTATCTCTGTACCTGGAAGCGCCATCTTTTATATTTTTTTGTTCCCCCCGTTCTATTGCCAGAGAATTTGAAGGAACATCATGGTCTATGACCGACCCTGCGGCAACAATAGCTCCTTTTCCTATCCTGACCGGAGCTATAAGCATGGTGTCAGAACCGATAAATACATCGTCTTCAATAATAGTTTTGCTTTTTTTAAAACCGTCATAATTAACTGTAACCGATGATGCACCGACATTTACCCCGGATCCGATTTCCGTATCACCTATATAACTAAGGTGAGGAACCTTACTGCTGCGGGCAATATCAGATTTTTTAATCTCACAAAATGCTCCGATTTTGACATTATCCCCGGTCACAGTACCCGGTCTTATATAGCTATAAGGTCCTATATTATTATTTTTTCCAATATCAGAGCCCAGTATAACCGAGGCATTTATCCGGCTGCCTTCACCTATTTCGGTATCGGTGATCTGACAAAAAGGACCTATCACTGAATTCTTCCCGATTCTGGTTTTACCTTTGATAAAACATGAAGGTTCAATAACTACATCTCCGTCTATTATTACAGAACTCTCAATATAACATGAATCAGGATTCCTTATAGTTACCCCTCTTTTCATTAAACTTTCATTAATTTTCTTCTGCATAATATTTTCCAGTTCGGAAAGCTGTGATCTGTCATTTATGCCTATAACTTCCAGATAGTTCGCAGCATTAATACAACTCACTTTTTTACCATTTTTTATCAGTATCTCGATAATATCCGTGAGGTAGTATTCTTTCTGGATATTTGAAGTGTTAATCTTTTCAATATTCTCAAATAAAGATTCCGTCTCAAAACAGTAAATGGAAGAATTTACTTCACATATCTTTTTCTCTTCAGCGCTGGCATCAGTTTCCTCAATAATCTTTGCTATATTTCCACTTGCGTCTTTTATAATCCTGCCACATCCCTTTGGGTCAGGAAGCAGTGAGGTGATCATACAGACTGAACTGCCGGAACTGGCTCTATTTTTAACAAGTTTCCTTAAGGTTTCTATATTAATTAAAGGACTATCCCCGGACAGTACCAGAATATTTTTCCCGAAATCTTCTTTTTGCTTTTTTACCATACAGATGGCATGGGCAGTGCCCAGCTGACTTTCCTGGGTAATAATTTTGATTTCAGGGAAATTATTTTTTAAATAATCACTAACCAGTTCCTTCCCATAACCTATAACTGCAAATATATTTTTTGGATTTAATTTTCTAACCGAAGTTAATATGTAATAAAGTATTGGCTGACCCAATATTTGATGAAGTACCTTGGGAATTTCAGACTTCATCCTTTTACCTTTGCCGGCAGCTAGAATGACAACACTTAAATCTTCAGATAAGTTCATTTTTATAAAGATTCTAATTAAAGACTTATATATAGATTATTACAAATAATACAACTAGATTGTAACATAAAAAATACATTTATCTAAGCATTACCCTACAAATTTTCCGCCGGTAATTTCCCTGGAAATGACATTAAAACCAGGTCCAAAAGAAATTGCAATATATATCAGATTATTGCATTTTGTCCCAAGAATTTCCTTTCTTACAAAGTACTCTGCCCCTTCCTGTTCCTCTCCTTCATTAACTCTTGATATATCACTGTTCCTTCTTACTCTTACTGTAATCTCTTCACCGCATTTGTTACACTTAACTATAAAAGTAATAAAATTAGAGGTAGTACTTTCTGACGGCATGGTGAAAACTTTTTTTAAGTTTTCTAAAAAACCACCCATTTAAGTTCCTTCCGTATTTTTATTAAAAGCCTTCTTTCAAGCTAAATTATTTTATCCTACCTTACCTCATTCCTGGAATAGTCACAAGGAGGCTCTTTTATTTTACTCTTCTTCTCCAGCCCAATCAGAAATTCTTTTACTCTTAACTTTTCCCCTCCTCCAAATCTACCAAAGTCGCCATTACTCTTTATAACTCTATGGCAGGGTACGACCAGTATTATGGGATTTTCTTTCAATGCTGATCCGGCCGCTCTCCAGGCTTTCCTGTAACCGGCAAGACCGGCCAGCTCTTTATAACTTATAGTCTTTCCGTAAGGTATAGAGACAGCTGTATTCCATATTTTCTTTTGAAATGGAGTTCCGGTCAAAAACCCGATTTTAAAGTCCAGGTTTTTTATCCTGCCGTCCAGGTATCCATTGATTTTACTTACGATATCTTTTGACTTTCTGCCTGAAACAGAAATCCGGTCCGAAAACTTACGATTATTTTTAATCTTTTTAATGATTTCACGAGAAGCATTTTTCCCACATCCCAGAAAAAAAACTGTTATTCCATCAGCATTTTCCTCCCACAGGCAATAGAGTAATCCTATTTTTGTTATAAATTCAGTTTCGTTTATATATCTT
>CAZLEB010000036.1:0-11964 GCA_964558475.1 uncultured Actinomycetota bacterium
TAGAATCCTTTCTTATACACTTAAGGAAGGAGGAAAATGTTAGGAGTAGCAATGTATACAACCATAAAAACACTATGGGAAAAAACAAAAAACAAAACAGAGATCTTGCCATTCCGGACTACCTTAATGATCTTTTAGAAGCCTGGAGGAATATAAGGCCTAAAAGCAATTACTTTTTCTCAACTCTTAAAGGCAGGAAACTATCAGATAGATACATTCAACAGATGGTTAAAAGATACGCTAGTAAAGCTGGAATTGAAAAGAAGATTTCTCCTCATACACTAAGGCATACTTACGCCACTCAGTACTATAAGCAAACAAAAGATATAGAGACATTAAGACGGATCCTTGGCCATTCAGATATTAGCACAACTACTACCTACATCACCCTGGCAAACATTGACGTAGAAAACGGAATGAAATCAATTAAAGGGTTTTTATAAATTGCTTTTTTAGTGTTAAAATTTTCCGAATAGGTTAAATAAATGAATAACATAAAAAAAGAAGCTAATCTTAAAATTATAAAGGAAATAATTAGGACAGTTAGTCACTAAGGAGGTATAAAAATGGGAATATCTGATCCACCAAACATCGAGGAATTAAAGGCCAGTAAAAATGTAAAGGGCTTGATCAAGGTTTTAAAGGATGAAGATGAGGTTGTCCGATTGCAGATAGAAGGAGCTCTCAGGAAGATAAGGAAGTGATAATGATCCTCGAAGCAGTAGTTACACTCGATCTATTTGGGTTGTTCCCCTGTATACAATATACATTGCCCCAATGTGATAAGCTGTCCCCAGGGTCCTCCCGGAGGGGCTAAACCCATATACCTATATCAAAATTAAGCTACAGCTTGTGCCCCTTGCTGAAATAGGGCATGTGGTATCCAAAGTGGCTCTGTTCCTATAATTCAAGTAAGCAATATTTTCCAAAATCAGTTACTTTTTATAGTAACCTTTTATTTTTCACTGTCTAAATTAAAGCTTTATCTCTTCCAAAATCCATTACCTGCTTTGGAGACAGAATTAGTTGGTTTTTAACTTTAATTCCAGTTTGAGGAAAGCGATTTTTGATATTATTAAAATTTACCATATAATGTTCTTAATTATGATTCTTCCAGCATGTATAATTATAAAAAGATCGACATCAGCAAGAGAAAGCATAGGTAACACAGATTTACTTATTCGATCTTTTAAATTATAAGAATAAATGTTAATAAGAATAATTATATAAATAGATATGAAAACAGATAATTCAAAAAAAGAACTTTTAAAATTAGAAGAGCTTTCATCCTGCTATTTATATATAAGTGCCAGTGATTCGGTACTGGAGGATAAGATTGAGAGTGTAAAAAATTTTCTTAAGGGAAAGATTAATTTTGATACGGATTTTAAGGTTTTTGATGGAGCGGAAGAAATCGATGAAGATGAGTTTAATAACTATATAAACACTCCTTCTTTGTTTTCCACTAAAAAAATAGTGGTAATTAAATATGTTGAGAAAGTCCCTGTAAGCCTGCAAAAAGAAGTAATAAATTCGATATCATTAAAAGGTAATGATGGTGCGAATATAATTTTTATTATTACCGCCTTAAAGCAGAAATTTAATCCTAAACTACTAGATGCGGTAAGGGAAGCAGGAAAAGTTGTGCAGCTCAAGCCGCCTTTAAGTGGAGACTTGAAGAAATGGCTGGAAGAAAGGTCCGGTTCCGATGGGATAAAATTCACTGAGGAAGCGGAATCACTCTTGATAGAAAATGTAAATCTGGATTTAAATCTACTAAAGAGAGAATATGAGAAACTTTATGATTATATAAGTTCGGAAGAAAAAAAAGTAATTGGTGAAAATGTTGTAAGATTTCTGGTAAGCCGTATTTATTCACTAAAAATTTTTGATCTGGTAGATTACATTGGTAAAAGAGATAAAGATGGCAGCCTGAAGGCGTTAAGATCAGTACTGCAGGAAGATAAGAACTTAATCGGGCTAATCACGTTAGTCTACAGGATGTTCAAATGCTTTTTATATATTAAATCGGGAAACAGCAAATCATCGGTGACGGATTATATTGAGAATAATATAAAGGTTCCCCCTTATTTTGTTGGCAAGCTTGTAAGTAAATATATCAAGTTAAGCAGTAACTACACTGAGTCCGAAATACTTAAAATCTTTGAAATATTAAATAAATATGACATCAGTTTTAGAACCAATAGTGGTGAAGATAAAAAGCTGGTTAAAAAGTTAATTTCGGAAATTATAGATGTAGAAGCCTTAAAATGACCAGGGCTTTATAAAAATAAATAAATCTCTTAAGATTTTTTAATGGAATTAACCAGTTTTGCTGCTTTAGATTTTTTATTGGCTGAAAAATTCTTGTGAACTGCGCTTTTCTTTACCGCCTTATCCAGGTGCTTGGAAAGTATATTGAAACTCTTTTCAGCCTCTTCTATATTTTTACTGCTGACGGCTTCGGCAAGCTTTTTTTGATCGGTTTTTATTCTGGTTTTAAGCAACCTGTTCTTAGTTCTTCTTTTAATGTTCTGTCTGTTACTTTTTTCCTGTGACTTTATATTTGGCATTTATTTATTTCCTCTCCGATGACTATCGATTTTAAACAATTGTACATTTTAGCATTTTTTTAAATAAATAAAAATATTTATTGCCTGGCTGGTATAAATGATATAATACCTTTTTTTATAATATCTGTAATATAATATGGCTATGGATGAAGACTATTTATTGTCAAGAAGAAGAATATTCAGCGCCACCTTCATAGTAGTTGTGGCTATTCTGCTGTCAAAAATTTCAGGGCTGGTAAGGGACCAGATAATGACAGGTTATTTTGGTATCACATATGATACCGATGCTTTTACCTGGGCAGATTATATTCCGAATCTTTTCAGGGTGCTTTTTGCTGAAAGTCTTATAATTCCGGCATTTATACCTATTTACTCTGCGTATCTAAAAAGGAACCAAAAAGACGATATTAAGATATTTGTTAATTCGATTGTAAACATTATGGCTCTGGTATTTCTTATTGTCTCTGCCGTTGTATTCATTTTATCTCCTGAAATAGGAGCAGTCCTTTCAAAAATTGCAAATGGCCAGATGGATGTATATAAATTCGTAGTTATGACGAGAATCATGATATTCTCTCTTGTTCTGATGTCCCTATCCAGTCTGGCTACCGGGATATTAAACTCGCATAATATTTTTACCATTCCTTCTCTTGCTCCTTTTGTAATGAATGTGGTTACTGTTATTTCAGTTGTCCTGTTTTTCCCCCGTCTTGGAATATACGGCATGGCCATAGGAATAATGGCCGGCTCACTTATGCACCTTGTGATACAACTGCCCCAGCTTAAAGCTGCACCTCTAAAATACAGGTTTGCAATAAATTTTAAGCATGAAGGAGTAAAAGAAATCTTTTCGCTTATGATTCCCATTCTCTTAAGTTTAGGTGCGGTTCAGCTTAATAATAGTGTGGATAATCTTTTTGCATTAAATTTGGGAGGAGGAAATACTACTGCTTTAACATTGTCATGGAGAGTTGCAAATTTACCGCTGGGAGTATTTTCAGTGGCTATCGTAACTGTATTGTATCCGCTGATATCCCGTCAGGCGGCGGGAGATGATATTAAGGGTATAAAGGAGAGTTTTTCTCTGGGAGTGAGGGAAATTGGATACATGATGGTTCCTGCAACTGCGGGACTTGTAATTTTAAGTTATCCTATAATAAAAGTCCTGTTTGAGCGCTATAATTTTGGTCCCGGGGATACAGAAAAAGTGGCATATATTCTAATCTTTCACAGTCTTGGCCTTATATTTTTTGGGCTTCTTATGCTTCTTAACCGTATCTTTTATGCATTCAAAAATGTAAGGACCCCGCTTATAGTTGCAAGTTTTTCTATTATTGCCAATTTTATCCTTGACTGGGTATTAATGAAGTTTATGGGTGTTGGCGGACTTGCCCTGTCTACGTCAATGGTTGCATTATTAAACGTGGTAATCCTTGTCATAATCTTAAGAAAAAAAGTAGGAAATTTTGGAGGCAGGAGAATATTCATATCATATGGAAAAATTTTTATTTCGGCAGCAATTATGAGTATTGTATTATATTTTTCGTGGAAATTGCTGGAAAATTTTGCTTATCAGGGCCTGTGGCAGTTAATACTTCTTTTATTTTTGACAATTGTTGTGTGTATCGGTATTTACATAGTCAGTACCATCCTTTTTAAAATGGAAGAGGTAAAATTTGCAGTTGGTTTATTTAAGAGATTAAAAAAGAATACATAAAAGGATTATTTTATTAAATTATGACAGACAACAGACTAATCAGAAATTTTTCAATAATTGCCCACATCGATCACGGAAAATCAACCCTGGCTGATAGGATTTTAGAGATAACCGAGACAGTAAGCAAGAGAGAAATGCTGGATCAATTTCTGGATGATATGGAACTTGAAAGAGAGCGGGGAATTACCATAAAGGCTCATTCGGTAAGGGTTCTTTACCACAACAAGCCGGATGGCAAGCAGTATATTTTTAATTTAATTGATACACCCGGTCATGTTGATTTCACCTATGAAGTCTCAAGAAGTCTGGCTGCCTGCGAAGGGGCAATACTGGTGGTTGATGCCACACAGGGAATACAGGCCCAAACTCTTGCAAATGTTTATCTGGCGGTTAATAATAACCTGGAAATTATCCCGGTCATTAATAAGATTGACCTTAAGAGTGCAAGGATTGATGAAGTCACAATGGAGCTTGGCAATGTACTGGGTGTCAAAGAAGAGAAAATACTAAAAGTAAGTGCAAAGACAGGCTATGGAATTGACGAAATACTGGAAAGAATAGTGACTGATATACCTTGCCCGGACGGAAACCCTGAAAGCCCTCTTCAGGCATTAATATTTGATTCACAATATAATTCTTACAGGGGGATAGTGGTCCTCATAAGGGTTGTAAACGGCTCTATAGATAAAGGCAGTAAAATTAAATTCATGGGAGAAAATCTTACAAGTGAAGTGGAAGAGGTGGGCATATTTGGTCCTGATATGATAGAAAAGGAAATGCTGACTGCAGGTGAAGTGGGATATATTATTACCGGAATTAAAGAAGTGGGGAATATAATGGTAGGTGATACCATAACCACTTTAAAAAATCCTGCGGAAAAAAGCCTGCCAGGATATAAGAAGCCAAAACCTATGGTTTACTCCGGGCTTTTTCCTATAGAGGGGGGAGACTATGAGAACTTAAGGGACGCCCTGGCCAAACTTTCACTAAGTGATTCTTCTCTGGATTTTGTTCCTGAAGTTTCCAGTTCGCTTGGTTTCGGTTTTAGGTGCGGTTTCCTGGGACTGCTGCATATGGAAATTGTCAGGGAAAGACTTGAAAGAGAATATGGATTGAAAATATTGACATCTGCGCCAAATGTGGCTTACAGAATAACTAAAAGTGATAATTCGGTAATTGAGGTAAAGAGACCTTCTGATTTTCCAATCCAGGAAAAAATATTAAAAATAGAAGAACCATATGTAAAAGCAACGATAATTACTCCAAAAGATTATATCGGGGATGTAATGAAGCTGTCAAACCAAAAAAGAGGCAATTTTAAGGATATGCAGTATTTATCACGCGAAAGAGTCGAGATTAAATATACAATACCTCTTTCAGAAATAATTGTGGATTTTTTTAACCAGCTAAAATCAATAACTTCAGGATTTGCTTCATTGGATTATGAACTCCTGGAATATAAGTTTTCTGATCTGGTAAAACTGGATACACTGGTAGCCGGAGAAAAGGTTGATGAATTGTCTATTATTATTCATAAGGAAAAGGCTTACCAGGTGGGCAGGGAAATAACTCAAAGACTAAGAAAGCTAATACCAAGGCAGAACTTTGAAGTATCCATACAAACGGCAATCGGAAAGAGAGTTATAGCAAAGGAAAGAATAGTTCCATATAGAAAAGATGTTACTGCAGGACTTTATGGCGGGGATATAACCAGAAAGAGAAAAGTTCTTGAAAAGCAAAAGTCAGGAAAGAAAAAAATGAAAAGAATTGGTAGAGTCGAAATACCGCAAGAAGCTTTTATGAGTTTTTATAAATTGGATGTTGAAAAATAGCACTGGGAATGTAATAGGAAGAATATTTTTATTAGTTTTAATAATTCTACTGAATTTATTTTCTTAATGTTATAATTTTTGTATTTTGTAAAGACCATTATTTTAGTAAAATAAAAAAATACTAAAGTAAACATTATAATAACGGAAGTAGTAAGGAGACTTGAAGTGAAAAAAGCAATTGCACTGGTTTTAGTAGTAAGTCTGGCAGTTTTTATACTGTTTTCTGCCAGCGGATGTAAAGACGAAATAGCAGAAAAGATTACCGAAGAAGCCGTGGAAAACGCCATAGAGGAGAATATTGCAGAGGGTGGTGGAGAAGCAGAGGTTGATGTATCCGAAGGAGAAACAACCATAACCACGGATGAAGGTGAGGTGCATATAGGGGAGGGAACCGAGCTGCCCGATTGGTTTCTAGAAGTGGTTCCTATGTATCCTGGTATAGAGATACTATCTTACTTTGAATCTACAACGAATGAAATACAGACTTCTTCAGTTAGTGCATTGACCAGCGATTCGGTAGATGAAGTATTTAACTGGTTTAAAAGCCAGCTGGTAGGCTGGGAAATCGAAAGTGAATCTACAGGCGAAAGCGATGGTAATGAATTCTCTAACATTTCTGCTAATAACGGTACCTATTCTTTATGGATTTCAATTGTAGAATCTGATGAAGGAACCACGGTAATACTTGGCGTAAGTGAGATTAGTGAAATAAGTGGAGGGGAAGTACAACAGAGTGAAGGAGCTTTCAGCGAATGAGTGGAGTATAGTTATTATAAAAACCAGGGTGATATACCCTTGGTATAGTTGCAGATAAGAAATAAAAAGTAAATTCAAAGAAAAAAATGGAAGGCCGCTGTCTGACAGATGCCTTCCATTTTGATTTTTAAATGTGTATATAATATAATTTTTAGAATTGGTAAATACTATTTCAAATTTTTAACTCTTTGGCCCGGCGGTAATAATATCTTATAGCTTAAAAGGTTGCGAATTTAATAATGAACAACCAAAAAAAATATTTGATAAAGTTTATTCCCAGTGGCAAGTCTATCAAAGTTTCTAAAGGCTATAATTTAAAACAAGCAATACTTGACAGTGGGATATATATTGATTCCTCATGTGGTGGTGTAGGTACATGCGGTAGATGTAAGGTATGCGTAAAGGAAGGAAAAGTTAATACCAAAAAGTCCAAGTTTATATCCTTGAAAGAAAAAGAAAACGGTTATGTCCTCTCATGTCTATCCAGGGTAGAAAGTGATTTAATTGTTGAGGTACCCGAGCAGAAAAAAGTTAAAGCAAAAATAGTGGATGGCAGATTTGCAGATTCGGAATTTAAAACATATGCCGGCGTCAGCAACGATGAGCTTTCATCTGTTGAAATAAAACCCTGGATAAAAAAGGAGACTATAGTTGTCGAAAAACCGTCACTTAGTTATGGAACCAGTGATCTATTCAGACTTAAAAAAAGCATCAGGCATAACTTAAACTTAGAGGATTGTGTGGTTCCAATTCATATAATCAGAAAATTGCCTATTGTTTTAAGGGAGAAGAATTGGGAAGTTGCAGTGACTATCGACAGAGAAAATAGTACTCTTATTGATATCAAACCGGGCAGCGCAAGTGGGAAGAGTTATGGTCTGGCTCTGGATATTGGAACTACATCACTGGTTATGTATCTTGTGAACTTAGAAGATGGGAAAATAATAAATTCAGAATCAGAATATAACCCGCAGATAAAATTTGGTGAGGATATTATAAGCAGGATAGTTTATTCAAACAGGAAAGGCGGACTTGAGAAATTAAGGGAAGTAATAATAGACTCAATCAATAATCTGATATGGAGATTGCTATTAAATTCTCATATAGATGCGGACAGCATAGTATCAATGATGGTTTCAGGAAACTCTACAATGATGCATCTTTTTTACGGTGTTCCTCCGAGATATATAAGAGAAGAACCTTATGTAACAGTAGCCAATAAATTCTCAAGTTCTACGGCAAAAGAGGTTGGTATAAAGCACATAAAAAATGCCTATGTATATAATATACAGGGAGTTGCCAGCTATCTTGGAGGTGACATAACATCAGGTATTCTTGCAACAGGTATGTACAGAAAGGAAGAGTTGGCTCTTTTTTTAGATCTGGGTACCAATGGTGAACTGGTAGTAGGAAATTCCGAATGGATGATGGGCGTATCCTGTTCGGCAGGACCTGCTTTTGAAGGCGGCGGAGTAAAATGCGGGATAAGGGCAGTTGATGGTGCTATTGAAAAGATATCAATTAATCAAAAGACGTATAGATGTCAGATTGGGGTCATAGGTGGCGGTAAACCCAGGGGCATTTGCGGTTCCGGTATGATTGATGTAATCGGAGAGATGTATTTAAAAGGTGTTGTTGACAGGAAAGGCAAATTTAATAAGGACATAGGAAATAAATATCTTAAATGTATGGATAATGACTGTCAGTATATATTGGTTGACAGCAAGGAAAGCGCCACAGGAGAAGATATTTATATCAGTGAAGTTGACATTGATAATCTGATAAGAGCAAAGGCGGCCATTTATGCAGGAATTAAAACGCTTCTGGAGGAAGTTGATTTAAGTGTGTATGACCTGGAAAAGATATATATAGCAGGTGGATTGGGAAAATACTTAAATATCAAGAATGCTGTAATTATCGGAATGCTTCCGGATATAGATACCAGTAAATATTTTTTTCTTGGAAATACTTCAATAACCGGAGCTTACCTGAGTTTACTTTCGGAAGATAGATATAAGCAAAGTACGAAAATTGCGGAGCATATTACCTATATTGAGTTAAGTGTCAATATGAAATTTATGGATAGGTATGTGGCAGGTCTGTTTTTACCTTATACAGATATGAAAGATTTCCCAACAGTAGAGGAGAGTCTTTATTCAATTGATGGCAAGCTGAAGAAATGATTAAAGTAAGAGGAAATTTACCTAAATGAATGTAAAAATTGCATTGGCTGGCAAAGGCGGCACAGGTAAGACCACTATCAGCAGTCTTATCATAAGGAGGTTGATTGAGAAAAAAAAGGGTTCAATACTGGCACTGGATGCTGATCCCAATTCAAATCTTAATGAACTTTTAGGGGTTGCAGTTACAAATACCGTAGGTGCGATAAGGGAAGATTTTAAAAAAAGTGCCCCCCGTCTTGCAAGAGGCATTTATAAGGACCAGCTAATTGAGATGAATATTCACCAGGCATTAGTAGAAGGCAAGAATTTTGATCTGCTGGTAATGGGCAGGGGCGAAGGACCCGGCTGCTATTGCTATGCCAACAATCTATTTAAAAAATATATAGATATCCTGCAGGATAATTATGATTATATTGTTATGGATAATGAAGCCGGTATGGAGCATTTAAGCAGGAGAACAACCAGTGATGTTAATTACCTCCTTATAACTTCCGATCCATCTCCAAGGGGAATTCTTACTGCATCGAGGATAAGAGACCTTTCAAAAGAAATAAATATTAATGCAGGGAAAATATTTTTGCTGGTAAACAGGGTTAATGGAAAACTGGACAGCAGACTTAAGGATTACATTGATGAAAAAAAACTTGATCTATTGGGTGTCGTAAACATCGATGACAATATTTATGAAATGGATATCAGCGGAAAAACAATATTTGATATTCCGGAAGACAGCCTGGCATTAAAGCAGATAGAGAAGATGATGGAGAGGCTTATAGTATAACTTTTAAAAACGAACTGGAGTTTTCCATTAAAAATGATAGAATATCCTAGATTGTTGCCTGTAAATGGAAAACTATTTATAACTTTTAAGATTATAAACTTAAAAAAGAGGGGGGAAAGGCTTGAGTTTTCAAGTTCCAAAAAATACATATAACGGAAAAATCAATATCCTGAAGCTGGGTAAAGAAAAGACGGAAATTTCAGTTGGCGGAGAAACCGCTTTACCTTTTTATAGTTTTGAAGGTGAAATCTCAAACAAACCCATTATCGCTATTGAGGTTTTTGACAGCAGACCATCTGATTGGCCGCAGGTCATCAGCAAATACTATGAAGATGTTTTTGATGACCCTGTAAAATGGGCTCAGAAGAGTATCAGCGAGTATGGTGCAGATGCCATATGCCTGAAACTTGTAAGCATCAACCCGGATACTGTAAATATGAGCCCGGAAGATGCTGCAGAACTTTCTAAAAATGTAAGAGAATCTATTGATAAGCCTTTAATAGTATACGGGGCGGGCCCAATGGAGAAGATTGCTGAAGTGATGAAAAAGGTTTCCGAAAAAAATAAAGACAGTAATATTTTAATGGGCTGGGTAGAAGAAGATAATTATAAGACCATAGCTGCGGCAGCTATTGGTTATAACAATAATGTTGTGGCATTAAACCCCCTCGACGTAAACATTGCCAAGCAAATAAATATACTGCTTACCCAATTAGGCTTATCTTCCGACAAAATAACAATGGATCCTTCAAGTTCAGGTCTTGGTTATGGGATAGAATATTGCTATTCAGCAATGGAGAGATTGAAAATTGCTGCACTTATGCAGGATGACAAGATGACGCAAATGCCGATTATAAGCGATATTGCTTCCGAAATCTGGAAAGTGAAAGAAGTCAGGGGAAGCAAGGAAGATTATCCCCTTTGGGGCGATCAGGAAGAAAGAGGGATAAACTGGGAAACGATCTCATGTATGAGTATGCTGCTTTCAGGTGCTGATATCCTGGTAATGAGGCATCCCAGAGCAATAAGCTTAATCAAAGAGATTATTAGAGATTTATTGTAATATCTACAAAAAAAAGGGTGGTGTTATAAATAAAATGAAGGAAGATAATAAAAAGGAAAAATATAAGAAAATAACGGAAGATGAAGCAGTTATTGAAATTATGGAAAAAATGAGTGGTGAAGTGTCCACTATTTTTGATAGATCCGAATCAATGAAGTGCTGCCCTATTGGTGCCGGTATTTCCGGAATTTGCTGCAAGAACTGTGCAATGGGACCCTGCAGGGTAAGAGAAGATAAAACCGGCCTGTGCGGTGCGACTCTGGCAACTATTGCTGCAAGAAACCTGGCGCGACACATTGCAGCAGGTGCTGCAGCTCACTCTGATCATGGAAGGGATCTGGCCCACATGCTGGGGCTGGTTGCAGAGGATAAGGCCGAAGGTTTAAAAATAAAAGATGAATTTAAATTAATGAAGTTTGCCAAAAGTTTGGGAGTCAAGATTGATGATAGGGATATAAAAGAGATTGCCAAAGAAACATCAGAAAAAGCCCTATCACTTTTTGGACAGCAGGATGGTGAAATTGATCTTATAAAAATTGCCCCGGAAAAAAGGCAGGAGATATGGAGAAAATATAAGATTGTTCCAAGAGGCATCGATAGAGAAATTGTGGAAACTATGCACAGGACCAATATGGGAGTGGACCAGGATGCAGAACATATTCTGGATCAAGCCCTAAGAACAGCTTTATCCGACGGGTGGGGAGGATCTATGATAGGCACCGAGATCACTGATATCCTGTTTACAACTCCTGAACCTAGGAAAGCTAAGACCAATCTGGGAATGTTAAAAGAAGATGAAGTAAACATTGTAGTCCACGGCCACGAACCCACTCTTTCGGAAATCATTGCCGAGCTTGCCGATAGCAAGGAACTGGTGGAGTATGCAAAAAGCAAAGGTGCAAAGGGTATTAATGTTGTAGGGATATGCTGTACCGCAAATGAAGTGCTGATGAGACAGGGTATAGCACCGATTGGCAACTTCCTTTCACAGGAGATGGCAATAATAACCGGATCAGTTGAAGCTATGGTTGTTGACATTCAATGTATAATGCAATCTCT
>CAZLEB010000037.1:0-11831 GCA_964558475.1 uncultured Actinomycetota bacterium
GCTTGGTTCTTTGAAATTTTTGTTTAGCCATAATATATCCTTTCTTTGCTTAAAAGTTAATTTTCCATATTGATAATCTATACTGCAATTTTACTTCCCTTAAACCTTTCGATAATCTCATCTGCAACTCTACCGGGCGTAGACTCGTATTTTTTAAACTGCATGGTAAAAGTGGCTCTACCTTGAGTTTTTGACCGCAAATCTGTGGCATATCCAAACATCTCAGCAAGCGGCACCTCTGTTTTTATAATCCTGTTCTTATTTCTTAATGTTACAGATAATATTTTTCCTCTTCTTGAATTAAGATCACCAATAACTTCTCCCATATACTCATCCGGAGCAACCACTTCAACATCCATTACTGGTTCCAATAAAATAGGAAGGCATTTTTTCATAGCCTCCCTAAAAGCTTTTGAACCGGCAATTCTAAAAGCCATCTCTGAAGAATCCACTTCATGATAAGATCCATCCAGAAGTACGGCCTTGACATCAACAACCGGATATCCGGCAACCTCGCCGCTCTGCATGGCATCTTCTATTCCCATTTCAATTGGTTTAATGAACTCCTTTGGTATGGCTCCCCCTTTTGTTTTATCCTCAAATTCAAACCCTCTGCCATATTCATTTGGCTCAAACCGGACAACTACATGACCATACTGTCCCTTTCCGCCACTTTGTCTGATATATTTTCCTTCCACTTGAGTTCCTCTGGTTATGGTTTCTCTATAAGATACCTGAGGCTTACCAACATTTGCACCTACGCCAAACTCACGCAGCAACCTGTCTACTATAATTTCAAGATGAAGTTCCCCCATACCTGAAATAATCGTTTGCCCGGTTTCACTATCAATTTCTCTTCTAAAAGTCGGGTCTTCTTCTGCTAGCTTTGTTAGTGCATTTGCTAATTTTTCCTGGTCAATCTTTGTCTTGGGTTCGATAGCAACCGCAAGCACCGGCTCGGGGAAAGTAATAGATTCATATTTAATAGGCTTATTTGGATCACATATAGTATCACCGGTATTTACATTCTTTAGACCGACAACCGCTACTATATCTCCGCAGTAAGACTCTTTTAACTCTTCTCTGCTGTTAGCATGCATTTCCAATAGTTTGCTGATCCTTTTTTTATTGCTGTTATTTGCATTCAATACCTGTATTCCACTTCTCAAGGTTCCGGAATAAATTCTTGAATAACTTAACTTTCCTACAAACGGGTCAGTTGTTATTTTAAATATCAAACCGGAAAAAGGTGCATTGTCGCTTACTTCTCTCTCAATTTCCTTTCCGTTATCCGGACTTACACCTTTAGGTGAAGGTATATCAGTAGGAGATGGAAGAAAATCTATTACCCCATCCAGTAATGGTTGCACCCCTTTATTCTTAAAAGCGGCTCCGCAAAATACCGGAACACCTTTAACATTAATGGTTATTTCCCTGATAGCTTTTTTTAATTCTCCTTCACTTATTTCGATATTTTCAACATATTTATTTAAAATATAATCATTATAATTAGCAATATTTTCAATAAGTTCCTGCCTATATTTTTCAGCAGTAGATTTAAGTTCCGCAGGTATGTCTATGTACTCAAACTTAATTCCCATTTCATCTTTATATATGATCGCTCTCATACTGATAAGATCAATTATCCCTAAAAAATCTTCTTCTTTACCTATAGGAATTTGTATTGGTAACGGATTAGCGCTAAGTTTCGTTTTAATCATATCAAGAACATAAGAGAAATCTGCTCCGCTCCTGTCCATTTTATTGATAAAAGCAATCCTCGGAACATTATATTTGTCAGCTTGCCTCCATACAGTTTCAGACTGCGGCTCTACTCCGCCAACCGCGCAGAATATGGCAATCATACCATCGAGTACCCGTAGTGATCTTTCAACTTCCACTGTAAAATCAACATGCCCGGGGGTATCAATAATATTTACTTTATTACCCTTCCAGAAACAAGTTGTTGCAGCAGAAGTAATGGTAATTCCTCTTTCTTGCTCCTGTATCATCCAATCCATAACTGCTGCCCCATCGTGAACTTCTCCCATTTTATAAGTCTTGCCGGTATAGTACAGAATACGTTCAGTTGTAGTTGTCTTACCTGCGTCTATATGAGCAGTTATACCAATATTTCTTGTATTTTTTAATGAAACCTGTCTAGCCATATATAGTCACCTTATGCTACCATCTATAATGTGCAAAAGCCTTATTGGCCTCAGCCATCTTATGCAAATCTTCTTTCTTTTTAATACTGCTTCCTGTATTGCTGGCACCATCCAGAATCTCAGCAGCTAATCTTCCAGCCATGGTTTTTTCCTTTCTTTTGCTTGCAAAATCAACTAACCATCTAATAGCCAGTGCATTTGCCCTTTCCGTAGATACTTCTACCGGTACCTGATAAGTAGCTCCCCCTACTCTTCTTGGTTTTACTTCCAGTACCGGTTTTACATTATCAATGCATTTATCCAGTATCTCCAATGGATTCTCTTTGGTTCTTTCTTCCAGAATTTTCAGACTCCCGTATACTATTTTCTCAGCAATACTTTTTTTTCCATCCGCCAGAACCTTATTAATCAATTGTGAAATAACCCTGCTTTTATGAATAGGGTCTGTTTTTATTTTCCTTTTCTGAGGTCTTCCTTTTCTTGGCACTTAATAACTCCTTATAAATTACTTTGGCTTCTTAGCTCCATATCTGGAACGGGAAGATTTTCTATCTTCAACCCCCGCGGTATCCAGTGTGCCTCTGACAATTTTATACCTTACCCCTGGCAGATCTCTTACCCTGCCGCCTCTCACCAGTACTATAGAGTGTTCCTGCAGATTATGACCGACTCCTGGTATATATGCCGTAATCTCTGCTCCGTTTGTAAGCCTTACTCTCGCTACTTTACGCAATGCCGAATTTGGCTTTTTAGGAGTAGCAGTATACACCCTGATACATACACCCCTTCTTAAAGGATTTTCCTGCAGGGCACGGGTTTTCTTCTTCTTTTTTAATCTTTTTCTTCCTTTTTTAACCAGTTGACTTATAGTTGGCATAAATACACTATCCTCTAATTTAATTTAATAATACTGACACCGCAAAAAATGATTAATAATAGCCTTTTTTGAGGACACGAAAAAAGAGATTATCATCTAAAAATTAAAATGTCAATATAAAAAAATGGCTATTCTAAAGTATTTTCTCACTTATATTTCAAATATTAATTTCTATTTCTTTTACATCATCCCCTTCTGATTCCTGAAGGATTTCTATCTCATCTTTATTGTTCTCTTTATAACCAGGATATTCTAATTCATATTCCCTGAAACTACCCATACCGGTCCCTGCTGGTATGGCTTTTCCCAATATCACATTCTCTTTCAGTCCAGTTAAATTATCTATTTTATTCTCCAGAGCTGCATCTGTCAGAACTCTGGTAGTTTCCTGAAATGATGCAGCTGAAAGAAAACTTTCAGTCACAAGCGAAGCTTTAGTTATACCCATTAAATTTTGAATTGCTGTAGCCGGTACTTTCATATTAGAAATTAATTTGTTATTCTCTTTCTCGTAATACAATCTGTCTACCAGCTGTCCTGGAAGAAAATGACTATCTCCGGGATCAATTATAGTAATTTTCTTTAGCATCTGTTTGGCTATTACTTCTATATGCTTGTCATTAATATCCACACCCTGGGCCTTATATACGTTCTGTACCTCTCTCACTAAATATTGCTCACAATCCTTAATTCCATTAATTCTTAAAATATCATGAGGATTTTTTGGCCCTTCAGTCAATTGGACTCCAGCAGAAACCTTATCCCCGTTTTTAACACTTAATTTTGCTCTGGTTGAGATCTGGTAAAACTTTTCTTGCTTGCCATCTTTGCTTTTTAAAGTAAGCATTCTGAACCTTGAATCTATATCTTCAATTTCAATCTTTCCTGATATCTCTGCTATAAAGGAATGTTCTTTAGGTTTTCTTGCTTCAAATAACTCTACTACCCTGGGCAGACCGCTTGTAATATCAATGCCTTCAAAAGTTTTTTCATGTTTATGAACATGTGTCTTTCTTTTAGCAGTAAGAATTAGCTTGGCAAAAACCTCTCCAATTTCAACATTTACCTTTTTATTTATCAGGAGTATTTCACCTTTGGGAATTATTACATCTACTATATCCCCTCTTTCCATTTGAACCTGGAAAATTAATTTATGAGGGATATGCTCTATATTAATCTCGATAACCTCACTAGTGTCTTTCTCGGTAAGATCGGTCTTTTTCATATTCAGCTCGGATAACAATTCTTTTCTGAATATAAGTTTACCTTTAACCGGCGACTTTATAGATCTCTGGATTACAGTACTTGCTACTCCACCGGTATGAAATGTACGCATAGTGAGCTGGGTGCCCGGCTCCCCGATAGACTGAGCGGCTATAATTCCTACCGCCTCACCAATTTCAACTATTTTACCGGTGGCAAGATCCCTTCCATAACATTTTTGACAAACCCCGGATTCTGCTTCGCAAGTCATAACTGAACGTACCTTTACACTTTCAATATTGGAATGTATGAACTTCTGCATGTGCTTTTCAGTAATTTCCTCATCACCTTTTATTATATTTTTTTTGGTATTAGGATTATTAACATCTCCCAGACATGTTCTTCCTATTAAATTAGTGTTAGATTCCCCTTCCAGAGTCAAAACATAGAGATTTATGCCATCCTCGGTCTTGCAGTCATTAATTCTCACCATGGTATCCTGGGCAACATCAACCAACCTTCTGGTAAGATACCCTGAATCTGCAGTTCGCAGTGCTGTATCTGCCAGTCCCTGTCTTGCGCCATGGGTGGAAATAAAGTATTCAAGAACAGTAAGTCCTTCCCTAAAGTTAGATTTTATTGGGCTATCTATAATATCTCCTCTGGCATTTGCCACAAGTCCTCTCATACCGGCTAACTGACGAAGCTGTTTTATATTTCCTCTGGCGCCGGATGTAGCCATCATATAAACCGGATTAAATTTGCTAAAATTCTTTTCCATTGCGCCAGCTACGCTTTCATTTGCCTGAGACCATGTTTGTATCAATCTCTGGTGTCTTTCAAATTCAGTTATTAAACCCTGCTTGTAATAATCTTCAATTTTTTCTATTTTTTTCTCTACGCTGCTTAGAATCTTAGCTTTTTCAGGTGGTACATTAATATCATCTATCCCTATAGTAAGACCTGACCTGGTCGAATATTGAAATCCTGCTTGTTTGATATTATCCAACATCTCTATAACAACATTTTGAGGAAATCTGCCTATACATTCAGCAATAATACTTATTAGTTCTTTTTTAGATATTTCTTTATTTACGAATTTATAATCAACAGGCAGTGATTGGTTAAATATTATTCTCCCAACCGTGGTCCTGGTTTCCTTTTCTTCAATTTTCACCTTGATAAATGTGTGTAAAGATATAAACCCGTAATCATAATCTAAAATAGCATCCTCAAAGTTATTATAAAACCTTTCTTTACCATTTGATTTTTCTCTTTCTGAAGTTAAATAATATATCCCCAGAACCATATCTTGAGAAGGAACTACAACCGGTTCACCGCTGGCGGGGGATAATATATTATTTACGGACAGCATTAGAATCATCGCTTCAACTTTTGCTTCATTTGATAAAGGTACATGAACAGCCATTTGATCGCCGTCAAAATCAGCGTTAAATGGCGGACAAACCATAGGATGAATTTGTATAGCTTTACCTTCAACCAGTACAGGCATAAATGCTTGTATACCCAACCTGTGAAGTGTCGGTGCACGGTTAAGCAGAACAGGGTGATTTTTAATTACTTCTTCCAGTATATCCCAGACTTCGTTACTTTCTTTCTCTACCATAGTTTTGGCACTCTTTATATTCTGGGCAAATCCTTCATCAACCAATTTCTTCATAACAAAGGGTTTGAATAGTTCTAAAGCTATTTTCTTAGGAAGCCCGCATTGCTCCAGTTTAAGATTTGGATTTACTACAATAACTGATCTTCCCGAATAATCTACCCTTTTACCTAAAAGATTCTGTCTGAACCTACCCTGTTTACCTTTGAGCATATCGCTTAAAGATTTAAGCGGTCTATTTCCAGCCCCGACCACTGCCCGGCCTCTTCTTCCATTATCAAAAAGTGCATCAACAGCTTCCTGCAGCATTCTCTTTTCATTGTTAACAATAATTTCCGGGGCATCCAGTTCCAGGAGTTTTTTAAGCCTGTTGTTTCTATTAATAACCCTCCTATATAAATCATTCAAATCAGATGTAGCAAATCTTCCACCATCCAATTGAACCATTGGCCTCAAATCCGGGGGTATTACCGGAAGTATATCAAGAATCATATATTCAGGTTTATTATCCGAATCTATAAATGAAGATAATATCTTTAGTCTTTTTATACTCCTGCTTTTTTTCTGGCCTTTGGATTTCTTTACAGTTTCCTTAAGCTCCTCCACTTCTTTTGTACAATCAATATTTTCAAGCAGTTCTTTTACAGCCTCTGCTCCCATTCCTCCTTTAAAATACTGCCCATAAACTTCTTTCATCTTCTTAAACAGGGCCTCATCAGAGACAAGCATCTTTTCCTCTAAATTAAAGAAAAAAGTATCAGCTCTTTTTATCAGATCAATCTCTTCCTTATATATTTCTTCTTCTTCTTCTAGAAGCATCTCTGTCTCTTTGATGACTTTCGCTTTTTTTACTTCTAAATCCAATTCAAGGGTTTCTTCCTCTTTAATCTTACCATCTTTATCATTCTCGAAATCTTTATCTATTTCTTCATCTTCTTCCTGAACTTTCATTAAATTCCTTTTATCACTGATCTCATTGCTTTCATTTATATAATTGTCCTTATTTAATTTTATTTCCTCCAGCCTTAGCTGGTGCAAATCCTTTGCCCTGTCAAGGGCTTTATGGTATAACTTTTTAATTTCTTCCTCTTCAGCAGTTATTTTTTCTCTGTTAATGCTGGTTATAATATAAGAATCGAAATAAAGAACCTTTTCCAGATCCTTGGGGCTGATATCCAGAACATATCCCATTCTGCTGGGAACCCCCTTAAAAAACCATATATGCGAAACCTGGGATGCAAGCTCAATATGCCCCATTCTTTCCCTTCTTACATTAGACCTGGTTACTTCAACTCCACATCTCTCACAGATTATTCCTTTAAATCTTACTCTCTTATATTTCCCGCAATAACATTCCCAGTCTTTTGTAGGACCAAAAATTCTCTCACAGAACAGCCCATCTTTTTCCGGTTTTAATGTCCTATAATTTATAGTTTCAGGCTTTTTTACTTCGCCATTGGACCACGATCTAATTTTTTCCGGTGAAACAAGTCCAATTTTTAAAGCATCAAAATTATTTACATCTATACTTACAACCATTTATCAAATCCCTTCGAATTAATTAGATTAGTATTAAATACTACTAATCATTATTTTATTTTTTAATCTTATCTTTTTTCTTCCTGGTGACTTTAGTTTTGCTTTTTTCTTTAGCGTGTTCCGGTTTCTTTTCCTCTGCTTCTTTTAATTTCTTTTCCCCAACTTCTTTTAATTCCTTTTCCTCTACTGTTTCATCCTTTTCTTTTATTTTCTTTTCTTTACCTTTTTCCAGACCTCTTTCTTCCTTAAGGTCAATTCCTAAGTCTTCCACAGTTTTCATAATTTCATCTTCAGTTCGTGATACATTTACTTCCCTTCCTTCTTCTGACAATACTTCCACATCAAGAGCCAGGCTCTGCATTTCTTTTATAAGCACTTTAAATGATTCCGGAATTCCTGGTTTCTCGATATTCTCACCTTTTACAATAGCTTCATAAGTCTTTACTCTTCCTGTTACATCATCCGACTTAATAGTAAGCATTTCCTGTAATGCATAAGCAGCACCATAAGCCTCCAATGCCCACACTTCCATTTCCCCAAACCTCTGGCCACCAAACTGTGCCTTACCGCCAAGTGGCTGTTGTGTAACTAAAGAATATGGACCTGTAGACCTTGCATGAATTTTGTCATCTACCAGATGAAGCAGTTTCATTACATATACGTGACCTACAGTAATATCATCAGATAATTTCTCTCCGCTCCTGCCGTCATATAAAGCGGTTTTTCCATTCTCCGGTAGATTGGCCGCCTTTAAAAGCTTCATTATATCTGCTTCTTTTGCTCCTTCAAAAATAGGCGTTGAAATATAAACAGGACTGTCGCTTTTTATATTTTCCTTTTTGTTATTCCATCCTTTATAAGCTGCCCAGCCGAGATGAGTTTCCAGTACCTGACCCACATTCATCCTCGAAGGTACCCCCAGAGGATTAAATATTATATCTACCGGTTCACCGTCTTCTGTATAGGGCATATCCTCTTCAGGAAGAATTACCGATATAACTCCTTTATTACCATGTCTTCCGGCAAGCTTATCACCGATGGAAATCTTTCTCTTTTCCGCAATAAACACTCTTACCAGCTCATTTACTCCTGGTGGGAGGTCGTGGCCTTTTTTCCTGGAAAATAACTGTACATCTAAGACTTTACCCCCTTCACCATGAGGTACTTTAAGCGAGCTCTCTCTAACCTCTCTGGCTTTTTCACCAAAAATAGCCCTCAGTAGTTTTTCTTCTGCTGTAAGTTCCGTTTCACCTTTTGGAGTTATTTTACCAACCAGTATATCCCCTGGTTTTACCTCAGCTCCAATCCTTATAATTCCGCGTTCATCTAAATTTTTTAAAGCTTCTTCTCCTATGCTTGGTATATCTCTTGTAATCTCTTCTGCCCCTAACTTTGTTGTTCTGGCTTCCACTTCCTGTTTTGAAATATGGATAGATGATAGGATATCTTCCTTTACCAATCTCTCTGAAATAATAATGGCATCCTCGTAGTTATATCCTTCCCAAGACATAAAAGCTAGTCTTAAATTCTTGCCCAGGGCTAATTCACCTGCACTGGTTGCAGGCCCATCTGCAATTACCTTACCCTCTTTAACTTTTTCACCTTCTTTTACGACAGGCTTCTGGTTTATACAGGTTCCCTGGTTTGATCTTCTGAATTTGTATAAGTAATGAATATAATTCTTTTCATTTTTGTAATCTATCTTAATATGATCCGCGCATACTTCTTCAACTACACCGTCATCTTTAGCAAGAATAAGCACCCCACTATCCCTTGCCACCACTCCTTCCATTCCTGTACCTACCAGTGGGGGCTCCGGGTCAATTAATGGAACCGCCTGGCGCTGCATATTGGACCCCATCAGTGCCCTATTGGCATCATCGTGTTCAAGAAATGGTATAAGTGATGCGGCAGCACTAAAAATTTGTCTTGGTGATACATCCATGTAATCCAACATACCCGGTTCAACGGTGACTATTTCATCACCCGAACGAGACATGACTCTTTCTTCCATAAATCTGCCATCTTTTCCGACCTTTGCAGTTGCCTGTGCAATTATATAATTCTCCTCATTATCCGCAGATAAATATTCCACCTTGCTAGTCAATTTTCCATTAATAACTTTCCTATAAGGTGTTTCTATAAATCCATACTCATTTAATCTTGCATAAGTAGCCAGAGAACCAATCAGTCCAATATTCGGACCTTCCGGTGTTTCTATAGGGCACATTCTTCCATAATGTGATGGATGAACATCTCTTACTTCAAAACCAGCCCTCTCCCTGCTCAGTCCGCCAGGACCAAGTGCGCTAAGTCTTCTCTTGTGAGTAATTTCAGCCAGGGGATTGGTTTGATCTAGAAATTGAGAAAGCTGACCGCTGCCAAAAAATTCTTTTAGGCTGGCAACTAGAGGTCTTATATTAATTAAGGATTTTGGAGTTATTGTATCAACATCCTGGGTAGTCATTCTTTCCTTTACTACTCTTTCCATTCTTGAAAGACCAATTCTTACCTGATTCTGTATAAGCTCTCCGATATTTCTGACTCTTCTGTTGCCAAAGTGGTCAATATCATCTACTTCACCTATACCGCTCATCAGTTGAATCAAATACTTAACTATTAAGAATATATCTTTACAATTCAGAATATATTTTTCTTTTGTGTCTATACCCATTTTGGCATTAATGGCTTTAATCCTGTTTAAAATACTTTTATCAGTCTCGTCCATCAGCTTCTGGTCAATTTTATATCTTCCTACTTTCCCGAAATCGTATCTTTTTGGGTTGAAAAATAAAGAGTTTGTAAGATTTCTGGAACTTTCAACCGTTGGCGGTTCTCCGGGCCTTAATTTTTTATATATCTCAATTAATGCCTCCTCCTCAGTCTCAGTAAAATCTTTCTCCAGAGTGTTCTTAATACAGCCTTTTTTATCATATGGTCCAAAAATACCCAGCAGGTCTTCATTATTTCCAAAACCTACAGATTTTAAGAAAATAGTAAGCAGAAATTTCCTTCTTCTATCAATTCTCACATAGGCGATATTTCTTTTATCAGTTTCAATCTCAATCCATGAACCCCTGGTAGGTATAACTTTACACATATATATATCCGTTTCAGTTTTTTTATCTATATCTGTATCAAAATATACTCCTGGAGAACGAACTAACTGAGATACTACCACTCTCTCTGTTCCATTAATTATAAAAGTGCCTTTTTCGGTCATCATAGGAAAATCCCCCATAAAGACTTCCTGCTCTTTTATCTCACCGGTTTCTTTATTTATAAATCTTGAAAGAACCTTTAGTGGTGCAGTGTAAGACATATCCTGCATTTTGCACTCGTCCGGGGTTGAATTAACATTATCAAAACTATAACTCAAAAACCCAAGTGACATATTACCGGTAAAATCCTCAATGGGTGAAATATCTTCAAGAACTTCCATCAGTCCCTCTTCCAGAAACCACTGGAAAGATTTCCTCTGTATATCCAGAAGATGGGGCATATCCATCAACTTTGGAATTTTACCGAAATTAAATCTCTGGATTTTTATGATTTTTTGCATTAATTTATTCTCCTCTTTATTATATTTTAAGTTTAGTAAAGCAGTAAAAAAGGGTTACAATAAAATTAATATTAAAACCTTTGCATTGGGTAAAAACTATATAAAATAGCATTAACAAATATCTTCAGGAAAAACTTGCAAACTACTAGTTTATCAAATCTAAACAAATAGTCAACTATTTCTTTTAAATACCTGAAATCAATATAGTTTTTATAAAAGATTGATGTAAGAGTTTAAGCACATTACATAAATGTATATAAACAGATATTAAAACCTGCTTTTTCTTTTCAAACCCTGTTTTTTAACATGTACTACTTTATTTCGACTTCAGCACCGGCTTCTTCCAGCTGTTTCTTTATATTTTCCGCTTCTTCTTTTGAAACTTTTTCTTTAATCATATTTGGCGCCTTATCAACTAATTCTTTGGCTTCTTTCAGACCAAGACTGGTCATAGATCTTACAATCTTAATAACCTGTATTTTTTTTGCTCCAGCCGATTTTAATTGAACATCGAATTCTGTTTTTTCCTCTTCAGCTGCTCCTCCCTGAGAAGAAACTGCTCCACCACCGGTAACAGAAGCTGCAACTGATATTGCCTCAGCACTAACTTCAAATTTTTCTTTAATAGCTTTTACCAGTTCAGAAAGTTCAAGTACAGTCATTTTTTCAATAGCACTTAAAATTTCATCAATAGATTTACTTTTACCCGCGGTCTTTTCTTTCTCTTTCACTTTACTTTTTTCTTTTTTTTCTTCGCTCATTTTCGGTTCATCCTTACTTTTTTCCACCTTAATTTTTTCTTCCTTGCTTTTTTCTTCTTCGACTTTTACTTCTTCGATTTTTACTTCTTCGATTTTT
>CAZLEB010000038.1:0-11332 GCA_964558475.1 uncultured Actinomycetota bacterium
ACTACATTGGAGCCTGAGTCGGTCCAGTTAACGAAGTGGTAGCCAGAATCTGCTGCTGCATCCGAGCCTGCGGCATCATCCGTTGCCGGTGCCAAAGCCTCGCTGGCAGGATCCACGCTGCCGCCTGTGGTGGCCGCGTAGTTGATGGTTACGTCAGTGTTTTCTTCTAAGTTGGCAGTAACCGCTTTATCCTCATCCATGGTTATGGTGTAAGGTGCAGTTGCACTTATATCGCCTGCATCAGCACCGCCCCAACCAGTGAAAGTCCAACCAGGTGCTGCTTGAGGATCCAGAGTAACTACGGTACCTGAGAGATAGCTCCATCCAGGTGGATCAATGCTCACAGATCCAGAGCCGTTGATTCCAACGGTTAAGCGGTAGGTGATACATTCATGTACTGCAAGGTTAAAGAGATTTTCATCAACTGCACCACAGCCATCAGTCACCTTTACCCTAATAATAAAATCTGCAAAACCAGAACCTCCTACTAATATAAAATCATTACAACCTATAGACCAGCTGATTACTCCTGCGGTAGTAATAGTCATGCCAGTAAGAGGAGTATATCCATCAGCCCAGGCAAAGACCAAAGGTCCACCTATTCCATCATCGCTAACATCTCCTGCAGTGACTATATCGTAGGTAAAAGTATCAGGAGCAGTTATAGATTGGCTTTCAAGGCTTAAGACCGGTGCAACATTGCCAGCACAAGGATTAGGATGTGGTGGTGGAAAAGTATATCCAGGGCCACATACTAAATCCAGATCAGGGATAACTATTCTTCCTACTTCTTCTGCTGCCAAACATAAGGCATCTTGAACATCTGCATCTGTATCTACATTTCCACAGACCTCTAAGACTTTTTGAACTTCAACAATAAGCTTTTTAAATCTGGGAAAGCTTGTGAAATTAGGATTAGCTGCAATAACATCATCCAACACAATATCCTCCGGGGTTAGTTCAGAGTAGGTGACTAGAAAATCGACGACTAATCCGAGAGAAGTAGATACCAAATCGGTAATCTTGGTATTAAAAGACCCGCCTTCGATTACTTCGAGAGCTACATCCTTTACCAGAGGTCTATTATCCTCAAAATCCGGACAATAAGCGGTAATGACATAGTTCTTACCAGGATCTACATTGGTAAAAGTAAATTCTCCTTTATCATTAGTGGTCGTTGTGGCAACTTCATCTTCTCCGTAAGTAAGGACCACTTCAATACCATCTTGAAGGTTCCAGGTCTCTTGACAGTAGTAACACCAATACTCTGGAGAAACACCTTGCGGTTCAGATACAGCGCCAGCAGAAGTAGAGCAACACGGTGCAGCTATGATTCCGGTTATCGTTCCCGGAGTGTATCCGGGTGATTCATCTGGGGTAACACCGAAACATCCAGTAAGTAAAATTAACAATGCGGAAATTAAAATTATCGGTAAAATGGTTCTAAAACTTAATTTCATTTAAATCGCCTCCTGCGAAAAATTTTTAACTTTTTGGCAGTCTGGCGATCATGGCACTTTTGTAAGTGCTTTAAACCCATGACTTTGCGTCCTACCCTTTCGGATAGTTTGCCTTTTTCATTTACTTAGAAAATACTTTAAATCAGATATTTTCTCAATTTAAACGAAAAAAAGCCGGCAGTCGAGCAGTCTTAGTACTAATTAATTGGTTTAGTACCTTAGACCCAGGACTTTGCGTCCTGACCTTTCGGTCAGTTTACCTTTCTCAACTTTTCGGAACTTTTCCTATCCAAGTCACCTCCCTGTAATAGCTAATAATATCTCTTTAATTGATTAGCATATAAAATCAAATTAGCATATAAAATCTCTTCTTGATTATTATATTCCACAAACCAAGTAATTTTAGACATTAATTTACAAATTATTTAGTAATTTTAATTAATTTTAGTATATTATTTCTCTATATTTATATTTTGATTAAATATTTAATATAAGTATATTACGCCAAACCAATACACTGACACAATAAATTTGAAATTATCAAATAAAAATTATAATTTTTTTATTATATCTTTTTATTTTTTGTTTATAATTTTTCCTGAGGGTTCGATGTCTGGCTGTGCGTTCCCGCACCTGTCTGCGTGCGGATACGCACAGGTAGACGCAGACAGGAATCGAACCCCTACCCATATGTTAAAGAATTATTTGCTCACCTTAAATAATATATATCACAGTTTTATTTTCAACTTTTTATTTTCCCCTCATAATTTATGGACAGAATATCTTTTATAAAATTTTTCCTCTCTTTGGTTTTAGATTTTTTTATCTCGATTACTTCCCGATAAAGATTTAACATTCTTTCAGAAATTGTATCAATGCTATATTTTTCTGAAGTCTTTAATGCCCCCAGAGAGAGCCTTTCCCTTAATTCTGGCTCTCTGATAATATTTTCTAAGGCGTCAGCAAATTTTTCGGTATCGTTATCAACCAACAGCCCGTCCAGTCCGTCTGTCAATATATCTACTGCGCCCGGAGCTTTAACCGCCAAGACAGGAACTCCAGAAGCCAAGGCTTCTATTGTTACCATTCCAAAAGTTTCTGTTGTAGAAGCAATAGTAAATACATAAGCCATCTTGTAATAATGCTTAATTTCTTCATAGCTTACCGCACCTGCAAATATTACATCTTCTTCTACTTTTAAAGTTCGAGCAAGCTGTTTTAGTTCATCCATAGCCGGGCCATTGCCTACTATTAGTAATTTTTCCTTACCGACGCTCCTCTTTTTAATTATTGCTAAGGCTTTTATACTCTTATCTATACTCTTTTCTGAAGCTACCCTGCCCGCAAGGAGAATTATTTTATCATCTTCTTTCAGATGGTACTTTTTTTTAATTTCTGTTTTCTTTAATTCATTATCTTCCCTGAAAGAAATCAAATCTATTGCATTAGGAATAACCTCAATTCTATTTTTAATTCCATAGGCTTCTACTAATTCTTTCATTGACACAGACGGAGTAGTTATACAATCAGTTTTATAAGCTAAATTAGAAATGATCATCTTAATTGCTTTCTGGGTTACTCTTTCTGGTATAGGGGAAGCATAATAAGCATATTGTTCATATTGGGTATGAAGAGTCAATATTTTGGGAATACCTAATTTTTTGCCATACATTATAGCTGCAGAGCTAAGCAAAAAGGGATGATGAATATGAACGATATCAGGATTAAATTCGGTTATAACCTTTTTCACTTTAAAGGACAAAGGTAGGGAGAGAGGATAATTCACTTTACTGGTTATGTTTATTGACCTGTATCTGAATACATTTTTTTCTTGATCAACATAATCTTCTACCCTGGGGGCAAAGATATAAACCTCATGCCCCTTTCTTTTGTAAGCTTCTTTTAATGAAGAAATACTGGTAACAACTCCATTTACCAGTGGTTTATAACAATTAGTAAAAAAAGCAATCCTCATTTTGTTTTCTCCGTAATCCAAAATTTACTATACACAACTTTAATCCTGAAAGGGGTTCGATGAATCGAACCCCTTGTACCTTAGTTCAGAGGCAGGCGTTCCTCGTTTTCACGAGGAACGGTCTAACTATCTTGCTAACGACTAACGACTATTCACTAACGACTATTTCAGTTGTTTTTCCGCCTGCTTTAACCAATACTCTGCTTTTGTGTTTCCCGGTTCTAAACGCAAAACTTCTTTCCAATTGCTCACAGCTTCCTGATAATTACCCCGCTCGTAATAAATTCTACCCAGCCAATAATATGCTAAAGAAAAATAAGGGTTAGACCTAACTGCTTGACGGTATTCGTATATTGCTTCTTCAAATAACCTTTGTTCGTAAAGATTATATCCTGCTTCATAATGAGAATATGCTTCTTTCCCGTATTTTATGGAATTTTCTGCTTTAGTATAAAAATATTGTGCCCGGGGGGAAAGGGGGTCAACCTCTAACACCTTTTGCCAGGAAGGAAGAGAATCATTCAATCTGCCTTCTTCGTAAGATATTCTCGCTAACCAATAATAGGCTTCAGTCATTTCTGGATTAACCTCAACTGCTTTTTGTAGATACAGAATAGAGCCATCATAATCCTCTCTTTGATAAGCCGCATATCCCAACCGATAATAGGCAAAAGATAATTTCTGTTTAGCTTCCGGAGAAATTACTTCTTTTTTTTGAATAAGTTCAATATATCTCTCCCACTCTCTCGCCTCTCTATAATACCAATTAGTATATTGATAAATCTGGGCAAGACGATAATGGGCTTCGATAAAATCAGGGTCTGCCTCAATAGCTTTTTCACCATAATCGATTGCTTCAACCCACAGTTTTTTATTGGGGTAATTAGCTCCCTGATATGTTTTAATTGCCTCTTCCATCTTGTTTATTGCCATCTCCAGGTAATCAGATGCTTCTTGAGAAAGAGTTTCCCAGGCAGTTTGCCCCTGACCAGCTGCAAAACTAAAGCTAAATACTGATAACAATCCACAAATCACTAAACTTAATATCAAAAACATTTTTAAGTATCTCTTTTTCATATTTAATCCCTCCTTTTAATCTTTGTCCTAATTATACATTATTTTTAGTATCGAGTATATAGTATCGAGTATCGAGTTAAAAAACGAAAGAAAAGATAAAAAAACAAGAGTAATAACTATTTATTTCTTTCTTCATATTTTCTCAGTAAAACCACGGCTAATATTTATTTGTATCGAGTATGTCTATTATAGTATGTATAAAAATTAAAAGAAATTTGTTACTCATATGAAAGAAAATTATTCTGGCCGGCGTATTATAAAGTGGATACTTGTAATAAACAAAATTTCCCATACTCTATTTAGTAGATTATAATAAATTATAAATGAAAGATAATATATGATAAAAAGATTTAGAAAATATATTGCACTACTTACAATAACTTTTATTTTAATAGCTTTTAGTTCAATATCCCTCTACGCCTGGGATAACTGCCCTTATGGTTTAGAAGATGATCCTTATCCGGGAGAATGTAAAAGGTATATCGATACTGACAGTGATGGTATTTGCGACCGTTCTCAACCAACTCCCGAAAACCGTGATACAAGTATATCCTTAAATGAAGAAAATGTTACAGAGAACGCAAAAGATGATAGTAAATACTTTAAAGAAACAGGTGAGAAAGTTACAGGAGGATTCTTCGTTGCCAAAGCAGCTTCTACTCAAAAAACATTGTCCGATCCTCCGTCTCCTGATAGAAAATCACTGCCTGATTATCATTTTTTAGAAATTATTTTTATGACTCTCCTTGTATATTTTGGCGGTAATTTCCTGGCTCGAAAATTAGAGATAAGTTTGTGTAAGGAAAAGAAATTTTGGAATGTTTTCTTGCTAATCAGTTTTATCGGTTCAGCTGGAATGGGAATGATCTTAGTATTTATTAGAGATTATGATTGGTTTAGGTTCATTAATTTTAACTTCTTATTCTGGCATGTAGAATTTTCTATTGTTATGGCTCTATTAGGTGTATTTCATACTCTCTGGCATTTAAAATATTATCTATCTATATTTATAGGGAAAAAGAAAGAGAATATCTACAAGTCTTAAAGAATGGAAAGAATTAAAAATTATGATTACAGGCTCGGAGTGTATTAATAAAACCGATGAACAGATAGTAGTCCTGACTTTGAAAAATCAGGATTATTATCTATGTCTGATGAAACGTTATGAAATCAAACTTCTTAATTATATTTTAAAAATATCTAATATAAGCAGAGAAGATGCAGAAGATATCTTGCAGGAAGTATTTGTCAAGGCTTATCAAAACTTAAATGATTTTGATTTAAATTTTACATTTTCTAACTGGATATATAGCATTGCTCATAATACCACCATTAGTGCCTTTAGAAAGAAAAAAGTGCGACCCCAAACCGTTTCCTGGGAAGATAAAGATTTAAATAATATATTGGAATCTACTTTAAACCTAGAAAATACAAGCCTTCAAAAATTAACTTATAAACATATTTTAAAAATAATTAATCAATTACCTTTAAAATACAAAGAGGTATTAATTTTAAAATTTATGGAAGGAAAAGATTATCAAGAGATAAGTGATATTTTACATAAACCGATGGGCACTATAGCCACTCTGATAAATCGCGCTAAAATCTCTCTTAAGCAAGGATTAGAAAAGGAGGATATTAAATTTTAAAAGTATGAAAAATATAAGCAATGAAGTTCTTAAAAAAATAAAAGATAATAATATTAAGCCAAAACCCCACTGGTACTTTGTAACTAAAAATTATTTTATCTGGTCGATATTCGGAATTTCGATCATCCTGGGTAGTTTCGCCTTTGGCATGGTTCTGTTTATCATTAAACAGCTTGATTGGGATATTTATCACTATACGGGAAGCAGTTTTTCAAAAACTGTGTTTATAAGTTTGCCCTACCTCTGGTTAATATTTCTAATTCTATTTACTGGAGTAGCTTACTATAATTTCATTCACACCAAAAGAGGTTATCGATTCAAATTTATATCAATCCTCTTGATTAGTTTGATCATTAGTATTACTTTGGGAACCGGCCTTTATTTTAATGGCTTTAGTCAAAGATTAGAAAATGCCTTTTCGGAAAAAATTCCCTATTATAACAGATTGGTTTATTCCTGCGAAGAACAATGGATGAAACCTGAAAGAGGGCTTTTAGCGGGAACAATTATAGAAACAGGTCTTCCCGAAAACAATTTTATACTTATGGATTTAGATAATAACCGCTGGAAAATCGAGGCCGGCAAAGTTTTCTGGAAAGGAAAAACAGCACCTGTAATCGGTTTAAAAATAAAACTTATTGGTAAACTAATAGATGATAATAATTTTAAAGCAATGGAAATCAGGCCATGGCAAAAAGGTCAGGGAAGATTTATGATGGGGGGAAATCGATAATATTTTATTTTACTGATTATTTTCCTTCATAATTTATGGATTGTTGACTATCTAATCCTATATTTAAATATAATTCTCTTCTATTTTCTAAATCATCAAGCAGCTTATTCTTTGCTTCGTTAAATTGAGCACTATACTGGGGATCAATTGAAAAAGCAGCGGGAAGTTTAAGTTTTAAGAAATCTACCTTTTTTCCATTTTCACTAATTGAAAAATCTAAATGTGGACCTGTAGACAAGCCAGTAGATCCTACATAGCCTATTATATCACCCTGTTTTACCTTCTGGCCATTTTTTAATCCTTTGGCAAAACGAGAAAGGTGACCATAAGCAGTTACATAATTATTGGGATGGCGAATTTTAATGTAGTTTCCATAACCACTATCCCAACCAGCATAAATTACCGTTCCGTCTCCGATAGTAGAAACCGGAGTCCCGCTTGGAGCAGCATAATCGATAGCCAGATGAGGACGCCAAATTCTTAAGATTGGGTGTAAACGGTTTTTAGAAAAATAAGAACTGATATTTTTATAATTTAAGGGAGCCCGCAAGAAAGCCTTCCTTAACGATTTTCCTTCTTCGGTATAATAATCTATATACCCGGAGGGGTCTTCAAACAGAATGGCAGTATGTCTACTCAGAAGTTCCCCTTCGTATTCGGCAGCAAGTATCTTTCCCCAACGATAAAAATCTCCTCTATACTGTTTTTCTGTCAAAATATTAAAAGTATCCCCCTCCCGGCATTCGGTAAGAAAGTCGATCTGCCAGGCAAATATCTCCGCTAATTGCAGGGCTAATTGAGGTGAATTTGCACATTCTAACATAGATTCATAAAGAGAATATTTAATCTTCCCTTCAAACCGAACAACTTCTGTGGATACTTCTTCTTTGGTTACCTTTAAATCTTCTAAATCAGAGTTAGGAATGTCTATACAGTAAATATCAATAGGATTGGGCTTATAAATGAATTCTATTATCTTTCCCTCCGGATTATATTTTAAAGAATATTCACTGCCAGCCGGAAGATAGTTAAAATCTACTACCGGCTTAACTTTTTCTTCTAAACTGAGTATCTCAGCTGCAGAAACGCCTTCTTTAATTAAAGATTCATAAAGGGTATCTCCAGCCTGCAAATTACCGTTAATGGTAATTACTTCTTTCTCTTCTTCTCTCTCTTTATCTATTTCTTCCCGCAAAGATATTTCTTCTGTAACTATCTCAGGAACCTTTTCCACCTCCTCTTCTGCTGATTTCAAAATTTCTTCTGAAGCAGGAAGAGAATCACTGTTTTGTTTTGAAGAAAATGAAGGAAGAATCTTAAAATAAATTGTTCCCGTAAATAGCAACAGGACAAATAGTCCGCTAATAATTATTTTTATTTTCTTTGCTCTTCTTTTTTTGTGGGAATAAGTATGGTAATAAGAATGATAGTAATATTTTTTATTTGGCAATATTTCTAATATCCCCTTACAATAAAATTTATCATACTTAAGCAATGATAGAATTAAATTAGCCGTTAGTGAATAGTGAATGGTCGCTAGTGTATCGTATCTGAGTTTTGTGTATCGAGTATCGTGTTAAAGAAATTAGGATTCAGGTGTAGGGGCACAAATTATTGCGCCTATGTCTACTATTATACATTATATATGAAATAAGTATATACTTTTATTGAATACTTTTTAATTCACTTGCATAACAATCATATATTCTATTATTAAAACATACAAATTCAATTTTTTTAACAAAATTATTTCTCTTTAAAAAATTTACAGTCTCGATTACAGCGATTTTGGTGGCGCGCTCCGGGGGAAATCTGTATGTTCCCTAAAAGATCAGAGCCAGCCACTCGATGGATAGCTCCATCTACACCACCGCCGCCAAGAAGGGAAAAGTAAAATTATTTTTTATATTTTATATAAGTATTATCAAAATACCTATCTGTCATTGAAGCGATATAATCTACCACCACCTGCTCAGGTAAATTGCTGTTTACATAATCTATTCCTTTGTTTTTACCTCTATTAAAAATCCATTCTTTAAAAACAAGAGAATCCTCATCTCTTCTGTTAATATCATTAAGAAATTTGCCAAACAAGTATTTAAAGGAAGCTCTCAATTTCGTCTTTTTTGCTTTGAGTCTGGAATTTTTATATATCCTTTCGGTATTAAATTGTTTCAATTCAAAAATTTTCTCAGCAATATCAGAGGAATAAATTATCTCATCACGATTATAAGAATTAATGATGATATCAGTTACCAGGGAATTTATAATGTCTGTATTGCTTTCTCCTAATTTTTTCTTAATCCCTTCTGGCAATTCACCCTTTTTCAAAATACCTATTCGTATCGCATCCTCAAAATCTTGTCCTACATAGGAGATAGCATCTGACATCCGGACTACACACCCTTCTAAAGTTGCTGGCACTATCTGCATCTCTCCTCCCAGAGATTTTTTCTGGCAATAATCTATTAAATCAGCTTCGGTTTTATCTCTTTCCGGTTTTAGATATTTCTCGTTAACCTCACCATCATGAGAGAGAATTCCATCTCTTATTTGAAAAGTCAAGTTCATCCCTTTACAGGCATCGGCAAGCTTATCGACTATTCTAAGGCTATGAATATTATGAAAAAATACACCAATTTTTCTTTGTCGGCAAATTTCCTGAAGAATTTCTCCTCCATCATGGCCAAAGGGAGCATGTCCTAAATCATGACCAAGGGCAATGGCCTCAATAAGATCAAGATTTAACTTTAAAGCCTTCCCTATGGTTCGAGCTATCTGAGAAACCTGTAAAGTATGAATACTCCGATTAGATAACTGTTCGTCAAAACCTACGGCAAAATATATAACCTGAGTCTTCCCTATGTATCTGCGAAATGAACCACTGTATAATATATGATCCCGGTCTCTCGAATAAGGGCCCCTAAAAGGATGGGAGGTCTCACGTTCTCTTCTGGCTTCGCAATTTTTCGCAGCATTGGGAGAAAGGTATTTATCTTCAAAATCAAGGATTTCTTTTTTAAAGCCCTCTTCATTCATAATACTTCCTTTAGAATAAGAAAATATAATAGAAAGAAATTCTCAGGTTTAATCTTATATTTAATATATTTTATTATATCAATAGAATAAGCGGAATCAGGTAAAGTGACAAAGGTATCTTCGCCTGACCAGTCATCACCTATCGCCAGGATAAAATCCCAAATGACTCAAAATCTTTTATTAAAATGTTGTTTAGATATAAGCATTACAACTCCTCCATTAACTTCTTGTATAAATCAGCATATTTTTCAGTAGACTTTTTCCAGCTGTTATCAGATTTCATAGCATTTGTCATTATTTTTCCCCATATGTTTTTATCCTTGTATAATTTAATTGCGTAGTTTATTGTCTCTCCCATTTCGTCTGGGTTATAGTTATAAAATCTAAAGCCATTTCCTTCACCAGTATTTTCATTAAATTGTATAACAGTATCCTTTAATCCTCCTGTTTCTCTTACTATAGGTATAGCCCCATATTTAAGGGCTATCATTTGCCCTAAACCACAAGGTTCAAAAAGTGACGGCATCAGAAAAAGATCAGCAGCCGCATATATTTTATGGGCTAGAAGATCATCAAATTTTATATTTACTGATAACCTTCCATGATATCTGTCCTTTAAATTGTCAAATAAATCCTCATAATACTTTTCACCCATACCAAGAACAACAATTTGGACGTCATCTCTCATTTTCTTTTCTATTCTTGTAAGTATAAGGTCTATACCCTTTTGTTTGACAAGCCTAGTAACTATGGCTATTAAAGGAACATTTTCATCCTCATAAAGCCCAAGCTCTTTTTGGAGCTTTGTTTTGTTAATAGCTTTCAAAGATAATGTATCAATATCATACTTTTGAAATATCATATCATCCTTACTTGGATCATATATATTATAGTCAATTCCATTTTCTATTCCATATAAAATAGCGCTTTTTGCTCGAAAAATTCCGTCCAGCCTTTCTCCATAAAGGGGGGTCTTTATTTCTTCAGCATAATTATGGCTTACAGTGGTTATTATGTCTGAGTAATTTATTCCACCTTTCATAAAGCTAACGCCGCCAAAAAACTCTACTCCAGATATATTGAACATTTCTATCTCTAATCCTAATATATCCTTTAGTATTTCATATGGGAAAACCCCTTGATAATATAAGTTATGTATTGTGAATATTGTTTTAATTTTGTTATAGTTTGGATAACCTGCTTTCAATATTGGGGCTATCATCCCAGTATGCCAATCATGACAATGAATTATATCAGGAATAAAGTCAATATGCTTTAAGGATTCTAAAACACCTCGACAAAAGAATGCATATCTTTCAGCTTCATCATAATAACCATACATCGCGCTTCTTTTAAAATAATACTCATTGTCTATTAAATAAAAGGGTATTCCTTCATG
>CAZLEB010000039.1:0-11324 GCA_964558475.1 uncultured Actinomycetota bacterium
AATTAGTCAGTTTTCCCTATGTGGCTTACGATGATGAAATGATATATACTTTTGGCGGAGCGGCAACAGCAGGTGGTGTCGTTAGATGGTTTAGGGATCAATTTGGCGATAAAGAGCGAGAAGCGGAAAGGGATTTGAATATATCAGCCTATAGACTCTTAGATGAAGAGGTAGAAGATATTCCTCCTGGTTCAGAGGGACTTTTGTTATTACCCTATTTTATGGGTGAACGTTCGCCGATATGGGATCCTGATGCGAAAGGAACTATAATAGGTTTAACCTTATACCATACAAGGAAACATGTCTACAGAGCAATTTTAGAAGGCGTGGCATACTCTTTGCGCCACAATATAGAAGCAGGATTAGAAAGTGGGTTAGAGTTGGCAGAAGAATGTATTATGGTAGGAGGGGCAACCAGATCTCCATTGTGGATGAAGATGTTTTCGGATGTAACCGGGTATCCGATAAAAACTCTCGCACAAAATGTGGAGGCTCCTTATGGAGATGCCTTACTAGCTGGTGTGGGAACAGGGGTTTTAGATTCCTACAAAAGGATTAAGGATTGGGTACGATTCGACAGAACCATTTATCCTGATAAAAAAGCGAAAAAGATATATGATCAGTATTTTATAGAATATAAGAAGGCATACAAATCTTTGAAGGACATTATGAAGAGATTAGGTAAAATAAAGTAAAGTGCACCCTTCAAACTGGACATTTTAGGCTTTTCTCTGCTACATTAGAAAAGTTTCAGAGATATAGTACCTTCTGCTTTAGAATATTTACCTATTTTTGGGAGGTATACTACTGGATACCCCTATACCCCTTTTCGGTAAGAATTAAAGTAACTAAACTTCCTGAGATTGGTTCCCGATTTGAGATGATAAAAAATTAAAAAAATTTCAATATCTAAGCAGGAATTTGTTAGATTATGTTGAATATATTAATATACAGGAAGTTTGAATTTGAGTTCAAAAAAACAGATACGGGAAAATTGGCTAGCCTTGCAAGGAAACAAAAAAATAACGAAGGGAGGTGAAGAAGAATTTAGTTAATTAGAAATTAAGAAGAAAGTTACTATACTAATTTTTTAAGGAGGTTTGTATCTATGAAAAAGTTATTCACTATTTTTCTTTTTGTGCTTCTTCTTTCTGTAACAGTTAATGCAGCTAGCAACATGGAAATTACTTTCTGGACTCACGAGGACCCCAATAGAACGGAAATTGAAGATAGATATATTGCTGAATTTGAGCAGGCCAATCCAGGAGTTACCATCAAGAGAGTTACCAGTGGTTCAGGTCAAATTCAGGAATTGGTTTTGACTGCCTTTGCCGCAAATCAGGGTCCGGATATCTTCAATATGTCGATTGAAGATGAATATGCCTATATAGCCAATGAGCGTCTTGCTCCCCTCGATTTTCAGGCGGCAGGTTATCCCAGTCTGCAGGCAGTTTACGATGCTTATACCCCCGGGGTGTTAGATCCGGTAACCTATAAAGGACAGCTTTACGGTCTTCCCTTGGAACTGACCAATTGGTGTATCTTTATTAATAAGAAGGTATTCAGGGACGTTGGGCTTGATGCTGAGAAAGATTATCCCAAGACCTGGGAGGAAATGGTAGAAGTATCAGATAAGATAGCTATACGTGAGGGAGAGATACTTAAAAGAAGAGGATTTGACTTCAGATATCCCTACTATCTGGTTGCTTTTGTCCCTATGGTCGAACAACTCGGAGGACAGTTAATTAGCGATGATGGTAAAACTGCAATTGTCAATGACGAAGCCTGGTTAAAATTTCTTAAATTTATGCAGGAATGGGGTCCCAGCGGTAGAAACCTCGGTTCACCAACTTACACCAATGCCAGGACGCTTTTTAATAAAGATAATAATGATATAGCCATGTGTACTACCGGCCTCTATCAGGAGGGAAGAATTAGAACAGATAATCCTGATTTTTATAACAGTGGAGAATGGATGGTCGTCCCCTTCCCGGTATTTAAAGACGCAGTAAAAGATGTTTCTGCAGCCTATTATGGACATTATTATATGGTCAATGGTCAGAAACCGAAGGAAAATCAGCAAATGGCCTGGAAATTTGTGGCTTATATGCTCAGCCATCCAGAAGAATATCTGACCAAAGTCAATATTGTCCAGCCTACAGTTGAACTTATGAATTCAGAGACCTATAAATCTATGCCTTACTCCGATGTGTTTACCAATGATATGGCAAAAGCTCATATCGTATATTATGGAGAGAATAGTGCCAAAATTCAGTCACTCATCAGGGAAGCAGTAGAATCGGTAATGTTAGCCGACGTCTCACCGGAAGATGCATTGAAAACATTAAAGAGAAAAGTTCAGGAAGTACTCGACGAAGGATAATAGTTTTAGTTGAAACCACAGGGCTGGGTTATTATTTAGCTTAGCCCTGTGTTTCTCACAGAAGGAGTATAGTTGATGAGTAGACGAACACCAAGCTATAGCATTGAACGAAAAAAATCCCGTTGGGGATGGATATTTGTTACTCCTACTCTTATCTTTTTTTTACTCTTTAGCTTCTATCCGATTTTCAATGCCTTTTATACCAGCTTATTTAATAAAAAGCTGTTATCGTTAAAACCACCTGCTTTTATCGGGCTTGGTAATTATAGTTATCTTCTTAAATCTCCAGATTTCTGGGATTCCATCAGAGCTACCTTAGTTTTTACTCTGGGAACTTTTACACCCTTATTAATATTTAGCCTTATATTTGCTATTTTTATAATGTCCAGAAAGAGATTTCAGAATTTTTTCCAGATAGCTTATTATTCTCCCGCTGTTTTATCGTCTGTAGTGGCTGCGGTAATCTGGCTATTAATCTTTGACCCCAGGGGGCTGGGTAATCAGTGGCTAAATTCAATTATGAACACTCCCGGTATTGACCACAAGTGGCTGGCCAATTCAGTGATGGTTCAAATGTCTACTATGCTGGTTTATTTTTGGAAATATGTGGGGTACTTTACTATAATTTTTATTGTAGGATTGGCATCGATTCCTCAAAGTATCTATGAAGCTGCCAAAATAGATGGAGCAAATGATTGGAAAAATTTTTGGTATATTACTCTTCCGCTTTTGAAGCCAACCACTATTTTAGTTTCTATTATTTCTATGCTTCAGTGTTTGAGAACCTTCAGTACTCAGTATTTATTTACTCAAGGAGGAGCACCGTTAGCTCCTATAAATGTAATAACTTTAAATATTTATCATACTGCCATAAGAGATCATCAGATTGGCAGAGCAAGTGCTATGAGTATTATTTTATTTGTTATTATGATGTTATTTACCTGGGTGCAATTTAAATCTTCCCGGGCTGATGAAATTAGTTATTAAGGAGAAAATTTATTATGGACTATGACCTGACCATAAAAAAGAATAGGATTTTTAATCAATCCTTAGTAATAGATATATTTATTTGGGCGTTTCTTATCCTGTCGGCTCTGTTTATTCTTGCTCCTACCATATTTATGTTTACTGCCTCTCTAATGCCGGCAAATGATATCTTAAAAATGCCTTACCGTTGGATCCCGAAGGGCTTCTATTGGCAGAATTATTGGCAGGGTATAAAGGGTAATGATGGGAGTTTTATCTATATCAGAAATATTTTAAATTCCTTAATAGTAGCTTCAGTAGTATCTGCTACTACGGTAATTTTATCAGCCCTGGCCGGATTTGGTCTGGCCAAATATTATTTCAAAGGTAGAAATCTTGTCTTTATGTTAATAATGGCCACCATGATGATACCCTTTGAGGCCATAATGATCCCCCTTTATCTGGTCACTACTAAATTAGGAATTCAAGATTCTTATGCTGGGTTGATAGCTCCTTTTTTAGTAAATGCATTTGGCGTGTTTTTAATGAGGCAATATTTTATTACTTTTCCCGATGAAATATTGGATGCAGCCAGGATAGATGGGGCGAGTGAATTGATGATTTTCAGAACAATTATTTTACCGAATAGTATTCCAGCTGTGGCAACTCTGGCCATTCTTACTTTTAAATCCCAATGGGATAATTTATTGTGGCCTTTGCTGGCGGTGCAGAGTGAAGAGATGAAAACCATACCTTTATATATCGTTAAATTTATGGCGGAAAAACATACTGATGAGGGGGCAATGATGGCAGTTGCTGCCATAGCGAGTATTCCGATATTGATAGTATTTTTTAAACTATCTAAGTATTTCCTGGGCGGCGCAGCCCTGTATTCATCAAGGAAAGGATAATCAAGATAATTATGAAGACACTTTATATTTTTGATATGGGCGGTGTTTTATGTCGTGACTTTAATAACATTCCTGTTATAAGCGCTTATCTGGGAATTACCGAAGAAAATTTCTTTGTTTGTGCTGGTGAAAATTTTAGAGAACTTCTTAATGGAAAGATTAACAGTAACGAATTTTGGGTAAGATTTTCTTTAAGATATGGTAAGAAAGTAAAAGAAGAATTATTTGGTAAATTTTTTAACCCGGGAATAATCCAAAGAACAAAAGATATTATAGAACAGCTAAGAAATAATTCAAGGGTTGTTTGTGGCACCAATACTATTGATTCGCATTATTACTATCTTTTAAGTCAAGGTAGTTACGATATCTTCGATGAGGTTTATGCCTCTAACTTAATGGGTATATCCAAACCTGACCCGGATTTTTACTGGCATATTTTAAGGAAGGAGGGGATTAAGCCCGAAAATACAATCTTTGTGGATGATATCGAAGAGAATATTATTTCTGCTCAAAAAATCGGTATCAACTCTATCCTTTTTACCGATGCCGATTCTTTAAAGCGGCAAATAAAAACATTAAGCCTTTACGAGTGATTATAAGATAGAGACACAGAATTAAAAATAATATTATTGTGATTGTAGGAAGTATAACAATCCCAATTTTGCATTCCTTAATTTAAAAGTTTATTTTATATATTTTTGAAATATTTTAGAAAATATTTTTGTGAAATAATTTTAAATAATAGCTAACAGCTCACGGGTTTATAACTGATAACATAATTTTTGTGATATAGCTGCTAAACTTTACCTATTAAAAAGTTAATGAAAACTACTACTAAATGGGTAAAGAAAGAGGAGATAATATGATAGGGATTAAAAATGCCCGGATTGTAGAAAAGGATCAATTGAAAACGGTAAATATATATATTGAAAAAGGGAAGATAAAAGATATTGTGCCTGGGGGTTGGGCTTTACTCCCTGTAGAAAAAGCAATTGATGCAAAGGAACATGTAGTATTCCCTGGTTTTATTGACCCTCATGTCCATTTTGATGACCCCGGGTTTACCGAGAGAGAAGATTTCGAAACCGGGACCAGGAGTGCGGCAGCTGGTGGGATTACTACAGTTATCGATATGCCCTGCACTTCCATTCCCCCGGTTACTAATGGTCTAAACTTTGATTACAAATTAAATATAGTAAAACCAAAAGCTTATGTGGATTTTGCTTTCTGGGGAGGGGTGACTCCCGAGCAGGTTGAATCAGGGGAATATAAAAAAAGTTTGAAAGAATTAAAAGACAGAGGTATTGTTGGGGTAAAATTTTACACCATTTCCGGGATGGAACTCTATCCCAGGATGTCTGTCCCCTATATGGATAAAGTCTTCAGATTAATGAAAGAATTAAACCTGGTGTGTGCAATACATGCTGAAGATTATTATCTAGTGGATTATTATTCTCATTTGATGCAGGAGATGGGGAGAGAAGATCCCGAGAGTTGGTCTCTAGGAAGGACATATGAGGCAGAGCCAGAAGCAATATGGTCGGTAGTGGGAATTACTGAAAAAGTTGGGAATAAACTTCATATTGTTCACCTTTCTACCAAAGAAGGGTTAAATGTTATTCGATGGGCGAAAACTCAAGGGTTAAATGTGAGCGCTGAAACCTGTCCACAATATTTGGTTTTCACAACGGAAGATTTTAAAAAGATGGGTTCAATATTAAAAATTGCTCCACCTTTACGCAAAGAAGAGGATAGGGAAGAACTTTGGAGAGGGTTGAAAGATGGTTCAATCGATTTTATCTGTACCGACCACGCCGCCGGAAAATACCCGGAGGAAAAATCATTTCCTAATATCTGGAAAAATTATGCAGGTATCCCCGGAACACAGTTAGCCGTTCCAATGATGCTTCATTACGGATATCACCAAGGAAGGCTCACCTTGAGTGAGATTCAGAAACTGATGTCAGAAAACACAGCTAAAAGATACGGACTTTATCCTCAAAAAGGAATAATAAAAGTTGGGAGTGATGCAGATTTTACCATTGTAGATTTAGACAAGAAATGGGTAGTAGAACCATCAAAATTAGAAAGTAAAGGTAAATATTCTCCGCTTGCCGGAAAAAAAATAAAAGGACAGATTTATATGACTATTGTTCGTGGAGAAGTAATATACCAGGAAGATAGAGGAATTATTGGCGAAAAAGGGTTTGGAAAAATTTTGCAATTTAAAGTATAATATATAATATAAAAATAGTGGCAGATATAAAAGATTATTTCTTTATATTTGTATATTCTTTTGGAAAAAATAAAAAATAAAAGGAGAAAAAAATGTTAACAAAATCACTAAAAGGTAAAGATTTTATCAGTTTGATGGATTATTCCAGAGAGGAATTAGAGACTATTCTTGAGGTAGCTATGGACTTAAAGAGAAAATTAGCATTGGGAGAACCGCATGAATATCTAAAGAATAAAACTTTAGGAATGATTTTTGCTAATCCTTCCACCCGAACAAGAACTTCATTTGAAGCTGCAATGACCCAATTAGGCGGGCATGCTCAATTCCACACCCCTGAGGTAATGCAGATCGCTCACCATGAAACCTGGATAGATACAGCCAAGGTATTGGACCGGTATATTGATGGAATAATGATTCGCATGTATGGAATAGGGAAGTATGGATCGGCCAGGGAAATATTAAATGTTATGGCTGAGAGTGCAGAAATTCCTATTTTTAACGCCCTTGACGATAAGGAACATCCTTGTCAGATTATTGCTGATATTATGACGATGATGGAGAAACTTGGTCCGGATTGGAAAGAGAAAAAGATAGTAATGAGCTGGGCTTATTCAGGAAGAGTAAAATCTGCCGGAGTTCCACAAACCATGGCTATCGCTGCTTCATTACTCGGGATTAATCTAACGCTTGCTTACCCTGAAAAGTACGATGTCGACCCTGAATATATGGCTTTTGCCCATAAAGCAGCAGAAAAGAGCGGAGCAAAGATTGAGGTAGTGCATGATGTTTATAAAGCTTCAAAAGGAGCAGATGTTATTTATGCCAAGAGCTGGGGAAGCTTTTTAATGAATAATGAAGAGGATACAGAATACAGAAAACAATTTAAAGAAGATTGGAAAATTTCCAAAAAGCATTTTGACCTAGCTAATAAAAAAGCAATCTTTATGCACTGCTTACCGGCTGATAGAAATAATGAAGTAACAGACGAAATCATTGATGGACCTATGTCAGTGGTATACGATGAAGCAGAGAATAGACTCCATACCGAAAAGGCAATTCTTGCCTTATCGATGAAATAACCTTTAGGAGGTAAAAAATGACAGAATTATATAAAAAACATTTAATTACTACCCAGGATTGGAAAAAGGAAGGGCTTGATGAAATACTCGCGGTTGCCAAAGATATGAAAAAACACCGCTATGAAAAGCCTTATACCGAAGCTCTTAGAGATAAAACATTTCTGATGTTCTTCTACAATCCTTCAGTCAGAACCAGACAATCATTTGAAGCAGCTGCCACGGAGTTAGGTGGACATGCTCAATTCCTTGAACCCAAATCTATGAGATTAAAAGAGAAGGGGAAAGCAGGAGAAACAGTTGAGGATGCCGCAAAAGTTATGAGCAGATATGCTGTAGGGTTAGGAATCAGAATATTGGAAGATGCGATTGAAGAGTATGGACAGGGAGAAGAACTGCTTAGAGAATATGCTAAATATTCATCCATCCCTATTGTTTCTATGGCTCACGATAAATATCATCCCTGTCAGGGACTGGCGGATTTGATGGGGCTTCAGGAACATATAGGTGAAGTAAAAGGTAAAAAAATAACTATGATGTGGGGTTATTCTTCCATGGTGCGTTCCTGGAGTTCTGTGCAGGAAGATATCTTACTTCTTCCCAGGTATGGTATGGACTTTACCCTAACTTATCCCGAGGGGTTTGACCTTGATCCAAAAGTAATTTCCCAGGCTAAAAAGAATGCTGAAGCCGCAGGAGCAAAATTTGAGATTACCCATGATAGGTTTGAAGCGGTAAAAGGAGCACAGGTCGTATATGCCCGGCAATGGATGAGTCCAAAAAGATACAGTATAGGAAAAGAAGAGGATAAGAAATTGGCTTTAAAATATCAGGATTGGAGATTTACTAAAGAGCTTAATTTATTTACCGATAACGCTTATTATATTCATCCTATGCCTGTAGACCGGGGAAATGAAGTAGATGATGAAGTGGCCAGCGGTCCACGCTCCATTATTTACGACATAGCTGAAAATAGATTGCATGTTCAGAAAGCCATTATGGCCCTAACTATGGAAAAAGGAGGGAGATAAAAATGACTAAATTGGCAGTATTAGCTATTGGTGGAAATTCTCTTATTAAAGATAAGCAGCATGAAAGAGTGGAAGACCAGTATGATGCAGTATGTGAAACAGCCAAACACATTGCCGGAATGATTGAGCAGGGTTATGATGTAGTGGTTACTCATGGCAACGGTCCTCAGGTAGGGTTTATTTTAAGACGTTCGGAAATTGCGCAGGAAGTAGGAGGGATGCATATAGTCCCTTTGGTTAATTGCGGAGCAGATACTCAAGGGGCTATCGGATATCAGATTCAGCAGGCGCTCTATAACGAATTTAAGAAAAGAGGTATTAATAAGAATACAGCTACAGTAGTGACTCAGGTGGTGGTAGATAAAAATGATTCTGCATTTCAAAACCCCGCAAAGCCAATCGGGACATTTTATACCAAAGAACGGGCAGAAGAACTGCAAAAGGAACACCCTGATTGGGTGATTATTGATGATGTGGGAAGAGGATACAGAAGAGTCGTGCCTTCTCCTATGCCGGTAGAAATTGTAGAACAGGAAGCCATTGAGCTATTAGTAAAAAGTGGTTTTAGTGTGGTTGGGGTTGGCGGAGGCGGGATTCCGGTACTTCGTAATCAGGATGGTACACTGGAAGGTGTAGATGCGGTTATCGACAAAGATAATGCCTCAAGTCTACTGGCTATCAATATTCATGCGGATGTCTTCGTTATTTCCACAGCAGTAGAAAAAGTATGTTTGAATTTCAATAAACCAAATCAAATGACCTTGGACAAATTAACTGTGGCAAAGGCTAAACAATATATCGAGGAAGGACATTTTGCCAGGGGAAGTATGCTTCCCAAAATTCAAGCGATTGTAAGATTCCTGGAAGCAGGAGGAAAAAAGGCGATAGTTACTAATCCGGAATCGTTAGAAAAAGCACTAAAAGGCGAAACGGGAACCCATATCTACCCCTAAAAAGAGATGATTATTGTAAATGTATAACTTCCTAAGAAATTGGAAATTTCATATACCGGGGAGGAAAAATGGATATGAGTTATGTAAAAAAATTAAAATGTCTAATATGTGGAACTGAATATAAATCTAAAGAAGTCAAATATAATTGTCCGAAATGCGGAGATGAAGGCATTTTAGAAATTATTTATGATTATAGTAAAATTAAAAAAGATTTTAACCAGGAAATACTTAAAAAAAACAGAGATTATTCGATGTGGAGGTACTTACCCCTTTTGCCGGTGGACGATCCTGCTAAAATAGGGCCGTCAAAAGTTGGGTGGACTCCTTTATATAGAGTAAAAAGAATAAGAGAAGATTTAGGGATGTTAAATCTCTGGATTAAAGATGATGGAAGGAATCCAACTGCTTCTTTAAAAGATAGGCCCTCAGCTATTGCGATAGTAAAAGCTCGTGAATTAGGAGAAAAAACGATTACCTGTGCCTCTACCGGCAATGCTGCCTCTTCGCTGGCTGGGGCTGCTGCTTCGGTGGGTCTAAAAAGTTACATTTTTGTTCCCCAAACCGCACCGATTGCCAAGATTGCCCAGCTTCTGGTATTTGGCTCAACCGTTTTTGCGGTAAGAGGAACCTATGATGAAGCCTTTGATCTGTCCATCGAAGCAACCAGAGAATTTGGCTGGTACAATCGAAATACTGCTTTTAATCCCTATATGGTGGAAGGAAAGAAGACAGTTGCACTGGAAATTATTGAGCAGATGGATTTTGAAGTACCTGATTGTCTTTTTGTACCGGTAGGAGATGGCGGTATCATCTCCGGAGTGGCCAAAGCTTATAAGGATATGTTTTCTTTGGGCTTTATTGACCGTTTACCTAAACTGGTTGCGGTACAGGCAGAAGGTTGTAAACCGATTGTCGAGGCAGTAAATGGTGATGGAGAAGTAAAATTTGTGGAGCCGAATACCATTGCCGACAGCATTGCTGTAGGGATTCCCAGAAACCGCCTGATGGCAGTAAGGGATATAAAAGAATCGAAGGGGTTTGGCATGGCGGTAAGTGATAAAGAGATACTGGAAGCAATTAAATATTTAGGTTCGAAACAGGGAATTTTTGCTGAACCTGCGGGCTCTACCGCCTTTGCCGGCATGGTCAAGGCGCTAAAGCAAGGAAAAATCTCCAAAGGAGATAAAGTTGTAGTATTAGTTACGGGAAACGGATTAAAGGACGTAGAAAGTGCCAAAAAAGCCGGAGGAGAGGCCCTGGTAATAGATCCCAATTTAGAAGCAGTAAAGGAGACAATGAACAAAAAGTGAAAGATGTGGAAAAAAAAGAATTAAACGAACTTCTTCAAGGGCTTATTCAGATTAAAAGTGTAAATCCTCCGGGAAATGAAAATCAAATTGCAAATTTTATAAAGAAATATCTCTTAAAGAATAATATCCACTCCGAGTTAGTTCCTTTAGAAGAAGGCAGGAGTTCAGTTATTGCCAAAATTGAAGGAGAAGAAGAAAGAAATATTACTCTTTGCGGGCATATAGATACGGTGAGGGTAAAAGAAGAGGATTGGGCGAAACCTGCCTTTCAAGGATTAATTGAAAATGGAAAAATGTACGGCATAGGGGCATCGGATATGAAGGGTGGAGTGGCTGCCATTCTTTACGCAGCGGCACTTTTAAAAAGAAGAGGAATTATTCCAAAAAAAACAGTTCAATTAGCCCTTACGGCAGATGAAGAATGGGGATATAGAGGAGCAAAAAATTTAGTTGAGGGG
>CAZLEB010000040.1:0-11126 GCA_964558475.1 uncultured Actinomycetota bacterium
TTGATAAATTTTCTGTACTGATAACATCTTCCATAATTTCTAATTTTTTTACTCCTCTATTGAAACACCAAGAGCTCTGGTTATATAGCCTATAAGTTATAACTTTTGCCACAACATCTTTCCATTTTTAAAAATCGGATGGATAATCTTCTGGTCAAACAGATAACTTAAATGTGCAGAAATAGTAATCAAAGTAAGAACAAACTGGGAAGAAGATAATTCTATATTGTGATTCCGGGCTATGGCAGCTAAAATATCTTCCCGGGAAATAGGTTTATCACATAAAGAGACGACTCTGCTACTCATTTTTAAGAGATGCTCTTTATTTATTTTAATTAAATCTTGTATATTATCCGTCAGTTTTGCATGCGAAGGAATAAAAAATTTTCCTTCTATTTTTTCCAATAATAAATAAGTTTTTAGCATGGCTTCTACATCGGCACAAACGGTTAATATATACTTATCAAATATCTCCGGAGAAAACAGGCTGTCTGCTAAAAAATAGACCTTATCCGGTGTCTTAATACCGATCATCTGTAAGAAATGTCCGGCTAGTGGAAATGCCGTTAAATCAGTACTGGTAATTGGTCCATCATCTTTGATAATGCAAGTGACTCTGGAGGGTTGGGCTTGCAAGAACTTATTTCGCAAAGATTTAAAAGGATAAGCTCCCCATAACAGAAACGGTTCTAAATCTGGATGCTCGATAAAGGTGCTTTCTATGGAAGTAGCGGCAATATCACAATTGGTTTTTTTCTGTAAATAGTTGTTACCTCCGATATGGTCCGCATTGGAATGAGTATTAATGATGGTTCTCAAATTCCATCCCTGTTTTTCCAAAAGTTGGTATATTTTCCGCCCGGCTGATTCGTCATTGCCGCTGTCGATTAAAATAACTTGATTTCCTTCTAAATAGAGACCGATATTGATTAGACCCGGGATGTAAAAGGTCTTTTCTGTAATTTGTTTTAATTCCATGCTGCCATTATCCATCCTTTCATGTTCTATTTTGTTCATTTAGGGTGATATCTAATTTTTATTCAACTTATTGCTAAATATAAGGTTCTTCTCTTTTTATTTTCTATCCTTTAATGAATCTCTCCGCAGTTCTGCTACAGGGAGATTCATTTCAGTAAAAGGACGAAGGGCTGGTAGCTGCCTGACTACCGGTTAATTTTGTTAATACTGCTATCAAGCTCTTATTACAATAATTACTCATCGATTATCTTTCTTGGGATACTTACTCTAACCGTCTTTAGCGGATTCACGACTTGGCTGAACAAAAGGTCTGTGGCAATACTTGCCATCATATACGCTTCTGTCCAGGAAATATTATTTCTCTCTTGAATAAATCTTACAGATTCTTCAGCGGCAATCTGTATCGCTTCTTCTACTGTCTTACCACTGCCAATAAAGAAATAACTCTCTTTGGTCTTAACAGCCGGATTAGAAAGCTGCCAACTTTTACAAATTTCTACTTCAATATCTACTTCAGACCTGATTTCTACGCCGGTTCCACAAATTTCACCATCTCCCATTATCGCATGGACATCCCCTAATGCAAGTTTTGCTCCACTGACAAAAACAGGTAGATATATTTCTGCTCCCTCTGCTATGTTTACCGTATCTAAATTACCACCATGTGGTCCCGGGATCCTGCATGAAACAGCTTCTCCAGAGGGAGCCACTCCTATAACACCGACCATTGGATGGAGTGGTAATAAATATTTACCAAATTTTGCCCAACCATTAGAAATGGAGACAACTTTTGTCTCAGCTTTCTCTACTTTATTACCCAGTGGGCCCCAGCCGGGATATACCTCAACAACTCCTCGAGATTCAACCTCTATTTTATGTATCGTAACCTTTAATGTATCGCCTGGCTGACATCCATTCACAAAAATCGGGCCAGTAGCAGGATTAACCCGTGAATAATCAAAGTTATCATCAAGAACATCATCAAATTCCACAATCTGATGACTAAAGCAATCCTCTGTCTCAACGATAAACCTCTCACCCGAATCGACGTATAACACTGATTGATTCTGTTTATCCATGGCAAAGATTAAATGATTTCGAGTCAGTCTTTTCATTTTTCCTCCCTTACTTTTTAGTCAACTTAGGAAAGTGTCTGAACAGGTTAGAAATATATTCATAACTAATCTCTTTTCCACGCATTATTCCATCCGGCCGATATATCATTATAACAATAAGAAGTATAGCCATAAGTAGATTCACCAGTCCGATTAGAGGTGGAACTTGCAGGCTAAATAGCGAAAAACCTTCCTGAATCGGTAAGAGAATTTCCGTAAGAAATGTAACTATGGCAGCCCCAAGTATAGCTCCGGAGATAGTACCTATCCCACCAATAGCCAACATGGCAATTATTTGAAAAACAAACGCCAAATTAAATACTTGCGGGTTTATGGACACTATAAGATGTACCCATAAAACTCCTCCAACCCCTACAATAAAGCTTCCAATAACAAAAGAATAGATCTTGTATCTGACAACATTTATCCCCATAACAGCTGCTAATCCTTGATCTTTTGAAATGGTAATAAGCGCCCGGCCATATTTCGAGTGGATTAATCGCCAAATGAAAAAAACCGTCAGTAAGAGTATACCATAAACCCACCAGGTATTGGTGAAAGCTGGAATATTTCTCAGCCCCTGAGCACCCTGAGTAAATGATCGCAGGTTTTCTGCTAAGTTTGCTATTACAATATTAACACCTATAGAGGTCAAAATAAAATAATGTCCTTTTAACCGAAATGCAGGTAAGACCAATACTGAACTTGCAATAACAGCTACAATTGCAGCCACCAATAACGAAGGCACAAACGGCCACTGGATACGTGCTAGCCAGAATGGTAAATGAAGCGCTGCCTCCTTATACTCTATTGGCAGTGTTAAAATACTCGATGTATAAGCAGCGGCAAGCATTACCCCTCCGAAACCTAATGAGAAGATATTAGTGTATCCATTGGTGATATTAACTCCCAGAGCAATGATTGAATTTATACCAAAAAGTCTCACTAACTGGAGGTAAAAACCTCTAAGAAAGGTATCAGCCAAAAATAAGAGCCCAACATAAATTGTTAGACTTACCATAGATCGTCCAATTTTAGTCGTATTCATTTTTATTCTCCCCATATTCCCTCATATTTGACATTTGGACGGAACAACCCAGTTGGTTTCAAAAATAGAATTAGAAAAAGTAATCCCCAAACAAACATAGGCCGGACCGCTGAAAAACTCGATGGCAGCAAAGCAACAAAAAGTATCTCGCCAATTCCGATGATAAACCCTCCTATCATAGCCCCTGGTACATTACCGATTCCTCCAAGAACTGCACCAATAAACCCTTCTAAGCCTGGCGTAAATCCCATATTTGGATACAGTATACTAAAGTTTAGCCCATATTGTACTGCTGAAATCCCAGCTAATGCAGAGCCAATAATAAATGCTATCACAACGATTTTAATACTATCAACTCCCATCACTTCAGCAATTTTCATATTATAGGAAACAGCGCGCATGGCAATCCCAACCCTGGTATATTTTATCAGATAAGCAACGACTATCATTATTATAATTGTTGCTATAAGCATGACGAAATCCCGTGTATTTATGGTTATCTGTCCGATTTCATGCACACCCGTTAGATACTCAGGAATAGGAAAGGCTCGACGCTTATCTCCAAAAAACATCATAAAAAGATATTTAAGTCCAAGCGAAGCTCCAAAAGAGGCGATAAAAACAGCCAGAACTGGAGCTTTACGCTTAATACATGGTTGATACACTATTTTATATAAGAGTAACCCTGTAAGAATAGACGCAACAACCGCTCCAACAGCACCTATCATAAAAGGAAGGTGCAATGCATTCACCAGTAAATAGCAGGCAAAAGCACCTGCCATAAATATTTCTCCATGTGCAAAATTTATCAGCCCTAAAATTCCATAAATCATCGTATAACCTACTGCAAGTAAACCAAGTACACTACCATAAGCTAAAGCGTTAATCAGCTGTTGTACTACATATACATACATCGGAATCTCCTTCGCTCGTTTTTTTAATAAAGTTAATTCAACTCACTCCTAAGTAGGCGTTTTTAATATAGTCATCGTTGAGAAGCTCTTCACTTTTACCTTGAAGTCGAATCTGTCCTTCCTCCATAACATAAGAATGCCCAGAAGTCTCTAAGGCTAAACTGATATTTTGTTCCACCAACAGGATTGAGGTTCCAGATCGATTAATTTCTCTAATTTTCTCATAGATATTGTCAACCAGGATAGGAGCTAATCCTAAAGATGGTTCATCTAATAGCAAGAGTTTCGGTGTGGCCATAAGAGCTCTACCCATTGCCAGCATTTGCTGCTCTCCTCCGCTTAAAGAAGCGGAAAGCTGACTTTTTCTTTCGTATAATCGTGGGAACAATTCATAAATCCATTCCAATCGACTTTTAAAATTCTTATGGTTCTTAACTAGATAACCACCTATCCTGAGGTTCTCGTACACCGAGAGATTTCCAAATAGTTCCCTACCTTCAGGGCAATAAGAAATTCCGGCAATAGCAATTTTGTGTGAGGGAAGTAAACCTAAATTCTGCCCATTAAAAACAATTGACCCAACCTTTGGCTTAATTATACCCATTATGGATCTTAACGTTGTAGTCTTACCAACACCATTTGAACCTACCAGGGCAACTATTTTCCCTTGTTCTACTTCTATATTTATATTATGCAAAACATTCCCCTCTCCATAGCCGGCTGTTACATTACTTAATACCAACAATTAAGTTTTCACCTCCTATTTCCTAATATTAAATTTAGTTTCTCCTAGATAAGCACGAATGACATCTTTATTAGTTTGAATTTCTTCGGGAGTTCCCTCTGTTATGATTTTACCCTGATTCATAACTGTAATTCTTCGGCTAATACTCATAACTACACGCATATTATGTTCGACTATAATAATACTAAAACCTAAATCATCTCTTATTGCTTGAATCAACCTAATAATTTCATCTGCTTCCTTCGGAGTTAATCCGGCAGTAGGTTCATCAAGTAGCAGGATTTTTGGGTCAAAAGCTAGTGCTCTAGCTATCTCTACCCTTCTCTGTATTCCATAGGACAAATCAGATACATTAGTATCACAGTATTCAGCGATATGGAGTTTCTCCAACACATTTTCAATTTTATCATTCATCTCATCTTCCAATCGTTGGAACGATTGATTACCTACCAGTGCACTAAAAGGTGAATAAGCAAGACGACTATGAAAGACAGGTCTTATATTTTCCATTACACTCATACCAGATAATAAACGTAAATTTTGAAAGGTTCTAATTAATCCCTTTACTGAAATCACATGAGGGGGTTTATTCGTAATATCTTCTCCTTTAAATACTACATGTCCACTATCTATTTTTAAAATCCCGGTTAAAAGATTGAATACTGTTGTCTTTCCGGCTCCATTAGGGCCGATCAAACTAACAAGTTCACCTCTCTTTAAGTTAAAATTAAAATTTGAGACAGCGGTTAGTCCACCAAACCTTTTAGTCAATTTGTCCACTTGTAACTCTAACTTTTCATTACTCTGCTTGAGTTCTATCTCGTTCATATAGTTTATCCCCCACTATTGTTCAACAAAAACTAGGTCACAAACACATACATTGGTCTTTGTGACCTAGTTATCTTTTAATAAACTTACACTTCTTCCTATTTAAAAATCTCTTCCGGAGTTAAAAGATCGAGAAAGATCAGTTTGCCATTTCGGACAACTTTAAATACAACTGCTTTTAATGGAACTCGAGGATACTCAGCAGTTTTTGGATCAGGATAGGAAATAGGAGCTGTTGTCGTAGTGAATGTGTGGGCTTGCAAGGTATCACGTATGGCGGTTCTTTGCTCATCTAATTTCATAGACTCCCACTTTTCTTTTCCAATCGTCTCTATAGACTCAATAACTAGTCGCATTGCATCAAACCCAAGGTCTTCAAAGCAGCCTGGTTCTGCCCCATATTCCTTTATGTAAGCTTCGATAAACTTTCCCGCATTTTCTGTAAGTGGATGATCGCCCGCAAACTGTGTAGAAACAATTGCTCCTTCAACTGCTTCACCTCCAACCTCTATAATACTTACATCATCAGCACCGTCAGTAAATAAAGATGGTAGAACAATACCAAGAGCTCTAGCTTGCTTTGCAATGATTGGTCCATCCTGGGGAAATGGTGGTGTTACAACAAGGCCATCGATGGGTTTATTTGCAAGCTTCAACCTGGTCAATTGCGCTGAATAGTTTACATCTCCTGTTTGATAGATTTCTTGAATAACTACAGCATCTGGATCACCCGTGAACTCTTTGAAGCTTTCCATAAAAACTTTTGAAAGTAAAGTACTATAAGCGCTTGCGTTGTCCCACATTATAGCAACTTTCTTCCATCCCAATTTCTCTACGCAGTATTTTGCTGCTGCCCGACCCTGTTCATTATCACCATAAGCAGACATAAATATATAATCACCGATACGGGTCTGAGTCGGTGTTGTTGCACTACCAATAACCAGGGGAGTTTTATTGGATTGAAAAATTGGACCCATTGCTGAAGTTAATGAGTCATCCTCTGAACCTAAACCTGCTACCACCTTAAGCTCTTCAATTAGACGTTTAGTTGCGTTGGAAATTGCAGTTAGATCAGTTTGCCCGTCAATATTGTGATATTCAATTGGATGACCAAAAATACCACCTGCCTCATTCACAAGTTTTACCGCCAGGTTACTACCTCTTAAATGTGCCTGTCCTAAAGGAGCTGCTGCACCTACTAGGGACCAAATAGAACCAATCATAATTGGTTCCTCATTTGCAGCTATAGCAATTCCACTAATCAAGGCAACCAGCATAAGCAAACTAATGAACAAAATTACTCCTTTTACTCTTCTTTTCATTTTAATTACCTCACTTTCTTTACTTTTTTTACATATTATTTAACTTCCTATTTCCAAGTATGCACTAGCTAGGTAAATTTTTTTCTTTTTAATCACCTCCCTTTCAACTCCTACCCTGCAACCAACTTTTATTTTTCTGACTTGAATATATCACAAGAATAACTTCTGCTCTAGTAGATAAATGTATTTTTATAATTATCAAAAATAAAAAGACAGAGTAAGAAAATAATGATATTTACTCTCCTGCTCTGTCCTTTTACCTGAAAGATTCTTCCTATGTAATTAGGAAATAGTTCTTTAAAGTAAACTCTGTAAGGTTATTCCTAAAAAATAGGAATTGCCCCTTCGGTGCTTTTTTGTATAAAGCTCTCCAGAGTTCTGTCCGGTAACAGTCCTTTTGCCTGAAAGTTTAAATACATTTAGTATCTTGCCTCTTCGGCTCCTTTTCTTTTTTAAATCAAAGAAAAGATCTCTCCTGTTACCTCCATCCAGATTACAATATTAAATTTAATAAAATTTTATATAAAATACTTTTTATTATTTTTTTCAATTTTAAACATGAACATTAATTTAGACTATATTTATTATATACTATATTTATTTTTAAAAACCTTCTTTTTTGTGAAAATTGTTTTATTTTTATTCAATTGTAATTATTACTCCCTCTTCTTCCCATTCCTTCCATTCGAGATTGGTTAGTTCCGGTAGTTAGGTGAGAACTTATGGTTCTTTAAATTCTCCGGGTTCTTCTCTTGGGAAAGTTTTTAAATGTTTGAGGAAAAAGGTAGGTTTGAAGAGTGGCTTAAACAACATGGGATTGATAAATTATAAGTAATAATGCGGGGTGGATGAATCCGTCCTCTACAGCAAAACTTTGTCAAAGGATCGTCTCCTGAGAAACTTTCCAAAGCCCGCCAAAATTTTTTAAAAATTATTTTATCTACTTTTGGCACTTATCCTATTATCAATGCCAGAGAAAATATAATTGTGAGACAGAGTGCTACACCAAATAATAGATTTTCGGATAAGGATAATCGCTCATATATTCAATCTTATTTATTAATATTTTCTTTTGTAATATTTAATTTTGGCGGGTTTTGAAAATTAAAATTACCTAAAGTCTTCTGAGCTAACCATTAATTCGAGTTTATAAATCCCTTCTGTGGGCAATTCTCCCGCAATTTTATTTGCTTTAGCGAGGACTTGACGGATAGATTCAGCATTTTTTGCATCAAATTCACAGTATATTTTGCCTTCTTCGCGGGCATACCAACTTCTAATCCAATAAGCATCAACTGTGTGATTTGCCTTCAATGCCTTCACAAAAGGTGTGGCAGCCTCCGCAGTTGCCTCTTTACCCACCGGATGAACAACTAAAAATTTAGCCATTTTTTATCACCTCCTTTATTTTAAGTCTGCCAGTACCTTTCAGAAAATCCTAAAACTCTTATCTTGCAAGGCTTTTAGAGTGCCTCTATTTTATTCTACACCCCCACTCTTGAACCCCTTATCTGATAAGGGGTTATTTTTATCTATCCCTCATTATTTGGGATAGTTTCCTTTCTTTTTCGGCTCCTCTTCTTTTAAAATTAAAAGAAAAAGTCTCTCCTGTTACCTTCATACAGAATACAATATTTAATTTTAGGTTACGTAATCATAGAAGATTGATGCTTTAATGGTTAGTATAATTAGGATGTGTTACTTAGTGGGTCTCTTGGGATAGAGAAAGAATGCTGCTCTTAATCTAAATCTTAGATAATATAGCTTTATATTTTAGTATAATACTATTATAGATATTCTGCTTAGATGAAAAATACTCTTATTAAATTTTTTTAGTCATTATTTTATATATACTATACAACTTATTAAAAATCCCTCTTTTTTCGTAAAATATTTTAAAATAAAAAAGCCCTTCAGCAAAGGCTAAAGGGCTGGTTATTGTCTGGCTCCCCCTATTGGATGCGTTTAGAACTTTTTGTTGGGGTGAAATTATAGAAGAATTACGAAACACCTATAAACTAAAGGAGTTAATTAATCTTCCTGTAGGAGCATAAATAACGTTAAATTGCCTATTTTCCCTTATTTGTCAATAAGTATACTCCCCACTCCTATTCTAACCATACATTATCTTTTGGAGTATATTTAACTATTTCTTTTAATTCAAGAACATCGGGTGAACTATATTTTTCATATACAATTGCTTTCATAATTATTTCTCCTAATTATTAGGTTTTGTTATTATGTTCCAAAGTTATGACGACATTTCCCTTTTTGTGTCCTTTTTCGACATACCTGTGAGCCTCGGCAGTTTGCTCCAATGGATAGCGTCTATCTATGAATGGTTTTATTTTTCCCGCTTCAATAAGCTCTTTGAGGAACATCAAATATTCAGTCTTTTCACTTGTTGGAGAGTTAACCGTTAAATAGGTTCCCTTTTTCTTCAGAGATTTTTTACTACGCGAACGGGAGATTTTAGCAACCGCATCAAAAACCACATCATAGACCTCGCCGTTCTGGGTGAAATCCTCTTTGGTGTAATAAATGACTTTATCGGCTCCAAGAGATTTTACCAATTCTAAATTTGATGTACTGCACACCCCGGTTACTTCCGCTCCAAAGTTTTTTGCAAGTTGTAAAGCATAAGTGCCCACACTTCCCGAAGCGCCATAGATAAGGACTTTTTGTCCTCTCTGGATATTTGCTTTTCTAAGAATATGTAACGCTGCCATACCCCCGACAGGAACGGCGGCAGCTTCCTCGTATGTTATATCTGCAGGTTTCTTGGCTACCACTCCTTGCTTCCATTCTTCAGGTAGACATACATACTCGGCATAAGCACCAGCCCTCAACCCGGTGGTAGTTCCATAAACTTAGTCACCTTTCTTAAACAGTTTTACATCTTTGCCCACTGATTCAACTTCCCCGGCTAGCTCATAACCTAGTATAGTTTTCTTTGGTTTTCTGAGACCAAACATTATTCGCACCGCGAGAGTAAATAATTTGGAATCTGGGTGTTTGCCACTTCGAGCCCACAAAACCCCTGATGATACTGTTGTCGCATATACCCTTACCAGCATTTCATTGTCCTTGGGAGTAGGTTTGGCTACCTCTTTGAGCTGAAGAACGTCCGGTGGTCCGTATTCTGTGTATACAATTGCTTTCATGTTTTCCTCCAAAGTTACTTTGATCGCGCGCGTTTGGGAGATATCTTCCAAAGTAACCCTATCTATGGTGTAACTTCCACTCTTTCATGTGTAGGCCACTTCCATGCATACCAGAAAATTAGTGAAAGAAGCACAACTTCTACAATAGAAGCAAATATATAATAAACCCAAGACTCTCCTATTGCGCCTCCTAGCACATAAACAATTTCTAATATACCCACGATGATGTTTGTCCAGCGATTCGCTTTAGCCGGCAATATCAGGGACAGGAAAACCATAAGACTCGGAATAGTCATTAATATAATAACTCCCAACAACCATACTTGAGTGATTTGAAATTCCCATACTTTTCCCGCTATTGCATCCTCTATAATCCCCGGTTTATAAAATGAATAAACATCCACATATATATATAAAATATTTACAGCAATCCATAATGCTGAAAGCTTTATCTTAATATTTATCTTCACATCTTCCAAGATTGTTGCGGTCTTTTTTTCTGAATTCATTTTTTTTCTCCTTTTTTTATAAAAAAATTAACTGTTAAGCAATTGCTTTTACTCAAAATATCAGTTTTAAATAGTCCCTTATACTAACTACCTATGAGCTTGTAGGTATTTCATAAGTAATCTTTCCCCATCTCGACCTGAGGGGTTGGGTTTAAGAAACTAAATTTGATTTTGGAAAAAAGACTAAGATGGTTATTTGTTGCTCCACTTTAAAATATATAAGATATAGACTAAGAAAAGTGTCAGTCTAATATAAGATTTAAAATGAAAAGATATTTATTATTATTCTACAATTTAAAATAAGAATCAATCTTTTTCTGTTAAATATTTTAAAATAAAAAAGCCCTTCAGCAAAAGCCAAAGGGCTTGGAATTAGCAAGCTCCCCCTATTGGTCAGCTTCAGAACTTTTAAAGGGGATATAGTGATAGATAATATTAGATTAAATCAGTTAGTTTTTCAGTAATATAAGTAAAATTTAACAATCTTACTAAAATTATTGATT
>CAZLEB010000041.1:0-10961 GCA_964558475.1 uncultured Actinomycetota bacterium
GAACGGAAAAGAGCAGAAGAAGAGCTAATAAATAGCAGAGAGAAACTTAAAGAAACCCTTAATGGTGCCATAAATACTCTGGCAGCAATAGTAGAAACAAAAGATCCTTATACCTATGGTCATCAGCAAAGAGTATGTTTGTTAGCCACGACTATAGCAAAGGAACTAAAATTAGAAGATAATAGGATAGAAGCTATAAGAGTATCAGCACTAATTCACGATATAGGAAAAGTGAACATACCTGCTTCAATTCTGTCAAAACCCGGGAAATTGACTGATATTGAGTTTAATATGATAAAAACTCATCCTCAGTTAAGTTATGATATGTTAAAAAATATAAAATTTCCCCTGCCTATTGTGGATATTATACTCCAACATCATGAAAAGCTGGATGGTTCAGGATATCCCAAAGGTTTAAAAGGTAAAGATATAATGCTAGAAGCAAAAATATTAACTGTATCCGATGTAGTAGAAGCTATGTCATCTCACAGGCCGTACCGTCCTGCCCTGGGTATAAGTGTAGCAATCGAAGAAATCAAAAAGAATAAAGACATACTTTATGACCCCGTAGCAGTGGATACCTGTGTTAAGATCATCACTAAAAAAGGGTTTAAATTTGATTAATTTTTCTTAATACAACTCTTGAATCTGTATTTATAATAATCCGAACTAATTTTCTATAGATTGAGAGTTAAAGCACTATGTTGCTAGAGCGGGTTACCCCGTTTGTTGGTGAAGAGCCAGAGCCGAAGAGCCGCCCGTTTGGCTGGGGAGGGAGGATTTGAACCTCCGATCACGGGACCAAAACCCGTTGCCTTACCGCTTGGCTACTCCCCACTAGAGCTAATAAATTTTATATCAGAATTATTTAAAATTCAAATTTAAAATGGGTACGATATTTGAAAATATTTTGCTTCTGGTTTTTAGTTAGACTTTAACTATAAATAGTTAAACTATTTGGTGTGGTATGAGACAAAAAAACACTTGAGGATAATGGTTTTAATCCTTTATATACATTAATTGCTGTTTTTAGATCATCACAACATGCAAATACGGTAGGACCGCTTCCGGTCATCTGTGTAGCAATAGCTCCAAGCTCAGATGCTTTTTCTTTTACCGCGAGCATTTCTTTATCTTCAATTACTACTACATCCTCCAGATCATTACACAGCTTCCCGAAAAAACTGCTGAATTCCTTTTTTACTATATTATTTACCAGTTCACTATGTATCGATTTTTTTTCTACCCCAATTAGGTCAAATTTTCCGTATACATCTTTTGACAGAAACTTCCCTCCATTTGTGGCAAGCACAATCCAGTAAAAGGGCAGATGTGGCAACTCTGAAAGCTTTTCTCCCCTGCCTTCTGCAAGAGTGGTTCCACCTTTAATACAGAAAGGAACATCGGAGCCTACTTCCCCCGCCAGATCCATTAAATCAGATACTTCCATATCCAGGTTAAATAACTTATCCAGTGCAACTAAGGCTGCTGCTGCATTGGTACTACCTCCGGCAAGTCCTGCACATACCGGAATATGTTTCTCTATGTTAATTTTTACTGAATATTTATTTCTTAGATTATAATTATCCAAAATTAATGCCGCTGCTTTGTGTACCAAATTTTTTTCATCCAGGGGGATATCTTCATTATTGCAGGTAATATAAATCCCATTTTTCTTCAGTGATCTATAACTATCATTTCCCTTTAAAACCTCAAAAGTAAGTTCATCTGAAAGGCTTATGCTCTGCATTATTGATTTTATTTCGTGATAGCCGTCGGCCCTGCCATTTTTTGCAACATTCAGATATAGGTTTATTTTTCCTGAAGCTCTTAGCTTTAAAATATTTTTCGTTTTCATTCTGCTATATGATAACACAAATACCTTGTATTAGACATTAAGTTTTTTATATAAGAAAATATAATCTTCCAGTCTAAGTTCCTCTGCTCTTACATCCTTATTTTTCCCAATTTCGGATAGCAATTTTATAACTAATTCTAATTTATGACAATATATACTATTACTTTGCAGCAGTGAATTGACCAATTTCTTCCTTCTATGCAAAAAACAGCTATTTACAAAATCAAAGAAATCCACGATATTAAAATCTCTTTTCATTAAAAATTTGTTATCCTTTCTGCTTACTTCTATAAATGCCGAATCAACAAAGGGTCTGGGTAAAAAACAATTACGTGAAATCTGGAAGCAAAAATTAAAATCAGCGAGAAAATTGGATTTCACAGTATAAGAGCTGTAGTTTTTATCTCCAACTGAAGCAAGCAATCTTTCCGCTATATCCTTTTGCACAGTCAAAAATAATTTTCTTATATCCTCTGCTTCTATAAGAATCTTTAATATCAGAGGTGCCGCAATTTTGTAGGGAAGATTTGAAACTACTTTATTTATTTTATACTTACCGGCTATATCAGTATAATTAAGTCTTAAGGCATCAGCTTGTATTAATTGTACTTTTCTCTTTAAGTTCTCCTTAAAAATATCAATAAACGCTTTAATAATCGAATCATCTATCTCTATACAAATAATCCTTTTTGCCCTTGTAATTAAAATCTCGGTAAGACTGCCGATTCCGCTTCCAATTTCAAGAATTACATCGCGGGAACCAACATCGGCATATTTGACTATTTTCCAGGCACTATTTGTATCAATTAAAAAATTCTGTCCAAGACTTTTTTTAAGCTTTATACCATACCCTTTTAAAATCCGGACCGTTTCTCCCGGAGAACTTATATAAGAACTCATTCTTTTAAAAATAGCTAATCTTATTTAATCTTAATTTATAGAAAAGAATTTTTCCGCATTCTTTGAAGTTATATCTGCAACTTCCTCAACACTCAAATTCTTGATCTCTGCAATTTTCTCAGCAACATATCTCACATTTCCAGGATAATTCTCTTTTCCTCTCATTGCCTGTGGAGCCAGAAAAGGCGCATCAGTTTCTATGAACAGACGTTCAATAGGGACTTTTTCTACAGCTTTAAGCACATCTCTGGCATTAGGAAAGGTTATTACACCTGTAAAAGAAATATAAAGCCCTAAATCAAGACACTGCATTGCAAAATTGGTATCCCCGGAAAAACAATGAACAACGGCTCTGAAATTCTTACTACCCGTAAATTTTTTTACCACTTCCAAAGTCTGCCTGTGTGCATCTCTGTCATGAATTATTACCGGCACATCATATTTCAGGGCCAATTCTACATGAGATATAAAAGCTCTTTCCATATCCATCCTGGGACTTAAGTTTCTGTAAAAATCGAAACCTGTCTCACCCACTGCTACAACCTTGCAGTATCTTTTACATTCGTTTTTATCCACAGTATCCGGATTTCCCTGTAATAGTGACTCAAGGATTCTAATTTCTTTATCTCCAAAATTCCTGACATAATGAGGGTGAACACCAACACTGGCAAATACATTGCTGAATTTTTTTGCAAACTCCAATGATTTCCTGCTCCCTTCCAGACTTGAACCCACATTTATTATATATCTGACACCTTCACTTTCAGATCCGGCTACAGCCTCTTCAGGAGTCAATCTCTTCAACATATCTATATGCGCATGTGTATCAATAAAATACATAATACCACTTTTTTATTATTATCTTTAAACCGCTAATCTTCATCCATTCTGGGGAATAATATTTCCCTGCGGCCAATCTTTGTTCCACCCTTAAATTCACCCCAGTTCCCATCTCTTTCAAATATTATTTTATTAATATCCTTATTTATCCCCAGTTGAGAGAATATTTTCTGACATGTCGTTGGCATAAAAGGTATCAGTAAAATAGCCGATAGTCTTATTACTTCCATTACTTCATATAATACTGCATCCAGTTTCCTGCGGTCATGCTCACCCTCACCCTTTGCCAGACTCCAGGGCTGGCTGTCCTCGATATGTTTATTAGCCATATTTATAAATTCCCAGACCCTGGTAAGATAGTCAGAAAATTTGAAATCCCGTATATACTCGAATGCTTCCCTTTTTACCTCATCCCACTTTTTTTCAAAAATCAGGTTTGAAACTTTTTCGGGAATTATGCTACCCTTATATTTTTCTACCATTGCCAGAGTTCTTGAAACCAGATTTCCGATATCATTACTGAGGTCTGAATTATATCTTCTGATAAAAGCCTTATGAGTAAAAGAACCATCCTGGCCGAATGATACTTCCCTGGTCAGGAAATATCTTATACCGTCCACCCCATATTTACCCGACATATCATCAGGATCCAGGGTGATTCCCTTGGATTTCGATAATTTCTCCTCCCCCATTAGAAGCCAGCCGTGGACCACAATATGCTTTGGGATCTCTACACCCAGTGACATCAGCATCGCAGGCCAGATTATGGCATGGAATTTTAAAATATCCTTTCCTATATGATGCTGATCGGCCGGCCAGTACCGGTCAAACAGCATAGAGTTATCGGAACTATATCCTAATGCTGAAATATAATTGATAAGAGCGTCTACCCATACATAACAATAATGGCTGGAGTCGAAAGGTATGGGAATCCCCCATTTGACTGCAGTTCTGGAAACACTGATATCTTTGAGTCCCTGCTTTAAAATTCCCATTACCTCATTTTTTCTTGTCTCGGGAATTATAAAATCCGGATTAGCTTCAATGTGCCTTATTAATTTACTTTCATATTCAGAAAGCTTAAAGAAATAATTTTCCTCTTTTACCGACTCCACATCCCTATTGCACTGGGGACATCTGCCGTCCAAAAGCTGGGAATCCAGCAGAAATGTTTCACATGGTACGCAATACTTACCTTCATAAGTACTTTTATAAAGGTCCCCATTATCCTTTAATTTTATAAGTATATCCTGGACTATTCTTTCATGTTCTTTATCAGTGGTTCTGATATAACTGTCATTACTAATGTTATACAATACCAGGAGCCTCTTCATATCCTGGACCATTTTATCAACGTATTCCTGCGGAGAGACGCCTCTCTCTTCGGCGCTCTTATTTATCTTCTGCCCATGCTCATCGGCACCGGTCAGAAAAAAGGTATCCTTTCCTATAAGTCTGTTGAATCTGGCTACTACATCTGCAAGTATGAATTCGTAGATTTGACCCAGATGCAGTTTTGCATTCATATATGGAATTGCAGTGGTTATATAAATTTTTTCCCTGTCCATAATATCCTTTTTTTAGTTATTATTTTGGAATTGCTAACTGTATTTTCTTAAATTTTCGTTGCAATATTATACAATTTTTGTTTATCTATGTCATATCTGGATAATACAACTTTTATGGCATTTTTTTTGGAAATACCCTGTTTGAGCAAACGAATGAGTTCTTTTGTTATATCTTCTTCGGAAAAGCTTTTAATAAGCTCTTTTTTATACCCTTCAACAATCAGCACCATCTCTCCCTTTACTTTTTTTCCCTTTATTTTGGTTAAGATGCAGCTTAAGCTATCCCTTATGACTTCTTCATATATTTTAGAGATCTCCCTTACCAGACTTGCCTTGCGGTCACCAAATCTTTCAACGAGTTCGCTCATTAGGGCTTCGATTCTTTTCGGTGATTCATAGAATATGATGGTGTAAGGGAAGACGGCAAGTTCCGAGAGTTTATTTTTTCTTTTTGCCCCGGTCTTTGGCAGAAATCCTACAAATAAAAAATTATCTGCCGGCAGACCTGAAAGAACCAGTGCACTAACCGCAGCATTAGGGCCAGGTATTACAGTCATAGGAATGTCTTCTTTGATACACTCATTTATTACCCTAAATCCGGGATCCTGAATAGCCGGTATCCCGGATTCTGAAACCAGAGCAACATTTCTCCCGGCTTTCAGTTCACGGGTTATGTAGTTGATCCTGCTTTCATTGCTAAAATCATGATAACTCACTGTATCTTTTTTAGAAATATTGTATTTTTGCAGCAGTTTTTTTATAGTCCTGGTATCCTCTGCGGCAATCAGGTCTGCTTCCTTCAATATTCTTATAAGCCGGAAACTGACATCTTCTAAATTACCGATGGGAGTTGCACAAATAAAAAGAGTACCTTTAATATTCTCCCTCCAACTTTCTGGTTTTAAATTCTATTTTATCTCCTTAAACATCTCTCTTGGATTTCCGCAAATAGGACATCTGTCCGGTGCGTTACCCTCTACTGTGTTTCCACAGACCTGGCATACAAAAATAGGGGTATTCTCATTGTTTCCAAGACTACCCAGATACTTCCCATATAAATCAGCGTGTACCTGTTCTACCTTATTGGCATAAATAAAACTTAATTTTGCTTCTTCTGCATTTTCATCTTTTGCTTCCTCAATCATTTTAGGGTACATATCCATAAATTCAAAAGTTTCCCCGCTTATTGCCGCCTTTAGATTCTCCTCAGTGGACTTAATACCATCCATTGCTTTCAGATGATTGAGCGCATGCACGGTTTCTGCTTCTGCAGCAGCCCTGAAAAGCCTTGCTGTCTGCGAATAGCCGTCCTCGTCAGCTTTCTTTGCGAAAGCCAGATATTTTCTATTGGCCTGTGACTCCCCGGCAAAAGCATCTGCCAGATTCCTTAAAGTTTTATCACCTATCATTTTTTATCCTCTCCTGTATTTACCTTGTTTACATAAATATTATTTATTTTTTATGCATTTATCACATATACCTACAAAAATAATTTTAGAATCTGATATATCAAATTTTTGACTAATACTTTCCGGTATTTCTATATTGCAGGAATTGTCATGGATATCTATAATATTATCGCAATTTTTACATATGAAATGATAATGTCTGCTTTTATCACCGTCAAATCTCTTCGGTTCCCCGGGAAGTGTCAGTATATCAACAATGCCTATTTTGGAAAAAGTCAAAAGAGTTCTATAAACTGTATCAAAAGAAATGGTGGAAAATATTTTTTTTACCTTTTTATATAAAACCTCTGTACTGGGATGGTCTTTTGATTCTACCAATTCTTTATAAATCAGGATTCTTTGAGGAGTGACTTTTAAATTGTTCTTCTTACACAGTTCTGTAAAAGATTCCATAGTCATTATTAGATTCTAAATAGTTTCAATTATTATATAATAATAATTACTACTAATCAAGTAAAAATACAATCCAAACTTGAAAAAAAACTGATATTAAGCCAGAATTTGAAATATGAAATCCGGCCACAAAATAATCGCCATCGGAACTGCGAACCAGATTAGACAGCTTACAGATCTGGCATCCAATTAACTATTCAATATCATTCTGGTATTCTATACACCATCATGAAAAACTCTGTAGTCACCGCTCAGAAAATATAGAACCCTCTGTCCAATGTTTACAGATTGGTCACCTATTCTTTCCAGATATCTACTTGCCAGCACAATATTAGTTATGAACTTAATATCCTCTTCACTGCACTTATGAGAGGAAAATAATTTTCTAAAAATCATTTTTTGAATCTCATCTACCATATCATCGGATTTTCCAAGCTGTGAGGCTAACTTTATATCCTTGTTTTTAAAGGATTCAAGGGCTCTATTTAATTCCGGCTTCACCAGGTTCCCCATCTCAACGAGCAGGTCCATTATTTCCTTATCAAGATACTTCTTTTTTTCTTTGGCCAGCCTTTTTACAGCTTTGGAGATGTTCACTGCAAGGTCACCAATTCTTTCCAGATACTTAATAATTATACTGACAGAATGTAAGTACCTTAAATCTTTTGCTACGGGCTGATGTTCCGCCTGCAGGACAATGCATTTTTCCTCTATTAAAATATCACTTTCGTTAATTTTTTCATCTCCGTTTATAACTTTCTCGGCCAGGTCTGTATTCATTTCTATAAAAGCCTCTATTGAATTATATACAGCTTCCTGCACCAGGCTTCCCATCAATATAACATCCTCATTAATCTCTTCCAGCTTATGGTGAAATGTTTCTCTCATTTTAATCCTTCCTTCTCAGCCTGAATCGAGTTCTTATAGCAGTGCCTGAAACGGCAAAAATTAGCACAATCATTAGCAATACCAGAGCAGTACCCCATTGCATATCTTCCGGAGTATCTGATAGCTGGGTTGCGAGAACATATAAGTGGTAGGGTAATGCCATTACCTGGCTAAAAATAGAATTAGGCAGATTGGGCTGTGAAAATGCTGCAACTGTAAATATTATAGGAGCTGTCTCGCCTGCTGCTCTACCAATTCCAATAACCGATCCGGTTATTATTCCCGGTAAAGCCTGGGGTAATATTACCTTTATTATTGTCTGCCACCTGGTAGCTCCCAGAGCCAGTGATGCATGGCGGTAAGAATCGGGAACTGTCTTTAACGCCTCTTCAGTGGCTGTTATTATAACCGGTAAAATAAGGAATGCAAGAGTTAAAGAACCGGCAAGAATTGACTTACCAAATTTAAGCATTATTACAAAAAAGCCCAGGCCAAATAAACCAAAAACCACTGAAGGCACGCCAGACATATTTATAATGGACAATCTTATTACCCTGGTAAGTTTGTTCTTTGAGGCATATTCATTTAAATAAATTGCTGCCAGAATTCCAATAGGTAATGAAAATATAAATGTTCCTATTACGAGATACAGGGTCCCTAAAATTGCAGGAAAAATACCTCCTTCCCTCATTCCGGCTCGAGGTTTCTGTGATAGAAATTCCCAGTTTATTGCACTGCTCCCCTTAATTATCAAATATATTATTATCCCCAGAACGAAAGCTATAACTATCAAAGTTAAAAAAAGTAAAAAAGCATAAGAAGTTTTTTCTATAATCATTTTTCTTCTTTTGTTTATCTCTATACCTTCTTTTAACATCTGCCTAGCTTTCCCTTATTTTGTTTACAAACCTGTCGGATATAAAATTTATTAAAAAAGTGATTAAAAATAAAATAAGACCAATAGCAAATAAGGATGAATAATGAAGCCCGCCCTGGACAGTTTCTCCCATTTCTGCAGCAATAGTAGCCGTAATGGTCCTGACAGGCTGGAGCCATGAGAATACAATTCTGGGTGAGTTACCGGTTATCATAAGAACAGTCATTGTCTCACCTACAATTCTACCCAGACCAAGCATTACAGCCGCAGATATACCCGATGATGCCGAAGGTATTATAGTCCTGTAGGTCGTTTCCCATTTTGTTGCACCAAGGGCAATAGAGGCATACCTGTATCTATTCGGTACAGCATTTATTGCATCCTCGGAGATAGATATAATAGTAGGTAAACTCATAAAAGCCAGCATCACTGAACCGGCGAGTGCAGTAAGCCCTATACTAAGATTGAAGAGGTCTTTTATTACAGGAGCAAGAAGTTTTATTCCTATAAATCCGATAACAACAGAAGGAATAGTTGCCAGTACTTCAATTATCGGCTTTAGTATCTCTCTAACTGTTCTGGGAGCTAATTCTCCAATATAGATGGCACTCCCTATACCAAGAGGTATAGCAATTACAATAGCCCCAAATGTTACAATAAATGATCCTGTAAGAAGGGGAAGAAATCCAAATTCTTCAAGTACCGTGGGAGACCATTTAGTTCCGGTTAAAAATTCTAATATCGGATAAGATGAAAAAAATTTTATAGAATTTGCAATTAGAAAAGCAAGTATTAAACCCAGTATTACAATTGATAATATTCCATTTAAAAAAACAAATCTGTAGATTAAAAAGCTTTTAATATTTCTCAGCCTGGTGTTTGACCGTGCCATAAATTTATTTTAAAGGAAATATAATTATTTTTCTATTTAATCTTTTAAATCAGAACTGCCGGAGCTGCGGATAAGGATTTATAAAGCCTTTTTCGCAGCTCTTCTTACTTTAACTGCCATAGCATAAATCAATTAAAGGAGTATATAAATTTTAGTTAAGTGAAACAAATCCTTCTTCAAGCCCTATATCCTGGCCCTCATAACTGAGTATAAAATTTATATACGCCTGGCCTATTTCAGTAAGATCCTTATCCGGCGCATAAACATACAGCCCTCTTGATATGGGATAAGAAGCGTCTTTTACCGTATCTATAGAAGGTTCAATACCCTCGACTTTTACAATCTTTAAAGACTGCTCAAGATATCCCAATCCTATATAACCTATTGCATTATCATTCTCTTTTACCTGGTTTACAATATCAGCATTAGATTGAAGTCTTAACGCCATATCGGAATAATCATTATCCTCCATGGTTTTACCTAGTTGAATCACTTCTTCCAGAAAATATTCACCGGTACCCGAACTGGAGTCCCTGGCAGTTATAATTATTTCAGTATCATCTCCACCAACATCTTTCCAGTTAGTTATCTCGCCGGTATATATTTTTGAGAGCTGCTCTATGGTGAGGTCCTCTACAGGAACATTACTGCTTACTATAACTGCGATTCCATCAAAAAGCACCAGATATTCCTGAACATCAAGACCGGCGGCTTTTGCTGCCTCCAGTTCTTCATCCTTTATCTCTCTTGATGAATTGGCAAGCTCACTAACACCGTTTATAAGATCTGCAATACCGCTTCCGGAACCCCCGCCATTCACTATAATTGTTCCTCCAAATTTTTCCATAAATGCAAAAGCCCAGGCTTCAGAAACTTGAAGCAGAGTGGTAGAGCCGGAGACTACCAGTTCCTGCCCATCATAAGGAAGACTTGTATCTCCAGTGCTCTCAGAAACTCCTCCCCTTGTACTGCAGCCTGATATTAATATATTTACTGTAAGTAATACTATTATCCCAAGACTTAAAAGTATCAACAGCTTGTTTCCATTATTAGCTTTTTTCATTTTTTACTCCTTTTAAGTTTTGTTTATTTTCTTATCCGGAAAAAGTCTAACAGTTAAAAACTTTATATAATCTGCATGGTATTATAGAAAATCTATTCCAATAAACAAGGCATTTAATATTATTTAATCTAAAAGAAATATGAGTCGAAGAAAAAATATGGTGGCGAGACGCAGAATTGAACTGCGGACACATGGATTTTCAGTCCACTGCTC
>CAZLEB010000042.1:0-9008 GCA_964558475.1 uncultured Actinomycetota bacterium
TAAATCTTTTATTTTTTGAATAAAAGAAACAAAATATATATAATGTTAATTGATTATTTTTAAAACAAGTCGAGGGGTTATTATGACACCGTTAGAAATAGTAGGCCTTGTTGCAATAATTTTGATTTCTGCTTTTGCAATAACAGCAATAATTATCGCAGTACCTTTATTTAAATTAATAAATAAAATCAAATTTATGGCAGGGAAGCTGAATGAAAGCCTGATTCCGGCTGTGGAAAAGCTAAATGACACTGTGACCAATCTGAATACTGAAATCAGTTCGATTGCGGATCTTACACAGAGCATAAGTTCAATAGCGGAGCAGCTTGAAAAAGTAATAAGACTTGCCAGAGTTCTGATAACAAGTCCAATAATTAAAATAATAAGTGCTTCGGCAGGGCTTTTCAGCGGTCTTTCAAAATCAAAAGCTGATGCCGAAGATAAGAATGAGGAGGATGAAAAATGAATGCAGAAAAAGAAAAAACAGGTAAAAAAAATTCCTTTTTAGGAATATTTACCGCACTTATAGCCGGTCTATCTGCCGGTTTTATAGCAGGAATTCTACTCGCTCCTAAATCAGGGAAGCAGACAAGAAAGGAGATAAAGGAAAAGAGCGAGGAGCTGATAGAAAAGAGTAAAGAAGGTCTTGATATGTTTGTTGGGAGAACCAGGGAATATGTAGATAAGGGTAAGACCAAGCTGGCAGAAATAAAAAGTAAGGGAGAAGAACTTATCGAAAGAGGTAAGGAAAAAATAGTTGATATTTCCAAGGTTATGGGTTCCAAGACTGAAAAAGCCAGGAAAAAAATAAAAAAAGTAATCAAAGAAGGAAAAGATACTGCAAAGAAAGTTGAAGAAGACCTGTCATAGATAGGAAACCGGATTATATTGATTGAGGATAGACTTACCAAAAAGATTTTAAATACATTACTTGGAAACGGTGCTGATTTTTCGGAAATTTTTATTCAAAGAAGAGTTTTCAATAATCTGCGGTTAGAGGACAGCAAAATTGAAAACTCCAGCAGCGGTTATGAACTGGGTTGCGGACTGAGATTATGGGTAGGTGACAGTACTTTTTATGCTTATGTGGATTCACTTGAGGAAAGTAAATTACTGAATGCCGCAAAGGTTTTAAGTTCCGCAGTAGACGGGACGAGCTCCCTTAAAGTTTTAAATCTTACCGAAACCAAAAGCTCTTACGGTACGGATGTAAAAAAATATCCCGATGAGATTCAACCTGCCGGTAAAAAAAATATCCTTGAGCTTATTGACAGTAGTTCAAGAGACTTTAACCCTGCCATAATTCAGGTTACCTCGGCTCTTTCCGATATCGAGGAAGAAACATATATCGCAAATTCTTATGGTTCCCTCTCATTTGAAAAGATGGTAAAGACTTTTCTCTCGGTAAATGCAGTGGCTAAAAGGGGAAAGGATGTAAGAACAGGTTATAAATCGCTGGCAAGATCAAGCGGTTATGAAGCATTTGATTTTAAGAATCCTGAAAATTTGGCCCGCGAGGCTTCTAAAATTGCAGTTGATATGCTTGATGCCGTAAATGCGCCTTCAGGTGAGCTACCGGTGGTAATTGGGCCTGCATTCGGCGGAGTTATTTTTCATGAAGCATGCGGTCATGGTCTGGAAGCGGATGCCGTGATGAAGAATGCCTCGGTATTCAAGGATAAAATAGGTAAGAAGATTGCAAGCGATGCGGTAACTGCTGTTGATGATTCCACGCTCAAGTACCGGTGGGGTTCGTATAAATTTGATGGGGAAGGTTTCCCTTCTTCCAGGACAGTGTTGATAAAAGACGGGATTTTACAGAGTTATATTTATGACCTGCGAACATCCAAAAAACTAAAGTCAAAACAAACCGGCAACGGCAGAAGGCAATCTTTCAGGAACGTTCCCGTTCCGAGAATGAGCAACACTTATATAGACAGGAGAAATGAAGATCCTGAGTCTATTATAAAATCCGTAGATAAAGGTATATATGCAAAAGAATTTGCCGGCGGCCAGGTCGATCCGGCAACAGGAGATTTTGTATTTGGAATAAGCGAAGGCTACCTTATAGAAAACGGAAAAATCGGTTTTCCCATAAAGGATGCCACTATAATCGGGAATGGTCCGGAAATCCTAAAAAGAATTGAAGCGGTGGGAAATGATCTGGATTTTGCTCCGGGCTTTTGCGGAAAAAGCGGCCAGTTAATTTCAAATGAAGTGGGCCAGCCAACCATAAAAGTAGATAAGATTACGGTAGGAGGCACAAGGGATTAGAATGAAGGACAGTAAAAGTTATATGATTAGAGGCGAAAAGTTAATAAAAATATGCAAGGATGCGGCTTTTAGGATAAATAAATATAAGGTAGATGAATTTGAGATTTTTACTGCAAGCTCTGTAGACAATGAAATAGAAATTTTTAAAGGAAAAATAGAAACGCTGTCGTTTTCGGATTCGATCGGCATAGGTATTAGAATTTTTAATGATAAATCAATAGGATATGCATATACCACCGTGCTTGATGAAGCAAGTATTGAAGACTGTATCCGGAAGGCTGTATCCAACTGCAAAATTACCGAAAGAGAGGATTATAATTATCTGCCCAGGGAAGAAGAATTCACCTTTAAACAGAGACTCATAGATGACAGTTCTCTATTTAATGAGAGTTTCCTGGATTACGATATAGAAAGCAAGGTTGCACTTTCAAAAAAACTTGAGGTTTTAACCAAGAGCAAGGATAAAAGAATAGTTGACATTGAAAATGTTATGTACAGCGACAGTATTTATGAAACGGCGATTTTAAACTCGGCCGGATTCTGTGACAGGTATAAGACAACAACCTGCTTGATTTATGTAAATGCAATTTCCAAGCAAAACGGGGATACTTCCACCGGTGATTTTTTTGGCTGCGGCAGGACACCGGCTGATCTTAATCTGGAAGAAGTAGCGGAGAAAGCGGCCCGCCGGTCTGTTTCAATCCTGGGCGGGAGAAAAATCAAATCACAGAGGGTAGATCTTCTTCTGGATCCGGTTGTTTCAGCGCAACTGCTGGGTATTATTGCCGAAAGCATTACGGCGGATTCCGTGCAAAAAAGAAAATCACTTTTTGAAGGGAAAATAGGAAAGAAGATATTTTCCATTGATGTGAATATATTTGATGATGGGACAATACCTGACGGCCTTTCTTCCAAACCCTTTGACGGGGAAGGGGTCATTAAAGGCAAAACCGGTGTATTTGAAGACGGATACCTTAAAACCTATCTTTATAATACCTATACCGCAAGAAAAGATAAGACACTGTCGACAGGCAATGCGGTAAGAGCTTCTTACCGTTCAACACCGGAAGTAGGCATTACAAATTTTTATATGGAGAAGTCTGATATTGATTTTGGAAAACTTATGAGTGATATTGACAGAGGATTTTATATTATAGATATAATTGGACTGCATTCAGGTGTCAATTCTATTTCCGGACAGATGAGTGTGGGGGCCAAAGGAATATGGATAGAAAAAGGAAATCTGGAGTATCCGGTAAAAGAAGTGACTATTGCCACTGATATTTTAAGTTTCTGTAAGAGTATTAAAAAGATCGGAAATGACCTCAAGTTTATCCCTCTGGGGGGATATCTGGGAAGTCCTTCGCTTCTGGTAAGAGATATAATGGTTAGCGGAAAGTAATTTATATTTTAACTATCTAAAACCATATAAAAAATCTGCCTGGATTTTAAGTGCATACAATCATATTATTTAGATATCTATATATATGTGAGTTATGTATTATCTCATATATTTATTACGGTGTGTTTAACCGGCAGTGATAAATCTTACGTAGCCTACTGTCTGGCATACTATGGTCACAATTACTCCGGCCATTAACACTCCGATAAATATATCCAGTAGAGCTTTCTTAGGGGGTATACCGAAAACAAAAGCAATAAGTGCACCTGTCCAGCCTCCGGTGACAGGAAGTGGTATTCCTACAAATATTGCAAGTGCATAACCTTCATATTTTTCAAATCTTTTTGAATGGCGCCTTCTTGTATAATTAAAGAGCCAGGTAAAAAATCTGCGGGCGATTTTAAATCTATTCATAAGAAATTTTGATACCGGCTCCAGAATCCATAATATGGCAATTACCGGGATCATATTTCCCAGCACCGATATTATAAAAGTCTCATAAATGTTCATTCCGTAGGTCAAAAGTGCAATAGGAATGGATGCCCTGAGTTCGCCAATGGGAGTCATAGCCGTAAAAAAAGTTGCTATTCTCGGTGATAAAAATTCAAAAAAATTTGATGAGTCCATACTTAAGTTTTTTTATTTTTAATTATTTTATGCTATATTTAAAAACTAATTATAAGTTATTTAAACAAAATTTTAACCATTATATAAGTTGAGCATATTACAGTCAATTGTTTTAGGTATAATTCAGGGCATTACCGAATTTTTTCCCATAAGCAGTTCCGGTCATCTGGTAGTTTTCCCTTATTTTTTTAACTGGGATTATCCGCCCCTTTACTTTACGGTAACGGTTCATTTTGCAACGCTTGCTGCAGTGGTTACCATTTTTTATAAAGAAATCTTCAGAATAATAAAAGCAGTAATTTTGGGTATTTTTTTAAGGAAAGAGAGATCTTCCGGCAATTTTAAACTTGGTATCCTACTGGTCATAGCCAGCATTCCGGCTGCAGCTGCCGGATTTTTACTGGATGACTATATAGAGAGCTTATTTAGCAAGCCTATGGCAGTGGCGGTATTCCTGCTTGTTACCGCGCTATTTCTGTGGCTGGGTGAACTAAGGGGGAAATACATCGAAAGCAATATTGCCGGCAGTCGGAATATCCGGGACTACAGAGAAAGGCATCTTTTCGACCAGGAAAAAGAAAACGTAAAGAATAATGAAAACGAAAAGTATAAAGATAACGAAAGGAATAAAGAAAACGAAAAAAGCGGACCGATTACCGATATTGAGGTTAAAGAAAGCGGCAGGAAAAAAGTAATATTCAATCTTCCTATAGCATTGATGGTCGGATTAGGACAGGCTGTGGCCATTTTACCCGGAGTTTCAAGATCAGGAACTACCATATCCTTTGCCAGGTTTTTTGGGGTAAGGAGAGGTGAAGCAGTAAAATTTTCATTTTTGCTTTCTATTCCGGTTATTTTTGGTACCTTCATATTTGAACTTTACCGTTCTTCCGGCATTATTTTCGGAAGTAATAATCTGTATACGGTCGAGAATCTTATAGCAGGATTTATCTCCTCTTACCTTGCAGGGCTGTTTGCCGTAAAGTTTATTGTTTATTTAACAAAAAAAAGAAATCTAAACATATTTGCCGTATACTGTATTTGTCTTTCTGCGGCAATTTTTATTTTTTATATGATAAATAAATTTATCTAAAGGAGAGTGAATATAGATATTATGAAAGGAGTTATACTTGCAGGTGGGCTGGGGACACGCCTTATGCCGTGCACCAAAGTTTCAAACAAGCATTTGCTACCGGTATATGATAAGCCAATGATTTACTATCCTCTAAGGACCCTGGTAAATGCAGGGCTGGAAGACATAATGATAGTAACCGGCGGTAACAATCCCGGGGATTTTTTAAAACTTCTGGGTAACGGCTGCGAATTTGGACTTAAAGATATAAGTTATACCTATCAGGAGGGAGAGGGAGGCATAGCCGATGCCTTAAGACTTGCTGGAAATTTTGTTGATAAAGATAAAATGGTAGTAATGCTCGGGGATAATATTATAAAGGATGACATCTCAAATGCGGTAAAGGATTTTGAAAAACAGGATAGGGGAGCAAGAATATTCTTAAAAGAAGTCAGCAATCCGGAAAGGTTCGGAGTTGCCGAAATTGAAGGGGACAGGATAATAAATATTGAAGAGAAGCCCAAAAAACCAAAATCCAATTATGCCGTTGTCGGCCTTTATATGTATGATAGTGATGTATTTAAAATAATCGAGACCCTTAAACCTTCGAATAGAGGCGAACTTGAAATAACAGATGTTAATAATGAATATATCAGAAGAGGTACAATGACCTATTCCATTCTTGAAGGATGGTGGAGTGATGCGGCTACCTCCTTTGAATCATTATTCAGGGCAAGTCATCTGGTAAGAGAAGCATTAACGGATAATAAGTCTTAGAATTAATATTTTGTAACCGGCATGATCAGGGCTGTCGTTAGAATTTTTCTATCTTTTTTGATTTGCAGTAAAAACATCTGCTTATATTATGAGAGCATTTCCATTTACCGTCAGAAGTTAAGAAAGCCCAGGTAAGGGAGTCCATGTCGGTTTTACTTCCCGAGTTCTGGTATATGAAAGCATTTCCTTCTTCTTTTACCATTCCAATAAATTTATAGGTATTTCCGCATCTCAAGCATTTATACATCTAGCCTCCTTAGTAGAAGATATCTGTTATTATAAGTTATTATAGTATATTACTATATAATATCAATACATATTATATAATTTTTAAATAAAATTTATTTTCCGGTATAGTTTTTTCATACTTAAAATAGAAAGTCTTAAGTTCATTTGCAGGTGTGAATTTATTTGACTAAAAAAAGCAGCTTTGTTAATATCATCTAAGTATTATCAAAAGAATATTTTTTAATGACATGCAAATGAAAATAGCAAAACAAGAAGTAAGAGTAAAAATCAAGACAGAGTCCTCTCTTATTAAAGGTACGGTCTATACTCTGGTAGAAGGGAGACTTAGTGATTATATCACCTCACAGAAAAATAGATTTATACCGGTAGCAGATGCAGAGGTATCTTATCTGGGTGCATCCGGCGAAGTTCTGGAAGAAAGTAAGACTAAAAGAGAGATTGTTTTTATAAATGTGGAAAAAATAGAGATGATAGAGTACCTTTAATTCCGAACGGATAATAATACTATTAGAAGGGGAGAAGAATGTCTGAAACTATTTCTCAATTGACTGATACTAATTTTGAGAGTGAAGTAATTAATTCGGAAAAGCCGATTCTGGTAGATTTCTGGGCTGTGTGGTGCGGTCCCTGTAAAGTGATTGCTCCGGAAATTGAGAAACTGGCTGAAGAAAAAAGCCAGGATTTAAAAATCGGAAAACTTAATGTAGATGAAAATAGAGATACTGCCATAAAATACAGCATAAGCAGTATTCCAACTTTACTGCTATTTAAAAAAGGCGAGGTAGTAAAAAAACTTGTCGGCATTATGTCTAAAGATAAAATATTAACCGAGATATCTCAATTCTTATAAATTAATGGCTAGTATTCTTGTTGGTACTTCAGGATATAGTTACGCTGACTGGAATATTAACTTTTATCCTGCAGAACTGGACAAAAAAGACCAGTTGAGTTACTACAGTAAAATATTCAACACAGTAGAAATAAATTTTACATATTATACCCTTCCATATCCCCGCATATTTAAAAGCATGGCAGAGAGAGTAAAGGAAGATTTCATTTTTTCGGTAAAGGCTCACAGCAGTGTTACCCACACTAGAGACTTGAAAAAGGAAGATATCGCGCAATTTACTGTCTCACTGCAGCCTTTACTTGAAAAGAATAAAATGGGGACGGTGCTGCTGCAATTTCCATGGGCCTTTAAATTTAGCGAAAGCAACTGTGATTATTTGAGCCGGGTCAGGGAAAATTTTGCCGGTCTGGAACTCTGTGCGGAGTTTAGAAATAACAGCTGGTTAAGGGAAGAAACCATAAGACTTTTAAAAAATTTAAATATGGGATTCTGTAATGTGGATGAACCCCGCATCAAAGGGCTGCTTCCGCCTACCAGCATTAATACCACCGATACGGGATATATCAGATTTCACGGGAGAAATGAACTTAACTGGTGGAAGCCAAAATATTCATACCAGAGATACGATTATCTTTACACAAGAGAAGAGCTCGCCGAATGGGTGCCCAGAGTAAAAGAAGTGGCGGCAAGCACCAAAAAAACCTACATATATTTCAATAATCATTATAAGGCGCAGGCCGTAAGGTCGGCAAAAATTCTCCAGGGACTTATCGAAGACGGTGATATTTCCACTTCACAAATTTAATCTAATTATATAAAATCTATTAAATAGTTCAGGGGCGGTTATTTACCGTTTTTATTTACCGGTTATTTAAAATTAAGATAAATGGAAAGAACATAAAGGCGTAAGGTATGTTTAAGAAAGTCGGAAGCAATGTAGACCTCGTGAAGCTGGAAGAAGAAGTTCTTGGTTTCTGGAGGGAAAGTAATATTTTTAAGAAGAGCCTGGAAAAAGCGAGAGGCAAAAAAAAGTTCGTATTCTATGAAGGTCCCCCGACTGCAAATGGTGCCCCTGGTGTGCACCATGTCCTTTCGCGTGTCTACAAGGATATTTTTCCCAGATATAAGACTATGAAGGGTTATTATGTTCCCAGAAAGGCCGGCTGGGATACGCACGGCCTCCCCGTAGAGCTTGAGATGGAAAAAGAGCTGAAAATCAATTCAAAGAAAGAGATAGAAGAAATAGGCATTGAAAAATTTAACAGGCTCTGCAGAGAGAGTGTCATGAAATATGAGGAGGACTGGAAGAAACTTACAGAGCGCATAGGATTCTGGCTCGATATGGACAATGCTTATTTTACCTTTAAAAATGACTATATTGAAACCGTATGGTGGATACTGAAAACCATATGGGATAAAAACCTCTTGTATCGGGACTATAAGATTGTTCCTTACTGTCCGCGCTGCGGAACGGCGCTTTCATCTCACGAAGTGGCCCTGGGTTATAGGGAAGTGGAGGACCACTCGGTTATAGTCAAGTTCCCCCATGCCGGAAGGGAAAACACCTATTTTCTGGTATGGACCACAACTCCTTGGACCTTGATTTCCAATGTTGCCGGTGCAGTAAACAAGACTTGCGATTACGTGGAAGTGGAACATAAAGGTGAAAACCTGATACTGGCAAAAAATTTACTTACAGAAGTTTTTGGTGAGAATGCTGACTTTAAGGTTACCGCTAATTTTAAAGGCGCTAGCCT
>CAZLEB010000042.1:9108-10904 GCA_964558475.1 uncultured Actinomycetota bacterium
ATGGGTATAGAGGAAGCCAATCCTGAAATAATAAAGGATTTAAAGGAAAGGGGACTTCTTTTCAGCATTAAAAAAGTGGTTCACTCCTATCCTTTCTGCTGGAGGTGTGACAGCAGGCTGATATATTATGCCAAGAAGAGCTGGTACATAAAGACTTCCGGGATAAAGGATGATCTTTTAAAATCCAATGAGGAAGTAAACTGGTATCCTGACTATATAAAACACGGCAGATTTGGAAACTGGCTTGAAAACAATGTTGACTGGGCCCTTACCAGAGAAAGATACTGGGGTACGCCTCTTCCGGTATGGATGGATGAAAACGGCCATAAAGTCTGCATAGGAAGTATTGCGGAACTTAAAGAGATGGCGGTAAGTGTGCCCGATGATCTGGATCTTCACAGGCCCTATGTAGACGGTATTGTTATAAAATGCCGGCAGTGCGGAAAGGATATGAGAAGGGTGCCGGAAGTAATAGACGTGTGGTTCGATTCCGGTTCAATGCCTTATGCGCAGTACCACTATCCTTTTGAAAATACGGAGCTATTTAAGGATAGCTTCCCCGCAGATTTTATATGCGAAGCAATTGACCAGACCAGGGGGTGGTTTTATACCCTGCTTGCAATATCCACACTGCTCTTTAAAAAGTCGTGCTTTAAAAATGTATTGTGCCTTGGCCTTATAAATGATGAAAGCGGACAGAAGATGTCAAAGTCAAAGGGCAACGTTGTAAATCCCTGGGATGTTTTAAACAAACAGGGAGCGGATGCCTTAAGATGGTATTTCTTTACCGGAGTATCACCCTGGCTGTCCAAGAATTTTTCCGTTAAGGCCATCGATGAAGTAGTGCGCAAGTTTATACTTACGCTGTGGAACACTTATTCTTTCTTTGTAATTTATGCAAATATTGATAATTTTAATCCTTACAGTCACAGCCTTGAGGCAGGGGACAGGTTTGAGATTGACCGGTGGATAATATCCGAGCTTAACCGGACCGTAAAAAAAGTAAACGAGCTTATGGACGATTTCAATGTCACAGAAAGCGGCAGGGCAATACAGAATTTTGTCGATGTCCTTTCCAACTGGTATGTCAGAAGAAGCAGGAGAAGATTCTGGAAGAGTGAAGAGGACAAAGACAAGATAAGCGCCTACATGACCCTGTATGAGTGCCTGGTAACTATTTCCAAAATGTGTGCGCCTTTTACACCATTCCTCGCCGAAGAAATTTATAAGAACCTTACCGGAAGTTATGGTAAGGGGGAAGAAAGCGTACACCTTGAAAGCTACCCGGTCGCAGATAGCGGCCTTATAGATGAGGATCTCAGTTTTAAAATGGATACGGCGCGAAAGATAGTAGGACTGGGAAGAGCGGTAAGGAACAAAGTCAATATAAAAATAAGACAGCCGGTAGAAAGGGTGCTTGTATATTTTGATGATGATACCAGGAAGAAGGAGGCTATAAATCATTTTAAGGATATTATAACCAGTGAGCTTAATGTAAAAGAGATAAAGTTTGCCGGAGGACTTGAAGAGCTTGTCTCTTATGATATAAAGCCAAACCTTTCCGTACTGGGTAAAAAGTATGGTTCTCTGGTTCCTAAAATAAAGGATAAGCTTCTTTCGGAAAGCCCGGTTCGCACCGCGCTCAAGGTTAAAAATGGTAAAAATGTGAGTTTAAATGTGGATGGAAAACAGGTAGAGCTTCTGCCCGAAGAGGTACTGGTTGAAATAACAAGTAAAGAAGAATTTGGAGTGGAAAGTGATGGAGAATTTACGGTAGGATTTTCCACCGCAGTACC
>CAZLEB010000043.1:0-10543 GCA_964558475.1 uncultured Actinomycetota bacterium
ACTTATAGTAATATTTCTTTTAATATTATTCTGTGGATTTCCAGGCAGTAATTTTACCGTTTTTTAAAAGATTTATGTCTTTTAATTTTTCTAACGTTTTTTTGAGTAGAATATATCTATTATGGGTATTAATTTATTTTATAAAATTATATTTGTAATTGCAGCCTACCTTTTTGGTTCGTTTCCTACTGCTTATGTAATCCACAGGATAAAGAAGGGTGACGATATCAGAAAGTATGGAAGCGGAAATGTTGGCGGTACCAATGTTACCCGTACCCTTGGCGTAAGTTATGGTGTTATAACTATTATTGTGGATATGATCAAAGGATTTATACCCATACTTGCTCTCTACTTCATTTATCCTCAGGATTTTATACTTCTTTCTGTTGTATCTGTTGCTGTTATATTAGGTCATGATTTTCCTGTTTTTATTAATTTTAGAGGAGGAAAGGGAATAGCAGTTTCTTTTGGAGTGATTATCGGTATCTCATGTCTTCCCTTCATAAATAACCCTGTATGGATGGAAATACTCCCAATTTTTGCCATTCTGGGTACCTGGGCTATAATTTTTGCAGTTTTTAGAATTGTATCTCTCGCATCTTTGTGCGCAGCTGTTGTTACTCCCATTTCATTTTATTTCACCAGATATACGTGGGCAATAGTAATTGCAGCATTTTTCTGGAGTGTGCTTACTTTTATTACTCATAGAGAAAATATTAAAAGATTAATAAAAAAAGAAGAGAAAAAACTTAAAAGATAAGGGGAATAAATGGAAATAGAAATTGGCAAGGGGAAAATCGGCAGGAGATCTTATGGCTTTGATGAAATATCAATAGTCCCAAGCAGAAGAACCAGAGATCCGGAGGATATTGATATTTCGGTAAATATTGGAGAATTCAAACTTGAGCTTCCTGCACTGGCTTCAGCAATGGATGGAGTTGTAGATGTAAAATTTGCTGTAGAAATGAGAAAAATAGGGGGGCTTGCTGTGTTGAATCTGGAGGGTTTGCAGTGCAGATATGATAATGCGGATGAAGTTCTTGATAGAATTTCAAAATTTTCTGCAGAAGAAGCCACCAGAAAAATGCAGGAAATTTATCTTGAGCCAATAAAAGAGGAGTTAATTGCCAAAAGGATTAAACAAATAAAGGAAAAAAGTGATATTGCATGTGCTTCCTTAACCCCTAAAAATGTTGAAAAGTATTATAATGTAGCTATAGATGCCGGTCTTGATATTCTGGTGATCCAGGGTACAGTGATTAGTGCCGAGCATGTTAGTAAAACAAAAACACCGCTGGACTTGAAAAAATTTATTCCCGAATGTCCTATTCCTGTAATAGTAGGCGGTTGTGCATCATATTCCACTTCATTGCACCTGATGCGCACAGGGGCAGTTGGTGTGCTTATAGGTGTTGGTCCTGGAGCAGCCTGCACAACAAGGCAGGTGCTGGGTATTGGTGTACCCCAGGCTACTGCCATTGCCGATGCTTCAGCAGCAAGGGTTAGGCATCTGGAGGAAACAGGGCAGTACTCACTTGTAATCGCTGACGGCGGTATGCGTACAGGCGGTGATATTGCGAAAGCTGTTGCATGCGGCGCTGATCTGGTTATGATAGGTTCTCCGCTTTCAAGAGCCAAAGAAGCTCCGGGCAGGGGGTATCACTGGGGCATGGCTACCTTCCATCCTGATCTTCCCAGGGGTACCAGGATTAAAACAGATGTAGTTGCCAGTTTAAGGGAGATACTAGTAGGGCCTGCATTTGAGAATGATGGAACTTTGAATCTATTTGGAGCGTTGAGGAACTCAATGGCTACATGCGGATATGAAAACATTAAAGATTTTCAGAAGGCTGAGGTAGTGGTGGCTCCATCTATAAAAACGGAGGGTAAGCTCCACCAGCAGCAGCAGAGAGTAGGTATGGGATTATAATATGGATAGCATACTGGTCATAGATTTTGGCGGGCAATACAGCCAATTAATCGCAAGAAGGGTCAGGGAACTCAGAGTCTACTCTGAACTTGTTCCTTACGATACCGGACTTGAGAAGATAAAGAAAAAGAAACCCTCTGGCCTGATACTATCCGGTTCTCCTTACAGTATTTTGTCAAAAGATGGGAAAGTTCCTGTAGTGGATAAGGAAATTTTTTCTCTGGGCGTACCCGTCCTTGGAATTTGTTATGGAATGCAGCTGATGGCAAAGCTATTTGACGGGGAGGTTGCCACAAGCGGGCATAATGAGTATGGAAAAACAAAAATAAAGCTGAATTTAAAATCACCGCTTTTTAAAGATTTGAAGCCTGCGGAGACTTGCTGGATGAGCCATAAGAATAGTGTAGTAAATATTCCTCCCGGCTTTAATGTGATTGCTTCCACTCCCAATCTACCTATTGCCGGTATAGAAGAACCCCAGAGTAAGATATATGGGATACAGTTTCATCCGGAGGTAATACATACTCCTTCCGGAATGGATATACTTAAAAATTTCCTGTTTGATATCTGCGGATGTTCATCTTCCTGGACCATGGTTTCAATTATTGAAAAACAGATAGAAGAAGTAAAGGAAAAAGTAAAAGACGGAAAAGTCATATGCGGTCTGAGCGGAGGAGTAGATTCTTCTGTAGCGGCAGTTCTGGTAGGTAAAGCTGTTGGTGATAAGCTTACCTGTATTTTTGTTGACCATGGGCTTTTGCGGAAAGGAGAAGCTGATAAAGTTATAGAAACATTCAGAGAAAATTTTAAATTTAACCTGATTCATATAAATGCCAAAGACAGGTTCCTGAGCAAACTGGTGGGAATTTCAGACCCTGAAAAGAAAAGAAAAATAATTGGAAATGAATTCATAAGGATATTTGAAGAAGAGGCATTAAGGATAAAAGATGCACATTATCTGGTTCAGGGAACGCTATATTCTGATGTGATTGAAAGCGGTACCAGGGATGCGGCAAGAATAAAGTCACATCATAATGTGGCAGGGCTTCCGGATGATATTAAGATTAAATTGATCGAGCCTTTAAGATTATTATTTAAGGATGAAATAAGAAAAATAGGAATAGAATTAGGTCTTCCGGACGAGATAGTCTGGAGGCAGCCTTTCCCCGGTCCCGGTCTGGCAATTAGAATAATTGGCGAGGTTACCGAGGAAAAAATAAAAATACTTCAGGATGCGGATGAGATAGTAGTGGAGGAAATAAGGAGAGCAGGATTATATAAGAAAATCTGGCAGTCTTTTGCTGTGCTTCCCAGTATTAAAAGTGTGGGGGTAATGGGGGATGAAAGAACATACGCATATCCTATAATAATAAGGGCGGTGAGCAGTGCCGATGCTATGACTGCTGATTGGGTAAGACTTCCCCATAAAGTACTGGAAAGAATGAGCACGAGAATTGTAAATGAGGTTGATGGGGTAAACAGAGTGGTATATGATATAAGTTCAAAGCCGCCAAGCACTATAGAATGGGAGTAGACGGAAATAAAAAAAGGGGTCAAAGGAGTATTGATGAAAAACGATTTTAAGGAAAAATTGAATAAATATAGGAAAGAAATCAACGAAATTGATAAGAATATTGTAGATTTTCTAAATAAAAGGGCAGTGGTGGTAATGAAAATAAAAAGGTTGAAACAAGATAGAAATTTTCCCTTATATGATGCAAGAAGAGAGGAAGAATTAATTAATAATATTATTAAATATAATAAAGGTCCTCTTTATAATGATAATATTGTACAGATTTTTGAAAGTATCTTGAGAAATGTTCAGGTTCTGGAAAAAGATGAAAGTCTTTAATTATCATAGTTTGTTTGTTTGTTTGTTTGTCGTGTTTTTAAAAAGTACCTAAAGATAACTGTTTTATATATTATAAGGAAGAAATATTTTTAAATGGAGAATAAAAAAGAAAAATCAAAAAGAGTTGAAAATAAAAGCGATTTAAAGCTGATTAAAGAAGGTTATATTACTGTAATTGCGGGACCCTGTGCAATTGAAAGCTGGGAGCAATTGGATACTATTGCAAGAGTAGTAAAGGACCTTGGGCTTTCATTTCTGAGGGGTGGAGCTTATAAGCCCAGAACGTCCCCCTATAGTTTTCAGGGGCTCAAAGAAGAGGGCTTAAAGTACTTAAAGAAAATTAATGCCAAATATGGTCTCAAGACGGTAACTGAAGTTACCGATACGGAGAATGTTGATATAATAGCCGATAGTGTGGATGTACTTCAGATCGGCACCAGGAATATGTCTAATTTTGCTCTGCTTGAAAAAGTGGGCAAAGTGGCGAATGAAAAAAATAAAAAAGTCATCCTTAAAAGAGGATGGGCTTCTTCAATAAAGGAATGGTTGCTTGCAGTTGAATATATAACTTCAAGAGGAAATACGGAAGTAGTGCTGTGCGAAAGAGGAATAAGAACATTTGAAACTGACACAAGATTTACACTGGATCTGTCAGCAGTTCCGGTTATAAAAAAACTTAGCAAACTTCCTATAATTGTTGATCCTTCACATGCTGTTGGACAAAGTGATCTGGTTATTCCTATGAGCAGAGCGGCAATTGCGGTGGGGGCAGACGGCCTTATAGTCGAGGCTCATAGTAATCCTTCGCAGGCACTTTGTGATGGTCAACAGTCCTTGAATGCAAAAGAACTGGCAGAGTTGGTGCGGCAGTTAAAAAATATTGCCAGTGTCATTGGAAAGAAAATAAGATAGTTTGATGAAACTTGGAACTAGAAAAGTATTTAAATCCCCAGCAAATTAAAGCGGTAAAAAGTACCGAAAAGCCACTTCTGGTCATTGCAGGCGCAGGAAGTGGGAAAACAAGGGTACTGACATACAGGATTGCATACCTGATTAAGAATAAAGGAGTGGACCCCTTTCATATTCTTGCTATAACTTTTACCAATAAAGCAGCCAGGGAAATGAAGAGAAGAGTGATAGAACTTGTCGGCAGGATAGGGGAATATATGTGGGTCAGTACCTTTCATTCGTTTTGCGCAAGACTCTTAAGATATGAGATCCACCACCTGGGCATATCAAGGAATTATGTAATTTATGATGCTAACGACTCCGTAAGTCTGGTATCCAATGTTGAAAAAGAACTGGACATAGATATCAGAAGATTTCCTCCCAAAGCGGTGATATCAGTCATCAGTGATGCAAAAAACAAGCTGATCGACTATGAAGCTTTCTCAAAAAACGCAACTGACTATTTTAAAAAAATAGTGGCTAAGATTTACCGCCTGTATCAGGAAAAACTCTTTAAAGCCAATGCACTTGATTTTGATGACCTCTTAATGTTCACCGTTAATATTTTTAATCTGTTTCCGGAAGTAAAAAAGAAATATCAGGAAAAATTTAAGTATATTCTGGTAGATGAGTTTCAGGATACGAATATTGCCCAGAATGAACTTGTCCTGCTTCTGTCGGAAAAACATAAAAGAATCTGTGTGGTTGGAGATGATGACCAGAATATTTACAGCTGGCGCGGGGCCGAAATAAGAAATATTACCGATTTTGATAAGCGGTTTGATAATACTGTGGTTATAAAATTGGAGCAGAACTACCGTTCAACTCAAAATATTCTTAATGCTGCAAATTATATAATAAAAAATAACGAAAACAGGAAGCCCAAAAAATTATGGACCGAGAATCCTACAGGGGAGATGGTCTCAAAATATATAGCTCCGGATGAAAAAGCCGAGGTTAGTTTTGTGGTAAGGAAAATAGAAAAAGATATGGAGGAAAAAAATAAAAAATATAGGGATTTTGCTATTTTTTATAGAACCAATGCCCAGTCCAGAGCTGTTGAGGAATACCTGGTAAGACAGAATATCCCGTATAAGATTTACGGAGGTTTGAGATTTTACGATAGAAAGGAAATAAAAGATATGCTTGCTTACATGAAGCTCATTGCAAATCCCAGGGATGTGGTAAGTCTAATCAGAATCGTAAATGTCCCCCGGCGAAAGATTGGTAAATCTACAATTGCTGTCATAGAAAAATATGCCCATAAGAATAACATTACTTTTTGCGAAGCCTTTTATAGAAATGATGAAATCCCTCTACTGGGCAGCAGCGCGAGGGAAAAAATTAATAAATTTATATCGCTTATTGCAGATTTTAGAAATTTTTCCATGGAGCATGGAGTTAGCAAAGTGTTGAAAAAAATCTGGGAAAAAACCGGTTATATAAGGGAGCTTGAGCGGGAAAATACAATTGAGGCTTTAAACAGAATAGAAAACTTGAGGGAACTTTTAACTGTTACCAGGGAGTATGAAGAAAAATCTGAAAATGTTAAAATAGCTGCCGATTCCCTTGAAGAGGCTAAAGATGTCGATAATAAAAAGAACTCTACCGATGTCACCGGTTTATACAATCTGGATGGTTTTTTAGAAGAAGTCTCGCTCCTTACCGATATTGACAATTATGATGAAAACACTGATGGACTGGTGCTGATGACTCTTCATAATGCGAAGGGGCTTGAGTTTCCGGTAGTATTTATAATAGGAATGGAAGAGGGAATTTTTCCGCACTCCAGAAGTATGAATAGTATCGAAGAACTGGAGGAGGAGAGAAGGCTTTGCTATGTGGGTATTACACGGGCAAGGGAAAAAGTATTCCTATCTTCTTCCCAGTCGCATAGTATTTATGGTGATACAAGCTTTAGAACTGTTTCCAGGTTTATAAATGAGATTAGCCAGGATCTCGTGATTGATGAAAACAAAATTGAATCGGAAGATATAAAGCGGGGTATGGCGGTGGGTAAAGAGGGATACGGTGGAGATTACAGTTATAAAAAGGGTGATTTGATAGAACATAAATACTGGGGGCAGGGCAAGGTTTTAAAGGTAAAGAAACTGACTGGTGACTGTGAGCTTGATGTAATGTTTGATCGAGCCGGTATAAAACATCTGCTGGTAAGTTTTGCCCCTATAAAAAAGATAAAGTAATAAGTGCTATTTTAAGTTTTCGGGATTTAAATTTTCCAGTTCCGGGGTCACAAATCTACCGTCTTTTCTTATCAGGACACTGTCAAAATAAATTTCCCCGCCTCCATATTCAGGTGTCTGAATGCATGTCAGATCCCAGTGTATTGCAGAGTCATTACCATTTGATGCTTCCTTATAGCATTTTCCCGGTGTGAAGTGAAAGCTTCCCGATATTTTTTCATCGAACAGCCCATCTTTCATTGGCCTGGTTATATAGGGATTGATACCCAGTGAGAACTCTCCGATATATCTTGCTCCCTCGTCTATATCAAAAACTTTATTGATTCTCTCTGTATTGCTGGCAGTGGCTTCAATAATCTTGCCATCTTTAAAATGGAGTTTAATATTTTCATAAGTAACACCCTGATAGACAGCCGGACAGTTATATGCCAGTCTGCCATTTACGGAAGTTTTTACCGGTGCCGTAAAAACCTCACCGTCCGGTATATTGTATTCGCCGTCGCATTTTACAGCGGGAATATCCTTGATAGAGAATGTCAAATCAGTATCTCTTCCGATTATCTGGACCTTATCAGTTTTATTCATAAATTTGACCAGATTATCCATAGCTTTCGACATCTTACTGTAATCCAGGTTGCACACATCAAAATAGAAATCTTCAAAAGCTTCCATACTGGTATTTGCCAGTTGAGCCATTGAATTATTGGGGTACCTTAGGACTACCCACTTGGTATTATTTATTCTTTCCTCATTTACCGTGTTAATAAAGTATTTCATATAATCAGCCACTTTTTCCGGTGCTGCGTCACTCATCTCACTAACATTATCGCTGGCTCTTATTCCAATAAAAGCATTCATTTCCTTCATCCGGACGAGTTCATATTTAGCCAGGGATTTTAATTGTTCTACAGTGCTCTCTTTAAGCAGCTCCCTTGTGATGCTGTTATCCTTTAAATCTACATGTGGCAACCCTCCGGCTTTATATATTTCTTTTATAAGACTCCTGGATAGTGGAATTCCGGAGCTTCCCACACACTCCACCAGAACTTTCTCTCCCCTTTTTACCCTGCAGGAATAATTTACCAGATTTTTTGCCAGCTTTTCTATTCTTGGTTCCATCGTATCACCTATTTTCTTATTTATATTTATACTGCCTGTTTATATATAAAAGGTAATATATCGTAAAATTTTTTTATTGTAACAAGACATGACAATTATACTATAAAATTGTCTTTCAACTAATTACTATTTTAAATAGAATAATAATTATGGCAGCAAGATATATAATGCAGTTATAAATGATTTGAGAGTTTACCTTAAAGAAGCACTCATAAACACACATATTTAAATTTAATAGCCCATGTAAATCTTGGTTGGAACTAAATTATTGGTGATTTATTTTCAATCAAAGCCGGAGAAGCGTCTCCTGTCAGTTTGTATATATGTTGACGAGTAAATCTTTTTCTGTTACAATTTCCAACAAGCACAAAAATATTGAGTAAGTAAATAATTGACACGAGTAACTCTCTGAAGTTCTTAAAATATAAAGCTAAAGTCTGTAACAAAAAATTAATACAGAGATAATCTGCAATCATTTGTGTTTAAAACTCCGGTATCGAGAGTTAGAATATCTAAAGATTTAGGAATTAGTGCTCCAGCAGTTTCAAGAGCAATATAGAAAATTATAGAAAAAGACCAACGCTCCTTATAGTTAGTAAGGAGAAATTTTTTGTGTTAGTAATAGATCTAGGGAAAGAAAGATTAAAAATGGCTTTAGTTAATTTAAGTGGTGAAGTAGTTAAGAAGTTAACAGGCTCTGCAATTTTTGAATTAATCTGCTTGAAGTACAAATAAGAATTTATAGATATAATATACAAAAGATTCATGATTTATTAAAGATAAAGAAGGGAGGCATAGAGGAAGAAAGATATTTAAATATATAAGGAGGGAGGTGGTTTTATTGAGAAAAAATGGGATTTGTTTTTATTAAGTCTTTGGATGTTTTTATAAAAACAAATCTCGCAGAGAAATTATCAAAGTTGATTTAAGGAATAATGATTATAAAAGGAGATTAAAGTGAAAAAAATATTAATTTTGTTACTTTCAGTAATTTTTATTATATCTTTTTCTTTAGTGGGTGTTGTTGGATGTAAAGAAGAAGCAGCTGAAGAAGAAGTAGTAGCTGAAGAAGAAGAAGTAGCTGAAGAAGAAGAAGTAGCTGAAGAAGAAGAAGAAGAAGTAGCAGTTACTGGTTCTGTTGGTATTGTTCTTCCGACAAAGGATGAACCGAGATGGATACAGGACGAGACCCGTTTCAATGATGCACTTTCTGCTGCTGGCTACGATGTTCAGATTCTTTTCAGCGAGGCCTCTTCCGCCAAAGAAAAAGAGAATGTTGAAGCTCTGATCACCAGTGGCGTCCAGGTTCTCATCATCTGCCCGCAGGATAGCACTGCTGCAGCTGCATCCGCAGAAGCAGCTAGAGATGCAGGCGTAAAGGTCATTTCCTATGACCGCTTGATCACTGACACCGATGCTGTTGATTACTATGTGACCTTTGACAGCATTTCTGTTGGCGAGGCTCAGGCCCAGTACCTGGTTGACAATGCTACCGGCACCGGCAACCCGCTTTATCTGTATGCTGGCGCTGCATCTGACAACAATGCCTTCATCTTCTTCGAGGGCGCCTGGAATATCCTGCAGCCCAAGATTGCTGACGGCACCTTCGTTATCAAGAACTCAAGCCAAGCTGTTTCTCTCCAGGACAAGGCTACTCTGACCCGTGACGAGATGGGACAGATCATCGGTCAAATTACCACCAACTGGGACTTTGACGATGCCAAGAGTCTGGCTGAAGCCAACCTGACTGTCGCCAGTGCCGCCGATAAGGGCGATGTTTTCATCCTCGCCCCGAACGATGGTACCGGCCGTGCCCTCGCCGACGCATTTGGTGCTGACAGTGATGTCACAAGCTACGTGGTTACCGGCCAGGATGCCGAGATACCCTCCGTACAGTACATCATTGATGGCAAACAATCGATGACCGTTTTAAAGGACGTCCGTACACTCGTTGCTGATGCTATCGCCGCAGCTATCGCTTATCTCACAGGCGGTGCTCCTGAAGAAACTACTACTTACAACAACGGCGTTATTGATGTTCCTTGTAAACCGTCCGTAGTTGTTACTGTAGACCAGAGTAATGTCCAGGAAGCTTTGATCGATTCCGGCTACTATGAAGCTAGCGAATTTACTGGATTAGATTAAGAAATAACAGTTAGTTAGTTAAAACTAAAACAAGAATAGTGCTGGATTTATCCAGCACTATTCTTGTATAATAGCTTGGTATACTGAAAAAAAAGAGTGTCAACTTGAGTGAAGCGAAGGGTTCTTGATTATCGTGGGGATAATTCGCTTTGGTTAGAATTACAAAATTTAGTTTTTTTTAAGTCACAGTCGTAACTGTTAATATTTTTCTAGAGAAAGGGAGGAAACTTATGGCTGAAGCAACACCTGTTGTAGAAATGAGAAACATCAGGAAGAGCTTTGGTGCAGTTCAGGCTTTGTGCGGGGTAGACCTGGTACTACACCACAATGAAGTGTTGGGTTTGG
>CAZLEB010000044.1:0-10370 GCA_964558475.1 uncultured Actinomycetota bacterium
AGTATTCTCTCCCTCAACTATTTCTACACCGTTTAGAGTTTCAAAATTTCCATCACTATCAACAATTATATCGCTTTGTTGCAATGTACCATTCACATAAACTTCTATAGTGTTTCCCTTATCAGTATAGCCTTTAATGAAAATCAAATCCCTGCCACCGCTGCCATAAATAACTTCTCCGGACTGGTGAGATAAGACTACTGGTGGGCTTACTATTTTATTTATTAACTCGGTCAGCCTGGAATCTAAACTCCCACCGGACCCATTATCATTTTCGGCCTGGGATTCACTATTTCCTTGCGTTAAATTACCGCTATCGGGAATACAGCCAGCAGTATATAACACGGCAATTATTATGCAAAATAATAATACTAAAATTGTTTTTATCTTTTTAATCATAATCTTAGATAAATATTATACCAAATATCATAAATTATTTACAAAAAACATTTATTTATTATATAAAAGTTTTTTCAAAAATTATTTTCCATTTATCATTTTCCTCAGCCAGGTAAATATATTTTTTGTACTGCTTTATCTCCCCATTTTTATAACTGATTTCAAACTCTGCTACTACTTTGCTCATGTTGTTTTCATACCCCAGATATACAGTTCTTTTAACATCTATACTTTCTATATCGGAAAGTATATTTTCAAATTCACTTACATACTTTTCCCTGCTTATATTATTCTTATCTTTATCCTGCAATAAATTTGTATAAACAAAATCCGGATCCTTGTTATCGAGAGACTGGAAAAAATCCAGAACAGCTTTTTCCGGTTCAGTCTTGAAAAAATAGGTTACATCAAACTTCCCGTCATAATTCCTGCAGGCCGGTAAAGCAATTATAAAAACTAGTAGTAAAAAGAATAAAATATAAAACTTTTTTTTTAACAATTCCTTAAAAATAACGTTTTACAATCTAAATAATTATACCGTCTACCCTCCTTATAATATCTATTATAATATCACTGTCACTTCTTTAAAACACTTTTTAATCTGACTTTCTCAGACCTTAAAAATTTCTCTAATCTTACCCAGAACCATTGCATTTTTTATTTTCCGGGTTTTAAAATCCTTATTTATTTCTAATTTATCTTCCAGATCAATACTTGTATTTATATCAGGAAAATCCTCTTTATTAAAACATCCCCGGATAGTCTCAAGGACACTTCTCGCAGTTGCGTTATAGTCATAACCACCTTCCAGCAGTATTCCGATTCTATCATGGCAGTACTTGTGACTTAAATATGAAATAATATACATAATCCTGTAATATGATTCTTCCACCAGGCCAAGAGAGGAAAGAGTATCTAAAAAATGAGAGTCATAACCGGCGCTTACCAAAAACAGCTCAGGACCAAATCTTTCCATAATTGGCATGATTATGTCTATCAAAGCAGTTAAATAATCCGGGTCCCCGGTCTGTGATACAAAAGGAAAGTTCAAATTAAAGCCTCTCCCCTTACCACTGCCTATTTCATTATAATTTCCCGTTCCCGGATAGTGGGGGTATTGATGGAAGGATATGTAAAAAACACTGCCGTCATCGTAAAAAAAATCCTGTGTTCCATTTCCATGATGAGCATCGAAATCTATTATGGCAATCTTTTCTACGCCATATTTTGTCCGGGCATACCTGGCACTAAGAGCCGCATTATTAAAAATGCAAAATCCGCTTCCGGCACTTCTAAAAGCATGGTGGCCGGGGGGGCGGATGACGGCAAAAAATTTACGAGACTCATTTTCACTTTTTAAAATCAAGTCCAAACCCATAAAGCAGCCGCCTGCAGCCAGAAGCGCACAATCATAAGTATATTCTGTTACTGCCGTATCCGGATCCAGATAAGAAATACTTCCCTCTCTTGATAGATTTTTTACCTTTCGAATATAATTCTTATCATGAACCATCTCTACTTCTTTATCGGTGGCGGAACGGGGTTTTTTAACGACTATCCTATCTTTAAATTTCCACCCGTCTAATGCCTCTTTAATTGCAATTAGCCTATTTGCATTTTCAGGGTGCTGGGGTCCGTTATAGTGTTTCAAATAAAAGTCATCATATATTACATACATAAACGGATTATCTTTCTATCTTTATTCTTTATTCGCTCAGATATTCCAGAATAGCTTCCACTATATTTTCACTTATCTTTATCTGATAACCGGATTCCTTTAATTTTTCTCTTTCCTTAAAATTTGAAATAAAAGCAGGCTCCACCACTACCGATGTTGTATCTGTTGATTTAAGAATTGCATAGTTTGCTCCATGAACTCTGCAATCTAAAACTTTTAAATTACCGGTGATTTTATCCTGAATCATGTTGGCAATTTTGTATCCAGGAATTGAATATGACTTAAGGCCTTTAAAATAAAGGCAGCTGCAGCCGTTAGCATTTTTATCCACTGAATAATTCAAATCTATACTAATCAACATATCTGCATCAATTCTATTGGCATACTCAATCCTATCATATAAAAATATATTTTGTCTTTCATCATCACCAATAGAAAGCACTGTTTCAATACCGTTTTTAGATAATATATCCCTGCAAAAATTTACCACACTCCTGCAGATGTATATTTTTTCATTAAGATATTTCTCACTACTTTCGATATCTTCTGTATTCTCGCTGTAATCCAGAATAATTTTATTTTCATGCAGCTCTTTTCTTCTACCCAATTTTTTAATCAAGGGGAAATGTGAAGTTTCTTTGGATACTATTATTCTTTTTAAACTTTTAAGATTTTGTATTGTTTCTTCTCCAACTATCCCGTCATCGGCAATATTCATATCCTTCTGAAATTCTACCAGTGCCTTATGGGTCCTATCGCAAAATATGCCATTCTCATTATAAGAATAAAAACCAAGTGTTTTCAGCCATAATTGTAGAATTCTTACATCATCGCCTCTGAAAGGAGGATATTTTAAATAAAGCATTCTTTCGCCAATTTTATACCCGGCATCAACTAATTCCTGCCAGGTTTCCTGATCTATAATCCCTGTTACCAAAAGACCTCTGTCCTGCTGGAATTTCCTGACCGCATTTTCAGTCTCAATACCAAAAATCCCATCAATATCCGTTACCCCTAGATTATAGCCAAGCAGTTTTAATCTTCTCTGCAGGTCCGTGACCTTTCCCCCCGATGAATTTCTCCTTATTATTTCCATTGTATTAGCTTATACTCAACCTTTCTAGTTACTTTAAAACCTTCTAAAATGCCTTTATTATATAAACAAAAAAACCATACTTAAAGTCTGTTTAGTGTCCTAAATTGTATATAAATCTGTCAGCATACATAGCAGCTACTGCTCCATCTGCTACTGCAGTTATTACCTGCCGGAGAGGTGTATTTCTGACATCGCCGACCGCAAATATACCCGGTAGAGAAGTCTCCATTTGAGAGTTGGTTATTATAAAATTTTTCTTATCAAGTTTTACCAAATTTTTTACCAGCTCTGAATTAGGTTTCCAGCCGATATACTCAAAGACTCCATCGACTTTGAGTTTATATGCTTTATCTTCTTTTTTATTCCTTATTAAAACTTCTTCCAGTCTATCCTTACCTATAAATTTTTCTATTACAGAACTCCATAAAAATTTTATTTTTTTATTTTTAAATGCCCTGTTTTTTAAAATTTCTACCGCACGAAGTTCATCTCTTCTATGTATTATGTATACTTTCCTTGCGAATTTTGTCAAGAATATTGCCTCGCCAATTGCCGTATCTCCACCCCCTACAACGGCAACTTCTCTATCCTTATATAAAGTCCCGTCACAGGTCGCACAAAAAGAAATACCCCTGCCAATGAGTTCGCTTTCTCCCTCAACATTCAATCTATCCGGGTTGGCTCCTGTAGCCATTATTATTGCATTTGTCCATATTAGCCTTTCATCACCCAGGCATTTAAAATTATAAGATTTATCCTTTTTCCTGCCACCGGCTATTTCAATAGAGTCTACAGCAAAATATTCCCTTACCTCAATATTAAACTTTCTGCAATGTTCCACCAAATTTTGTGCAATCTCATAACCGGATATATTTCCCTTAAAGCCAGGGTAGTTTTCGATAAATTCGGTATTTAATATCTGTCCGCCTGCTATTTTTTTTTCTACAATTTCAAAACTTAACCCAGCTCTTCTGGCATACAATGCAGCGCCCAATCCACCGGGACCGGCACCAATAATCATCAGATCAGTTTTTACTTCCTGCATATCGGTTAAGCTCCTATACTTTAAAACTTTTTGACATGGATATAAAAAGATACAAAAAGCGTATGTTTTACCTACTATTATAAATAATTAGAATTTAAAATAAATGAGTAATTGATAGTATATTAAAAATATTATGGTTATAACAAAGAAATATCTACAAAATACCGATATTATTAAAATTCAATGTGGAAGTTTACAATATTAACTTCAATATTTTTTTGCAGCTTTTTTTATTCTATTCTCGAGCTCTTCCTCTGATTTTACACCTGAAATATCCAGATCTAAATCCATTAAAAGCCTGATTGCGCTTCTGACAATCATAGTATTTGCTATTTTATGGCCTCCTGATTTTTTACATTCAATACCCAGATTTTCAAGGTATGAAACCATACCCGAAGGCATTGTTATGGGAACTCTAAAATAATCCTGCTTTCTTTCTACCATGTTTTGACCTCTTGCTATAATTGTATTGCATTTTTACGTATATGAGTATATCTATTAAAAATCAAATTGTCAAATAGCTAACTACCTGTGTTATGATGATATCCTTTTGTTTAAATTAAAAAATGCTCAAGTAGTTGACTAAACCTGGGCAGTTTATTAGAGGATAATTCCAGACTTCTTAGTCCTTTGTGGCCTTTCGTATAAAGTTAGTGATTTTTTAGCTGTTTCGCTTTAAAATAATATTATATTTTATGTTTGGAGAAATTAAACTTAAAAATCAATATTTTAAATAACACACCTGATATAAGATTTATCGGTCTATACAGTAATAATAGTTAAGGCAGTAAAAATCTAATTAAAAAAAGATTACAATTATACTAGAAATGAAAAATATAAAGAAAAAAAAAGATATCATAAAAATCTCGGTAATCGGCGGCAGCCAGGTAGATATTGAAATCTACAACCTCGCTTATGAAGTTGGCAAGGAGATAGCCAGAAATGGTGCAGTTCTGGTCTGTGGTGGTTTATCCGGAATAATGGAAGCCTCCTGTAAGGGAGCTAAAGAAGAGGGAGGGCTCACAGTGGGTATACTTCCCACTGCAAACGAAAATGATGCGAATGAATATGTCGATATAAAGATACCTACCGGAATGGGCTACGCTAGAAACGTGCCGGTTATACTTTCATCCCATGCCGTGATTGCTATTGACGGAAGTTGCGGTACCCTTTCTGAAATCGGCTATGCATTGACCTATTGTAAACCTATTATTGGTTTAAAAACCTGGGAAGTCAGGCCATATTACAGCGAAAATACACCATTTATAATAAGGGCAAAAACTGTAAAAGAGGCTGTAAAAATAGCCATAAAAGAAGCAAAGGACTATATCAGTAAAAACAAGACAGATTAATTATCAATCAATTACCCGTTCTTGTACCCATCCAAATTTAATAACTTAAGAAAAAGCCTTAACGAAATTTATCTGTAAATTAGACAGGGAAGATTTCAGATTTTCCCTCTCCCCGGCACTTACCTCATCCATTATAACTTTTAGCAGTGCATCAAAACCATCCACAGCAAGCTTTGCCTGCTGTCTGTCCTTATATTTATCGTTTACTCCGACAGGAAGCCCCATTTTTTTATAAGCAAGACTGGAAAGGGACATCATCATCTGGGTCATAATATCTCTGGTAGTTAATTTATCAATCTCTTCCTGGAGTTTTTTTATCATTTCTTCTTCACTCTCTTTGGTTTCCCCCTTCTTTCCGCCCAGATCTTCTCTCATGAATTTATCTTTTAATTCTTTATCTTCTCCGTCTCCTTTGCTGATTTTTTTCTTTTTCTTCTTCTTATCTTCCTTAACCATATATAGTCGCCTTTCTTCACTCAAAATTTTTATTCTGATTCGTACTTAATCAGTGAAAATATATCATAATCCTTCAGGACCTTCCTTGGATTCAAAAATTCCAGTTCTATTAGAAAACAGAATCCAACAACCTCACCGCCCATTTTTTCAACAAGTTCGGCTTTAGCTTTTGCAGTACCTCCGGTCGCCACCAGATCATCTACAATTAAAATCTTATCACCTTTTTTTATAGCATCTATATGTATCTGTAAAATATTCTTCCCGTACTCAAGATCATATGAAGCCTCGCATGTTTTATAGGGAAGCTTTCCCGGTTTTCTAACCGGAATAAAGCCCACACCCAATTTGTAGGCAACTGTTGCCCCATATATGAAGCCTCTTGCCTCGGCACCCAGTACCGCATCTATCTTTTTGCCCTGACAATATTCAACCATTCTATCCACAGAATATCTGAATGCTTCCCCGTCCCCAAGAAGGGTCGTAATGTCTCTAAATACTATTCCTTTCTTGGGAAAATCCGGAATACTTCTTATCTTTTGTTTTAGATCCAATTATTATCCTTTCTATAATTTTATTTATCCATCTTAAAATATTCTATAATATGTAATCATATAATAAAATTATGTATTTTTAAAAACTTCTAATCTCATCTATAAGAGAGGTTATCAGATAATCAATATCCATTTTTTCAAAACCCAGCTGTGACAAAATTTCGGGTACAGAATATTTCTGCCCATAGCTCCAGAGTTCTCTCAAAAAAAGGCCGGCTTCTTTTTTCTTATACCACCTGTAATCGAATTTCCTGTACATATATTTTTTAAGTTGCGACTGAAAAATCCATGCCCTTATATAATTGGTGCAATAAAAACCATCATCCACATCCTTTAGATAATTTTCTCTCGTGTATTCCATTAAATTTACAGTGGATAAAATTTCTTTATAAACAGAATCTTTACCGTTTAGCGGTTGGCCGTCATGAAGAATTAATTCATATCTAAGCTTACCTGCATATCTTCTGCAAAACCAGAGTTTTACCAGGTTTGAAAAATATACAAATTCTCTTGCCTGTTCATAACTCATTTTAAAAAAATCTACCAGCCACTCACGGTTTTGCATGAGCTGTTCCATACAAAAAGCATATCCTTCTGTTACGGCATTATCACCTAAACACCTGTATTCGAAATCAAGCTTTGAACCGGTACTTCCAAAATGCAGTGAGTGGCCTCCTTCATGAAGCACAGTTTCATAATCATCCTGACCACCGCTGGGCATAACCACCAGATATATTTCTGTTGGTACTTTAGGGACACAGCAAAATGCTCTTGGTGATTTGTTTTTTCTTTCTTCAACATCCAGATGAATATTATTATATTTATGCATATCTATTCCCATTTCAGATAAAGTGTCTTTGAATATTGGAATAAGACTATCTTTTTTAAAGAACTCATCAAATTTTTTTGCCCTTTTTATAAATGCAAAATCGCTTTTTCTGGAATCAGATAATCGTATATTCATTTCACTTTTTAAAAGATTACCGAAATGTTCTTCATATAAATCCTGAGTTTCATTAAGGAGTCTTTCCATTTCAATCTGCAAATTGAAAAAATCTTCTTCTTTTAAATATGAAAAAAGTTCACGGTAACTCGAAAATCCTAAATCCGCTGCTTGCCTGTGAAGAGTGCTCCAGTATTCACGGAGAGTATCATTAAAAGATTCTGCTACCACCATGTTTCTTTTATCCTCGATCTCATCCCTTTTAGCCTTATCGCGCTCATTTGCAAGCAGGATTTCTGAATATCTGAACGGCACTTTTTTACCTTCTATAACAACATTTGCCCGTGCTTCATCTTCTGCAATCCTGCGGGTTAGTTTTTTTGTCTGTCTCCCAATATAACCCTCTGTACAGAATTTTAATAGATATGCCGCCTTTTTCCTTTCTTCGCCAGTACTCCTGTCCTTTAAGTTTCTGATATAATCAATATTTTTCTTGGTAAACAGATGGTCGTACCGGTCATAAATGTCACTGATATTAAAACTGTCTTTCTGGCCGGAAAAATGAAGATAATATTCCTTCTCTATTTTAGACAGGAAGCCTTCCGCTTCTTTTTTGTATTTTACAATATCCATAAGTGCTATATATTCTCTTGAGTGAAAAACAAAATATTAAAAATTGAACATTTTTAACAATAGTTAAAGATTAAAGGTTTAAAACAATCCTTCTTGCTGTTTTTCTTCCCTGCAAGTCTTTATATTACCTTTATCTGGTTTATCATCCAGCATTCTTTTAATATCCTCGCTGCCTTCATCACCGGCCAGCTCAAATTTTCTTAAAAAAACCGATCTTTCGAAATTTTTGGCATAATCCGGCCAGTCAACGCCGCTTACATTCCCATCCAATATGATATTATAGCCACCAATATCAGCATCCATGTGATCGGCATGATATACTATGAACGCCTCCAGGATTTTTGGCCTTTTCGGAGAACCAAATTCCCTCTGGCCATGATGACTTATTATTATATGAAGAAGCCTGTTTTTTAAATCATCAGGAAATTCTTTTATCTCGTTTATCTTTTCCAGAACCCATCCGTATCCGATGGTTATATGACCCAGAAGTTTTCCCTCATCGGTCACTCCTGTAGTTATTGCTGATTTATATTCCCTGATTTTACCGATATCATGGAGGATTGCTCCGCTTATTAGCAGGTCATAATTCAAATTATCATAAATACTGAAGGCAGCATCACAGATTCTGGTTACTGCCAGCGTATGTTCAAGCAGCCCACCTTTGAAAGCGTGATGATAATGCACCGCTGCTACCGAACCTTTGAAATCTTCTACAAAATCCTTATTTTTAAAATATAAATCAATTAGCTTTTTCAGATAAGGATTCTTAATCCTGGCCGCATATTCTTTAATCTCCGTAAACATATTAGTAATGTCCTTTTTAGTGGTTCTTATATAGTCCGAATATTCTATGCCTTCATTATTTTCAAGTCTCACCATAGAACTTACGACCAGCTGTTTACCACTTTTATATGCTTTTATATCCCCTTCTATTTTAACTAAATCCCCTTCAGAAAAATCCCCGGTTTTACTGTAAACTTCCGTCCATAATACTCCCTCAATATTTCCTTCCCTGTCTTGAAGAGTAACAGTACAATAATCATCACCGTTTTTCTTTTTTCTAACCTGTTTATTTACTACTATAAAAATAGAGTTCACTTTTACACCAATTTTCAGATCCGATATAAATTGTCCCTTATTGGTTTCCATTCCTTTTATATCCTTAAGCCTATAATAAATACACTAATTTTCCCCGTTACTATTTTTCAATGTTCCATTTTTTAAGATAATCCAGAACTTTGTAATGAGTCATATCATAACAAATAGGAGTAATAGATACATAATTATTTTTTACCGCACCATAATCAAAATCCTCATCCTCTGTATTCCCTATAAATTCACCATCCATCCAGTAATAGTCCCTTCCCCTTGGATCGATTCTCTTTATAAAGTTATCTTTAAACTTAGCATCGCTTTGTTTGGTTATTTTCACACCCTTTATCTCTTTTTCACATGTATCAGGTATATTAATATTAAGCATTGTCCCTTTAGGAAGTCCGCCATTCTCTATTATCCGGCTGGCAATTCTTCTTGTGAAATTAGCTGCATAACTGTAATCAGGATCAACCAGGTTATCTATTGAAACAGCTATAGAAGATACATTATAAGTTGTTCCCTCGGTCGCAGCTGAAACTGTACCGGAGTAAATAATATTCTCTCCTAAATTTGCCCCTCTGTTAATACCGGATATAAGCAGATCCGGGAGATTATCCAGAATTGCCTTGATGGCTATCTTTACACAGTCTGCGGGGGTCCCGTCCACCGCATACCCATAGAAATTACCTTCCCTGTATTCTTTTCTCACTGAAATCGGGTGGAATACGGTAATAGCATGGCCCACAGCACTCCTCTCCTTATCCGGTGCCACAATCCTTATGTCATAACTTTTATCTTCTCCCAGGATCCTGTAAAGAGTATAAAGCCCTTCCGAATCTATTCCGTCATCATTGGTTAGTAAAATTGTTTTTTTACCCATATTTTTAATATATTCTGTAAATTAAATGAGACCATAAAAATAAAGTGCCGCTATTGTTCCATGTATAGTTGCCAGTACAACCGTAGTTATAGCAAAACTCTGGTGGAGCTTATAAAAGACCTTTTTTCTTTTTATCCTGAACAATATCACAAAAATAACAGTGATTGCTAATAATACATAAGTGATTACACCTAAGATTATAATCAGATTTACCAATTTTTTCCTTCCAAAATTTTTTTAAA
>CAZLEB010000045.1:0-9992 GCA_964558475.1 uncultured Actinomycetota bacterium
TTTTTAGGCTGTTTTATAGTCGTTAGAAGTGGATCAGTATACAGACTCATTAATATATTATCGAATCCTAATACAGATATTTCCTCAGGAATTTTAATTTTAAGTTCCTTTAAAGCCCTGACCACACCTACAGCTATGAAATCAGAGGCATTCATAATTACACTTGGAATATTTTTACAATTAAGAATTTTTTTAACCGCTTCACGGGAACCCTCCAGTTCATTTAATCTAAGATCTTCACTTATTACTACAATATCTGGATCAAAAATAAGTTTATTATCCTTCAATCCCTCACAATAACCTTTAAATCTTTTTTCAACCGTGGTTTGATTATCATAAGTATATGAAATATATCCTATCTTTTTATGCCCTAATCTATGTAAATAATTTATAGCCTCTCGCATAGCTCCAAAGTTATCTATTAAAACAGACGGTATTTTTGTGTCTCCTAATTCTCTGTCTGCAACAACAACCGGAACTTTATCATCATTTAATGCCTTAATGTGATCAAAGCTGTTATAACCTGAAATAAAAACAAACCCATCCACAAATTGTTTTCTTAAAATTTCTATACTCTTCTTCTCTTCCATAACATCATAATAGGTGCATGCAAGTAAAACATTATATTTTCGTAGTCTTGCAACCTCCTCCACTCCCCTTATCACCTGTGCAAAAAATTGGTTAGATATATCCGGGACTATAACAGCTACTGTACTAGTACTTCTAGTCTTAAGCCCTCTTGCAATTATATTTGGTGTATAATTTAAGTTCCTAGTAATTTCAAGAATTTTCTCTTTTGTCTCTTTTTTTACATATCTTGAATTATTTAAGGCATTAGAGACTGTGGATATTGATACTCCAGCCTTCCTTGCCACATCTTTAATTGAAGTTGCTTTATATTTACTTTTCAAACCTTACTCCCCTTATTTTATTCGCATCTTATACTCATACAATCATAAAGACCCTAATTGAGTAAAGTAATTATTTGCTCAATTTAATATTTTTACAAAAGTGAATTCATTAAAATTTTTTGTAAACATTTTATTTATAAAATAAGTAAATCATATTTTATAAAACGATTTTATATTTTATTTTTATATAAGTCAAAATCTCGAACTTCTTTCTTTAAATCTAATTGAAATTGTATTTTCTATTAAACAGTTCAGGTTATATATAATTTTTCGATATTTTCCAGGTATCTTTTATCCGGCTCTATTTTATTTGTATCCTTCTTTTTAGAAATGGCAGAAGTATTATCAATATAATGACCGATAAAGCCAGCGTTATGCCGCAGCTCAGCCAGAAATCACCTTTACTTCCGGAATCTATAAAAATATTTTTAAGAATCCTGAAAATCCAGTAATTGGGAAAGGGATAGAAAAAGTACTGATAGGGGTCATGGACAAAAATAGCGGCTATGGGAATTAGAAAGATAACAAGATTTAAAACTTTCATTATGGCAATACCGCTTATTTGATTGTTTGCGATCCCCCCGATTAGAAGCCCCACTACCACCGCCAGGCAGCTCGAAAAAACAGCCCCGACAAATAGCAGGGTATAACTGATACCGGTCCCCATCAGTATAAGACTTGCAATTATTGACAGTAAAGTTCCTGTTATTAAAACTAAAATCCACCTTGCAAGCAGGTATTGCCAGAACGTCATGGGGGAGACGGCAATGGCATAGATAACTTTGCTCTCCTTTTCCTCAATAATATAAAATGCAATAAGCATTCCCTGTATGAATATTATCATGAATACCACCATAACTACCGAATACTCCCTGAAAAGTGATCTTGAACTGCCTACCACCTCGTGACTGATTTCAGCAATTGGCTCTTCTCTTAAGATATCATCCAATACTATAGCAGCAATTTCCTCTATTTCCTCTTTTTCGTTGCCTTCAAGTATAATTACGTACTGGCCATCGCTATCCTTTGTTATTCCAATAATATCATCGGTTCCATTAACTCTTTCTCTCACCTTTTCCTGGCTATCATACTTAACAATGTCACCGTAATCTTCAAGCTGGCTTGTAAACTCCTGCCCGACACTGGAATCTACTGCAAATGATATTGAACTGGTCTCAACGGTGGGAATAAAAAACCTGATTATTATAGCTATAACAATAGGTATTATAATCATCATAATAAAGATATTATCTCTTGAAAAACTGCTTACATCCCTTAAGAAAAAATTTAATATTCTTCTAAACATTTAAAGTCAACTCCTCATTAATCTTTTTCTAACCGCAAAGTAACATAGTGCAAATAATGCCCCTATTCCGGCTATTAGTACTATCAGGAAAGGAAATAAATAATTTTCTTTACCTGTTGAAAAGAGAGCCTCTCTGAAACCAAACAGTACCGGATACATAGGAATCCATTTAATAAATCCAGGTGCGAAAGTTGGATTCATGTAAGAAATAGTGGGAAGCTGCATAATTATAAGGACTCCAAACGCCGCAAATAAAAATTCCGATAAGTTATTGAAAAAGATACTTACAAGAAGCCCAAGAAGAGTCATAAAAATACTGGCAAGTATTATAAGTAACAGTAAGTTAAGATAATCAATATTAAAACCTACCGTTGATACTGTGGTTACCACTCCATACAATACAGCCATTAAAGTAAATATTACAACTTTTGATAAAATATATATTGCAGCGCCGGAAGAACTTACCCTATAGGCGTGTATGCTGCCGTCCGTTTTCTCCTGAAATATCATTACCGCAATAAGTAAAAACCCCAGCGCCACTACTTCATAAGTCAGAAAAACCGGAATCAGATTTTTATTAAAAGGAATTGGAGATGTTTCCTCTCTTAAAGTCTCTATCCTGTAACCGGCCTTTTTGCCTGTTCCTCTGATATTTTCAAGAACACTTTCCAGAGCCGCCTCTTCCAGATTGACATTTTTAATTGATTCTGTATTCTGGGAAAATATGGTAAATTTAGCATCAGCAGAGGTCCCTTCGATCCGGATACCAATGCTTTTTCGATCTTCTTCCAATGCCTTTATGAAATCATCATAATTTGAGAATATCTTATCTTTTTCCACCCCTGCCGCCAGAAGAAACGGCTCCATAATTTTTCCCTGCGTGCTGTCAAAGAAAAGCTCCGTATTTTTAAACTCCAGCTTTTCGGGAATAACAAAATTAATTAATACTATTAAAATCACACTGATGAATATCACTGCATATTGCAGCCCGCTTCGTATTATAATCAGGGTATCCTGTTTGAATAGATTTATAAATCTCCTCATACTATACTAACTCCCTGCCGGTTAATTTAATAAATATCTGTTCCAGTGTAGCTTCCTGGGAATGAATGGTCTGAACTGTCTTACCGGAAATTATCTTATTAAAAGCATTTAGATCATTTTCTTTTTCAAGGAAAAATATCTCACTTGCCAGCTTCCCGTCTGTCTTATATTCCACTTTCACTGATTTATTACCGTATTTAAGCTTCAAATTCCTTGGAGAATCCGAGGCAATGATTTCTCCTTCATTAATAAAAGCCACCCGATCGCAAAGCTCGTCAGCAATATACATATTATGGGTAGTTAAAAATATGGTTTTCCCTTCTTTTTTCAAGCCAACTATCATTTCCTTGATTTTTTTCGCCAGTCCGGGATCCAGGCTCCCGGTAGGCTCATCAAGAAATAGTATTCCGGGATCATTAATAAGTGACCTTGTAAAAGTAAGCCTCTGCTTCATACCTTTTGAATAAGTTCCGCATCTCTTATGGGCTGCATCTTTAAGCCCAACCGATTCCAGAAGCAGCATTGGATCCAGAGTCGGCACATTGAACAACCCTGCATAATATCTTAAATTCTCAAATCCGGTCAGCTTTGTATACAGATTGGATTGTTCAAAGCACACTCCTATACTGTTATAAAAATCAGACTTCATCTTTTTTATTGATTTGCCATCATATAAGACTTCTCCTTTCTGCAGGCCCAGCAGTCCTATCATTATGTTCTGGACAGTTGTTTTCCCCGCTCCACTGGGTCCAAGGAAGCCAAAAATCTCTCCCTTCTCAATACTAAAGGAAACGTCACTTACCGCATCCTTACCTTTTTTTTCATATCTGTGATATAAATTTTTTACTTCAATCATTTTATACTATCCTTTCACTTTCTTGTTAGGTCCGCCCATCTGCATGCAAATCTTTTTTTCAGCAGCATAGTTACCTGCTTACTCTGTATAATAAAAAAGAAATATGGTAATATTTTTAACTTGTAATATCTATTGTGTATTTATAAAATAGCAAAAACTTTTAGTAATATATTATATCGGTTCTGATTAAAAATAAAATCAAAGATTATAATTTAATAAATAATTTTTAAACTGTGTCCATATTAAGAAAAAAACATAAAGCAAGGAAACCTTCAAGGGTCATAATAACTATAATAGCCGTCATTCTGACTATACAGTTACTAATCACATTTGTATTTTCAGGTATCCTTATATTTGCCTTCCGGGCTTTTATCTCCTTCTTTGAGGATCTGCCAGAACTGGAAGACTTTTCACCGACGGAAAACGCTCTTACATCAAGAATATACGCCGCCGACGGTACCCTTATAGCAACCTTTCATGGTGAAGAAAACAGGGAACTGGTATCATATGAACAAATACCCAAAACCCTTATAAATGCTGTTGTTGCGATTGAAGATGAAAGATATTACCAGCATCAGGGATTTGATATTGAAGGCATAATCCGTTCACTTATTATAAATTTTATGTCCGGAGGAATTGAACAGGGCGCAACTACCATAACCCAGGGGTATGTGAAAAATGTTTATATGCCCGAAGAAAAATATGAAATAACCTATGAGAGAAAAATTAAAGAAGCTGCTCTTGCCTACCAACTCGAACAAATTTATTCTAAAGAAGAAATACTGAAGATGTATTTGAACACAGTATATTTTGGAGAAGGCGCTTATGGGGTTCAGGCAGCGGCAAAAGTATATTTCAACAAAGATGTGGAATATCTGAACCTTTCCGAGTGTGCCATGATTGCAGGGCTTCTTAAATCCTATTTATACTCACCCTATATCGACAAAAAAGCAGCCCTTGAAAGAAGAAACCTGGTGCTGGCCAAAATGCTTGAATTGGGCTATATAGACCGGGAGGAATATGACGAATCTATAAAAATGCCCATAATCACCCAGAGGCCAATAGAAGAAACCGAAAAAGGTTTTGCCCTATATTTTGTGGAATATGTTAAACAGATATTGATAAAAGAATACGGAGTGGAAAGAGTATTTAAAGGCGGGTTTGAAATATATACCACGCTGGATAGGAAAATGCAAATTGCCGCTGAAAATGCAATTAAAGAGGTTCTTTTTGACCCTGAAGATCCTGCAGCAGCTCTTGTAGCAATGGATCCCAGAAACGGATATATAAAGGCTATGGTAGGGGGAAAAGACTTTGGAGAAATGAAATTTAACCTGGCTACCCAGGCTAAAAGACAGCCAGGTTCCACATTTAAAGTCTTTGCCCTTCTTACCGCCCTTGAACAGGGAGTCAGCCCGTATATGACTTTTAATCCCAATGGACATGTAATATTTGATATTGAAGGTAGTGAACCGTGGGAAGTTGGAAACTACAATGATGATAGCTATGATATAAATGAAATGCCGATCCTTGAAGCAACAGTAAAATCCATAAATGTTGTATATTCCCAGCTTATTATGAGAATAGGAGCTTATGGAATTGCCAGAATTGCTATGGACATGGGAATTGAAACTCAGTTGGAACCATATCCGGCAATAGGTCTGGGTGGGCTTACCACTGGAGTATCCCCTCTTGAAGTCTGTACCGCATTTTCAACTATTGCAAATTACGGAGTAAGGCATTATCCAGTAGCAATATTAAAAATTTTAGATAAAGACGGGAATGTTTATAAAGAGTACGAGGAAGAAAGCACCCAGGTACTGACTTCTATCAACGCATACCGGGCCATAGAAATCATGCAGCAGGTCATGTTAAGAGGGACAGGCACAAGAGCCAAACTGGATGACAGGCCCTGTGCCGGAAAAACCGGCACCACTGATGAAACCGAAAATGCATGGTTTACCGGGTTTACCACAAATCTTGCAGCCTGTGTATGGATGGGATATCCGGAGGTTAATAAAAAAATGGGGACCATCCATGATCTAAGAGTTCAGGGAGGTGCACACCCGGCAATGATCTGGAATTTATTTATGACCGAAGCTACCAAAGATCTCCCCATAGAAAATTTCGTAAGACCTCAGGATGACATGATTAATGTCCAGGTAGTAATCAATCCCGAAACAGGAGAGATGATGATTCCCAATAGATACACGCCGCTTGACCAGATTATTGTAAAAGAATTCCGCTATGGCCAGGAACCAACGGTACAGATGCCCATTCCTCCTGATGCTATTCCTATCATGCCTATGGTATCGCTTATGCCAATAAATGAAGCAAATCATATATTGATTGAAGCCGGCTATACCCATATAGTTTATGAAAACGAGTCATATCCAGAAGTTCCATCCGGATACACACACCGTCAGGACCCTATGTGGGGTCAGCCTGTCGAGACCAATAAAAAAATTACGGTATGGGTAAATCCCTAACCTAATTAATATGAATAAAAGAAATAAAGAAGTAAGAGTCAGGTTCGCTCCCAGTCCGACCGGATATTTACATATAGGAAGTGCCAGGACTGCTTTTTTTAACTGGCTTTATGCCAAAAAAACCGGCGGTAAGTTTGTTTTAAGAATAGAAGATACCGATATAGCCAGGCACCGGGAAGAAACAATAAATCTAATACTGAAAGCCCTTAAATGGCTGGGGCTCGACTGGGATGAGGGCCCGGAAGCTGGCGATAAATACGGCCCATACAGGCAGTCGTTAAGAGCCGGCATCTATAAGGAATATGCATATAAACTAATCCGGGATAGTAAAGCTTACCGCTGTTTTTGCAGCCCTGATGAGTTAAAGGAAGAAAGAAGAAGTAAAAGAGAAGAAGAAAAACTTTTCAAATATGATAGAAAATGCTTAAGACTCTCCAATGAAAGCATTAAAGATAACATAGACAGCGGGAAACCTTATGCCATAAGATTTTTGGTACCGGAAAATGAGGTTATCAGTTTTAAAGATAAAGTATATGGGGACATAGCAGTCAATACCTCTGATATCGAAGACTTTATAATAATTAGATCCAACGGCCTTCCAACCTATAATTACTCCGTGGCAGTTGATGACGCTTTAATGAAAATAACTCATATCATAAGAGGCGAGGATCACCTGTCAAATACACCAAAGCAGATTCTCATTTACCGGGCATTTGGTTTTGACATTCCTGATTTCACGCACCTTCCGATGATACTGGGTCAGGACGGCCAAAAACTAAGCAAAAGGCACGGTTCCATTTCCATTGAGAAATATATAGAAGAAGGATTTATAAGGGAAGCAATACTGAATTATCTTGTACTCCTTGGCTGGGCTTATGATGAAAAAACAACCATTTTTTCAATCGATGAATTGATTAAAAAATTTGAACTTAATTCCATAAACAAAAGACCATCTAAATTTGATTACAACAAACTATTATGGATAAACGGATACTATATAAGAAATATGGCCGTTCCCCGTCTGGCAAAGCTGCTGGAAGAACAAATAAAGGACTTTCTTGCTTCCCGGGAAAATAGCGATCTGGAAAATAATATGGAACAGTTAGAGCAAAAGATTATAAGAATAACCCCCCTGGTGCAGGAGCGCATAAAAACATTAAAAGAGGGTGTGGAGCTCGCCGGTCCCTTCTTTTTAAAAATCACATACAGTAATGAATCGAAAACTTATTTTAAAAATAAGAATATCGATGCGGTTGATATATTAAATAAAGCCCATAAAACGCTCAGCGATATAGACAGTAAATTTTATGCAAAAGATACCGAAAAGAATTTAAGGTTAATTTCAAAAACGCTAAACTTAAATTTCAGGAAAATTGCCGAGGTAATAAGGATAGCTATATGGGACAGCACTGTAAGCCCTCCCCTATTTGAGACAATGGAAATACTGGGTAAAGAATTAACTTTAAAGAGGATAAAGGAATATATAAGGATCATATCATAACCTTAAAAATCATTTCTTATTTTTAAGATTTTTTTTTAAATCCAACCTTAATTCTTTTATCTCAGAAACTATTTCACGCAATATCTGAGGAGCAAGTTCGTTAGATATAAAAAAACTTTTATCACTATTTCCAGACTTTAAACTCACTACTTTTTCTTTTATTAAACAATTGATAAATAACGATAATGATATATCCATCTCTTTGGCAATTTTTTTTGCCTTACCTATCAAATCTTTATTTAATCTGAAACTGTACATCTTTTTATTCATAGTATTTTAATACTAAAAATTTATGACAAATTTGTCAACTACTTTTATCATTAAAAAGCTTATAATTATATAATATAAGATGCATGACTGGACGCCTGATTGATTTTTGAAATAATATATGGAATAATCAGTTTCATTATTAATACTATAATAATAGTAGTAATTATAAACATTTTTAAAAGTGGTAATTATGGCAAGTGAAAAAATTTTCTTTGATAACGCTTCTACTACTAGAGTTGACGATAGAGTCTTTGAATACATGCGGCCATATTTTAAAAAAAATTATGGCAACCCCTCCAGCCTCCATGATTTTGGGGAACCGGCCAGAAGAGCCCTGGATAAGGCAAGAGAACAGGTATCAGTACTTATTGGTGCAAACGAAGAAGAAATATACTTTACATCCTGCGGTACCGAATCAAATAATTTTGCCCTGTGGGGACTGGCCAGAGCTTATAAGGATAGAGGAAATCATATAATAACCTCAAGTATAGAACATTTGTCAATTTTAAATCCTTTAAAAGAATTTGAAAAAGAGGGCTGGAAAGTAAGTATTCTCCCTGTAGACAAGAACGGTCTCGTAAATCCCGAAGATATAAGAAAGGAAATAAGAAAAGATACGGTGCTTGTATCCGTTATGCACGCAAATAATGAGGTTGGGACCATCCAGAGAATAAAAGAAATATCAAATATCGTAAAAGAAAATAACATTTTATTTCACAGCGATGGTGCAGCCGCAGCAGGAATAATACCAGTCGATGTCAATCAATTTGGGGTAGATGCATACAGCTTTACATCCCAGCAAATGTACGGCCCGAAGGGGGCCGCCGCTTTATATGTCAAAAAGGGTGTGAGAATAAAGCCACTTCTTCTGGGAGGCATTCAGGAGAGAGGAAGAAGAGCAGGAACCGAAAACGTACCGGCTATTGCCGGTTTTGGTAAGGCATGCGAGATAGCCGGAGCTGAAATGGATAAAAATATTAAATATATATCTAAATTAAGGGATAACCTGATTAAAGGAATAAATGACAGAATTAAAAATATAAAATTAAACGGACATCCAACGGAAAGAACTCCGGGGAATGTTCACATGAGTTTTGAATTTATTGAGGGAGAATCAATACTGCTTATGTTGAATCTTGAAGGGATTGCTGCAGCCAGCGGATCTTCCTGCACGTCACAGGCACTAAAAAGTTCCCATGTCCTTTTAGCAATGGGCCTGTCTCCCACTATGGCACAGGGCTCAATCCTGTTTTCTCTTGGAAAATATAATACCTTAAAAGAAGTAGAAAAAGTTCTTGAAGTTCTCCCCCCCATTGTAGATAGATTGAGGAAAATGTCACCACTGTATAAGGAATAGTGAAAATACTTGAAAGTAACAATTAAAAATAATATATTTGTTTAGACTTTGGAACATGTATGAAATACCAAGTAATTTACATATTTTGAAAAGAGGTACAAATGGTTATGTATAGCAAGAAAGTGATGGAGCATTTTATGTCTCCAAGAAATGTTGGAGAAATAAAGGATGCGGACGGTATAGGTGAAATCGGAAACCCGGTCTGCGGCGATATGATGACTTTCTATATAAAAGTTAAGGATAATAAAATCGATGATG
>CAZLEB010000046.1:0-9915 GCA_964558475.1 uncultured Actinomycetota bacterium
ATAAAAATCCATCCAAGTGTAAAAATTATGTCCGATGAAGTAATTGATATTGATACAGAGAATACCACAGAAAAATAATAAAAATTATATAAATATTTTTAAAGATATTGTCATCCCACCCCTATGTGCTGTTTGTGGAAAAATTAGCACTGAATTAGTCTGCCGGCAATGTAAATCTAAAATTAAAGAGATCGGTAATAAAATATGCAGTTACTGCGGCAGGCCGTTATCCGGGACTTTTCCGGTTGATAAAAGGTGTAGTTTTTGCAGAAATGAGGATTTCAAATTTTATAGACACAGGAGTTTTACCATATATAGAGGTAAGATAAAAAAAATAATAAGAAAATACAAATATAACAGGATATATGATTTAAAAGAGATTATTGCCGGGTTTTTAGAGCGGGCTTATGTTAAAAACTATAAATATGAAAAAATAGATTATATAGAAACGGTTCCGGGTAAAAATATGGAAATGCTATGCAGAGCGTTATCAAGATTAATTAAAATTCCATTTGCTGGTAATATATTAAGAGTAAAAAAAATTATAAAGCAGCAGGGTCTTGATATTATGCAAAGAAAAAACAATATAAAAGGGGCATTCAAAGCAAAGAATTGTCTTCTTTATCCCGGGGAGAATCTGCTTCTGGTAGATGATGTCTGGACCACCGGGAGCACATTGACTGAAATTGCCGGTGTTTTAAAAAGGGCAGGTGCGGATAGAATTTATTTATTAACACTGGCAAGGGGGGCATAGTCAGAGTGGCAAGATTAAAAGGAATTGTGAAATGGTTCAGCCCGGAAAATGGATTTGGTTTTATAGAATCAGAATCAAAAGAAGCCGGAAATATTTTTGTAGATTATTCTTCCATACAGACAGATGGATTTAAAACACTGGAAAGAGGCCAGAAAGTGGAATTTGAACTTGAAAAAGATGAGAGGGGTAACACAGCAAGGAGAGTGATAGTAATAAAGTAATTTTTTTATAACTATACTTAAAATATTTTTGTATTAATTTTCAAATAAACATAAAAACCAAGGAGGAAGCGGAGTGGAGTTTATTATTAAAAGCAGGAATATTGAATTAGATGAAAAAATAAGGAACTATGCTGAGAGAAAAATTAAAAATAAAATAGTTAAGATTTTAGATAAAGTAATAAAATTGGAAATAAAATTTATCTTTGAAAAAAATCCAAGGATTAATTTAAATAATCTTATAGAAGTCACTATTTTTACAGCGGGTGCGGTTATTAGGGCAACTGATTCCGGGACGGATGTTTTTGAAGCTGTAGATAAAGTTATTAGTAAATTGGAAAGGCAGGTAAAAAAATACAGGGAAAAGTTAATAAGTAAGGGAAGAAAGGATAATAACCGGAAGAAGGCCGGTGAACCTGAAAATAATGAGCAAAAAACTAGAAGTATTGATAGTAAAATTAGAAAAACAATAGTAAAGACAAAAACTTTTGCTTTAAAACCAACATCTCCGGAAGAAGCGATATTGCAAATGGAGCTGCTGGGGCATGATTTTTTTGTTTTTATTAATTCAGAGACTGAAAGAACTGCGGTAGTATACCGCAGAAAAGATAAAAATTATGGTTTGATAGAACCTACTCTATGATTAAATTATTATAATGAAGGTGACTGTAAATGTTTAAAAAAATCGGAAACGTTCTTAAATTTGGCGCAGGTAAAAAATTAAAGAAATATGAAGAGACAGTCAAAGCTGTAAATGATCTTGAAAAGGATATAAGTGTTCTTACTGACAGCCAGCTGGCTGCAAAGACTATAGATTTTAAACAGAGATATGAAAAGGGGCAAAAACTTGATGATTTAATGCCGGAAGCTTTTGCTGCGGTGAGGGAAGTAGCAAAAAGGACTCTAAATATGCGCCATTTCGATGTTCAAATACTGGGGGGTGTTGTTCTTTTCGAAGGGAAAATTGCTGAAATGAAAACCGGTGAAGGAAAGACACTGGTTGCAACGCTTCCCGTATACTTAAATTCCTTTACCGGCAGGAGTACCCATCTGGTGACGGTAAATGATTATCTGGCAAAGAGAGACAGTGAATGGATGGGAGTAGTTTATAAGTTTCTGGGACTAAAGGTTGGTCTTCTCCAGCATGACATGCCTACTGCTGAAAAAAAATATCAGTACCAGTCTGATGTAATACATGGCACCAATAATGAGTTTGGGTTTGATTACTTGAGAGATAATATGGTAATGAGTAAGGAAAACATGGTACAGGACGGTCACTATTATGCCATTGTTGATGAAGTTGACAGCATTCTTATAGATGAAGCCAGAACCCCGCTTATCATTTCCGGAGTCGCTTATGGAACTACTGAAATTTATAGAAAGTTTGCCCAGATAGTACCTCAGCTTAAAATAGATGAGGATTTTGAAATAGACGAAAAAGCAAAAACAGCAGCAGTTATGGAGGAAGGCGTTGAAAGAGTTGAAAAAATACTGGGCATAGAAAATTTATATGATCCTTCCAATTATTTATATATACATGGCTTAAATCAGGCTCTTAAAGCCTATCATCTGTTTAAAAAAGATGTGGATTATATGCTGAAGGATGGCGAGATCATTATTGTTGATGAGTTTACAGGAAGACTGATGCCCGGCAGAAGGTATAGTGAAGGCCTGCATCAGGCCATAGAAGCTAAAGAAAGGGTAAAAGTCAGGGATGAAAATCAGACACTTGCCACCATCACCATTCAAAATTATTTTAGAATGTACGATAAATTGGCAGGTATGACCGGTACTGCGCTTACTGAAGCAGCTGAATTCAGACATATTTATGAGCTTGAAACTGTGGTTATACCCACTAACGAACCAATGATAAGAAAGGATCTTCCTGATTTAATTTATAAGACCGAACAGGTTAAATTTAATAACGTTGTAGAAGATATAGTTTCCAGAAACACAAAAGGTCAGCCGGTGCTGGTGGGAACCATATCCATCGAAAAATCTGAGAGGTTAAGCAGTATGCTGAAAAGAAGAGGCATACAACACCAGGTTTTAAACGCGAGGTATCATGAAAAAGAGGCAGAAATTATTGCCAAAGCCGGCCAAAATAATGCAGTTACTATTGCAACAAATATGGCAGGAAGAGGTACGGATATAGTTCTTGGTGAAGGAGTGGTAGAGCTTGGAGGTCTTCATGTGCTTGGAACAGAAAGGCATGAGAGTAGAAGAATTGATAATCAGCTCAGAGGTAGAAGCGGCCGTCAGGGAGATATTGGCTCAAGCCAGTTTTATCTGAGTACAGAAGATGATTTACTAAGGCTTTTTGGATCGGAAAGAATTTACAGAGTAATGGAGACGTTTAATTTTCCGGACGATTTGCCAATACAGCATACTATGATAAATAGAGCTATTGAAAATGCACAGAGACAGGTAGAAGGAAGAAATTTTGAAATAAGGAAGCATGTTCTTGAATATGATGATGTCATGAATAAACAGAGAGAAGTGATTTATACTAGAAGAAAAAATATTTTAGAAGAAGAGAATTTAAAACCGGTGGCTCTTAATATGATTAAAGACGTAATAGCAAGAAGTGTTGATATTCATATAAATCCCAGCGATTACCCGGAGAATTGGGATTTAGATACATTATCTAATTATATGGCTCCTTTATTTGCCACAGATATCATAACTGATATCATGGACAGGAAAAAATTTAGCGAGAGTAAGTGGGATGCAGGTATTTTAAAGGAAAAATTTACGGAAAGAGCTTACCGGCTTTACGAGGAAAGGGAAAATATCTATTCCGCTCCGGTTATAAGAGGGCTGGAAAAAATAGTGATGTTAAATGTTATTGATAATATGTGGAGAGGTCATCTTCTGGAAATGGATTATCTGAAGGAAGGTATAGGGCTTAGAGCTATTGGTCAATTGGATCCGCTGGTTGAATATAAAAGAGAGGGATTTAATTTATTTAAAGAGCTCATAGATGAAATAAAGTTTGATACAGTGAGGTTATTATATAATGTCAAAATAGTTCCCAGGGAGCAGCAGGAAAAACAAAATGCTGTAAGAGAGCATGAAGTAACAAATGTAGTTACCAGTGGTCCTTCAAAATCCGGACTAAAAACCTTACGCGCGGCGCCTGTAAATACAAAGAAAATTGGAAGAAATGAACCCTGCCCATGCGGGAGCGGAAAAAAATACAAGAAGTGTTGCGGTAGATAATATAATATAAATAAACAAACCGGAGGATTTAATAATGGAAGATTCTAAATTAAGGTTAGATAAATTACTGCAAAAGCTGGTTTTTTTACGGAACTGTCTTTGAAATAGATAATAAAGTTAAGAGGCTTAAAGAACTTCAAAGTGAGACTCTTTCCGGAAAATTCTGGGAGGACCGCGTAAGAGCACAGAATATAACCCAGGAGATTGCTGAACTTAAAGAAGCAATTAGCGACATTAAAGATTTAGAAGAGAAGATGGAAAATGGCAAGTTAGCACTGGAGATACTTGAAGGAGAAGAGGATAAAAGCCTGGAGAAGGAACTGACAGAAAATCTGGATAGTATTGAAGGTTTATTAGATGATCTGGAAGAAAAAGTAATTTTAAATAGTAAATACGATTCTTATCCTGCAGTAGTAACTATCCATCCCGGAGCAGGAGGGACAGAATCCCAGGATTGGGCTGAGATGCTTCTTAGGATGTATACACACTGGATAGACAGGAGAAAATTTTCTTACGGTGTTAATGATTATCAGATAGGTGAAGAGGCAGGGATTAAGAACGTTACTTTTACTGTTACCGGTAAAAATACTTATGGACTGCTGAAATCGGAAAAAGGAATCCATAGGCTGGTTAGAATTTCACCTTTTGATTCTTCTAAACGCAGGCATACTTCTTTTGCCTCTGTGGATGTAATACCACTTCTGAATAAAGATATTGATATAAAAATAAACAAAGAAGATTTAAAAATTGAGACTTTTAAGTCAAGCAGTGCCGGAGGCCAGCATGTAAATGTCACGGATTCGGCGGTAAGAATTACCCATATTCCTACAAATATTGTGGTACAATGCCAGAATGAAAGATCTCAGATATTAAACAGGCAGACTGCTATCCAGATTTTAAAATCAAAGCTTTTTGAACTTGAGAGGAAAAAAAATATAGAAGAAATTAACAAAGTAAGGGGAGAAAAAAAAGAAATCGGATGGGGGAATCAGATAAGAAGCTATATTCTTCAACCTTATCAACTGATTAAAGATCATAGAACCGGAATTGAGATTGGAGATGTACAGTCGGTTCTGGACGGCAATATAGATTTGCTGATAAGAGGATTTCTTGAAAAAAAGTTACACAAAGCGTAAACTCTTCATTATTAAAATCAGGGGAGATAAAAGAGATAGTGTGAAATGAATATGATTGAATTTAGAAATGTCAGTAAAATATACGAAGACAATACTGCTGCACTTAAAAATATCAATCTGGTTATTAAAAAAGGTGAATTTCTTTTTTTAGTAGGCCCAAGCGGTTCGGGTAAGACTACATTTATAAGGTTACTTATAAAAGAAATTGATGAAAGCAACGGCAGCATATATATAGCAGGAAGAAATGTCTCTAATCTAAAAGCAAATAGAGTTCCCCAGCTTAGAAGGAATATAGGGTGCGTATTTCAGGATTTTAAGCTTCTGCCAAATAAAACTGTATTTGAAAATGTAGCGTTCACTCTTGAAGTTATAGGAAGGCCAGGTTATGAGATAAAAATTCAGGTTCCGCAGGTTTTAAAACTGGTAGGTTTATATGTCAAATTAAATTCATACCCCCATCAATTATCAGCGGGTGAACAGCAGAGGGTTTCTATTGCCAGGGCATTTGTTAACAGGCCCCCAATACTTCTTGCAGATGAACCGACCGGGAACCTGGACCCTGGAACATCAGAAGGAATTATGAAGATATTATCCCGGATAAATCTTATTGGAACTACGGTACTTATGGCCACACACGACCGAAATATAGTAAATTCAATGAGAAGAAGAGTCGTTGAGCTGGAGGAAGGAGAAATAATAAGGGACCAGAAGAGAGGGGTGTATGGGGACTGATGGTAAGATCCAGGTATTTTTTCAGTGAGACTTTTATCAGCCTGAAGCGCAATTTTTTTATGGGATTTACTGCTATTACTACTGTTGCTATCACTTTATTCATTGTCGGTTTTTTTGTACTGATTGTATATGATGTACAGGGTATAATAATGTCAATAAAGAGTGAAGTGGAACTGGCTGTATATCTTGAAGATGAAATCTCGGAAGAGTTGAAGGATTTTATTGAGCAGGAAATAATTGATTGGGAAGAAACTGACACGGTAAAATATGTATCCAAAGAGCAAGCCCTGGAAAGATTTAAAGAGCAAAATGAGGGAAGTGATATTTTAAAGGAGATCGAGGGGAATCCACTGCCGGCATCTTTTGAAATAACCTTAAAAAGTCCTGAAAAGATTGACCAGGTAGCACTCCGTTTTTATGATAAAGATGGAAATTTCATAGAGGGCATCAACGATGTAATATATGGAAAAAATTATGTTAATAAACTGTTTTCAATAACTGCAATTATCGGAACCATAGCATTTTTGATAATAATAGTTCTGCTTCTTGCAGCTATTGTATTAATATTTAATACAATAAGACTCTCTATCTACGCCCGCAGGAAGGAGATTGAAGTCATGAAGCTGGTAGGCGCTACTAACTGGTTTGTTAGGATTCCTTTTTTATTTGAAGGTTTTTTTGAAGGATTTGTAGGGAGCATTATTTCCATTATCCTGTTATATTTTATAGGTAATTTCTTATTGATTAAGGGTGAGAGGGTAATCGTAGATACTATGCGGATTAAGGAATTAGCTATAGTCGGAAGCAGCAGCGTTGTGTTATATGTGTATATAGGAATGGCAGTGCTGGGAGGCCTTATAGGAATTTTAAGCAGTGGTATTGCCCTGAGAAGGTATGTAAAGATTTAAAAAGCGTCCTAAACTTTCCGGATTTCAAATTTTTATTGATTTGTATTAAAATAGTTGTAATAAAAAAATGAAATAAAATGACAATTAAAAGTAAAAACATTATAGCCATATTTGTAACAATTATTATAGCACTCTCGAGCTTTAATCTTATTTCTATTGCATCTCCAAAGTTTATTTATGCCCAATCCCTTGAAGAAGAATTGGAACAAATACAGGAGGAAAGAAAAGAAACCCAGGAAAAAATTAAAGACGTAAAAATACAGGAACAGCAATACATTAACCAGGTGGATGAAGTAGAGAACCAACTGCTGGGCGCATTGTCTGAATTGGATGAACTTAATAATAGATTAGCCAAAGCGAAGGGTGAAGTCGATAAAGCAACTATAGAGATGGTTTTAAAAGAAGAAGAGCTTAATAAAATAGAGGAAGAGCTTGATGAAAAGGTAAGAATATTAAATGATAGAGTTGCCTCCATTTATAAGAATGGGAAAGTCAATGTACTGGAAATTTTACTTAAGGCGGAAAATTTCCTGGATTTTATATCCAAATTGAAGCTAATGAATCTTTTTGCGGAACAGGACACCCAGAATATCCTGTCAATAAAGGAAAAAAGGGATGCAACCATAGGAATAAAAAAATCTATAATTGATTTAAGGGAAGAGCAGAAAGAATATAAAAGCAGAGTGGAAAAGCTGGTTACCCAGGCGGAGCAGAAGGCAAATGAAGTTGAAGGCATATATAATGAAAAGAAGAATTTGCTTTCCAGTACCACTGCTAACAAGAATGCCCTTATACAGATGGAAAAGAAACTTGAGATTCAAGAGGCAGAGGTTACAAGGATTCTTGAAAGCTATAAGTATGGTTCAGCTCCTTCAGGAAAATTTGCATGGCCTGTGGCCGGAAGGATACAGTCCGGTTTTGGCATGAGATACCATCCAATATTAGGATATAACAGGTTCCATTCGGGTATAGACATTGTAGCTTCCTATGGGACTCTGGTAAAGGCAGCAGATGGGGGGCAGGTGATCCAGGCTGGTTATTTTGGCGGATACGGTTATTCGGTCATGCTTTACCACGGAGGAGGTTTTGCTACCTGGTATGCGCATCTTTCCAGTATAAATGTTTCTATGGGCCAGTTTGTACAGAGAGGGCAGGTTATCGGGCTGGTTGGTTCTACCGGATTAGCTACAGGACCACATTTACACTTTGAGGTCAGAATAAACGGGGCCCCGCAGAATCCGCTTGCTTATTTGCAATAACAATTCGAATATTTAATGTTAGTTAATCAGGTGATATTTTTATGAAAAAATATGTTTTAAGAGTAGTAATCTCGGTGATAGTGGTCATATTTGTATTTTCTACCGGATTATGGATAGGGATTAATTTTAATTTTTTTAAGGAATATTTATTAAATGACGGCCAGAATAATGTTACGGAAGATAATGATAATGGCGGGATCCTGGAGAATATATCCAGCAGTATTGCTAATAGGTTCAGTATAAAACCTGTTGAGGAAGTTATAAATTTAGTTTCAGAAAATTCACTGGTAAAAAAGAGTAAAGAGGTATTGCTCAGGGCAGCTTTAGAAGGTATGCTTTCGGTTCTTGATGACAGGCATGCGGAGTATTTTACTGCTGAAGAATATAAACAGATTATGGAATCCTATAGTGGAACTACCAGCGGTATAGGGGTTGTAGTTGCTCTTGATGATGAAGGGCAGGTTGTAATAGTAAGGGTACTTGAAGATACCCCGGCTTACATAGCTGGTATCATGGAAGGGGATATTATAACTGAAGTTGGTGATATAGATATAAAAGATATGGATCTGGAAAAAATAGTGACTATGATTAAAGGTAAAGAGGGAACCGAGGTGGACCTTAAGATTTACAGACCTTCGGAGGACAATATTATCGAAGTAACTGTTACCAGAGCAAAATTTGATATTCCCAATCTAATCTCCGATATTTTTGAAGAAGACGTAGGTTATATATGGTATTATGACTTTCAGATTGGCGGTTCTGAGCAGCTTGACAGGGAAATTCAAAAGCTTATTGACAGTGGTGCCAGGGGTTTAATATTAGACTTAAGAAATAATCTGGGTGGCGCATGGGATGATGCAGTTGAGGTTTGTGACTTGTTTTTGGATGAAGGTATGATTGCTACCATCAAGGGAAGAATAGATGACAGAGAAAGAATTGATGAATATTTTGCAGGAAAAGGAAAATACACTGAAATTCCTTTAGTGGTTTTAATTAACGGATTTTCTGCAAGTGCTTCCGAACTGGTTTCCGGTGCATTAAAGGATAATAACAGGGCTATTTTAATTGGAGAGAGAAGTTACGGAAAGGGAGTTGTGCAAGCTATTTATGAGCTTTCGGACGGTTCGGGAATCAAGTTTACAACTGCAGAATATTTTTTACCTTCGGGGTTATCTGTAGAAGGAGTAGGTTTAAAGCCTGATATAACGGTTGAGCTGGAGCAGGATGCTACAGAAGATGTACAGCTGGATAAAGCTATAGAAGAAATAAAGGCTTTAATAAGTGAGATTGAATGAGTAGTTTAAAAAAAAAGAGTGATTCTGAAGAAAATAAAATAATAATCGCACAGAACAAAAAGGCTTTTAGGGATTTTTTTATTTTAAACACTTATGAGGCCGGTATAGTGCTGGAAGGATGTGAGGTTAAGTCTATCCGCGATCACAGACTGAATTTAAAAGACAGTTATAGCCGGATAAGAGGTAACCAGTTATTGCTTTATAATATGCATATATCCCCGTACAGCAAAAGCAGAACCGAGGATATAAATCCTACAAGGATAAGAAGGCTGCTTATGCACAGAAGGGAAATTAATAAAATAGCAGGAAAATTAACTGACAGAAGCCTTACCCTGGTTCCGTTAAAAGTATATATGATAAAAAATAGAGTTAAGGTTGAACTGGCGCTGGC
>CAZLEB010000047.1:0-9830 GCA_964558475.1 uncultured Actinomycetota bacterium
AAAGAAATTAAAGATTTAGTAGTAAGTATTGTAACTCACAATAGTTTAAATTTTTTAAAGGAATGCTTGCACTCAATATTAAAAAATCCTCCTGGAGTGGAATATGAAATTATAGTTGTCGATAATGCCTCCGGTGACGGTACTGCTGAATTTATAAGGAAAAATTATCCGGAAGTAACCCTGATATCAAATAGCAGAAATATTGGATTTGCTGCAGCAAACAACAAAGCCATAAAAAAATCTAATTCAAAATATTTACTTCTGATAAATAGTGATTGCAGAGTTTACGAAAAATCAATTGACGGTTTAGTAGATTTCATGGAAAAAAATCCCGGGGCTGGAATAGCGGGACCAAAAATTGTAAATAGTGATGGAACCATTCAGTTATCCTGCAGGAGGTTTCCTTCAATATTTAATGCTGCAGCTCATACTATACTGGGGGATATCTTTCCCCACAACCCCTTTTCAAAAAAATATAAACTTGCCGACATCCGCAGGGATAATCCTCTTAAAGTAGACTGGGTTTCGGGATCCTGTATGGTTATAAGAAAGAAAGCTTTAGTGGAAGATACCGGATTTCTTGATGAAAACTATTTTATGTATGTCGAGGATCTGGATATTTGTTATAGAATGTGGCAAAAAAATTGGGAAGTGTATTACTATCCTCAAGCTAAAATAATGCATCATGTTGCAGGAAGCAGCGATGGCGGGAAAATCAAATCAAGTTTTAGAATGCAAAAAAGTGTATTTTATTTTTTCTGGAAAAATTATAGGAAAGACTGGAGAATTATTTTAATACCGCTGCTGGTGCCGATTCTTGGATTTAGATTATTTCTTACCATTATAAAAAGTCCCTTTTCTTAAGAAAAGATAATGCATCTTTATGGATATTTTTAAGGGATTTGATGGTTTTAGATTTTTTTTATTTAAGATTTTATATTAAAATAATCACTAAATTAGAAATAGTTGTATAGGAGAATAAACTTTTGAGAATTATAATAACAGGTATTGCAGGATTCGTCGGAAAACATCTCACTACATATTTGACTCGAGAAGGAAGTCATAAAATTCTTGGAATTGACTTGAATTTTAAAAATTTCAGTTCAGCTAATTTTTCCCGAAAAATAGAGCTTTTAGAAATGGACTTAACTGATAAGCAGAAAATTTTTAGTATTGTTAAGAGATTTAAACCACATCAGATTTATCATCTTGCAGCCCAGAGTTCGGTTAGCTATTCCTGGGAGAAACCTGTGGAAACCTTTAAAATTAATGTTTTTGGGGGAATAAATATTTTAGAAAGCCTTAAGGCTTTTTGTCCACGTTGCAGGGTTCTTATGGTATGCACTGCCGAAGAATATGGAGAGACCAGCGGTGAAAATAAAGCCATTGATGAAAATTTTAGGATTTATCCTCAAAATCCGTACGCTATTAGCAAATCAGCTCTGGATTTTTTTTCTTCCGTTTATTATAGTGCATACAGGCTTCCGGTATTAATCAGCAGATCTTTTAATCATATTGGTCCGGGTCAATCAGAAAGATTCGTATGTTCGGACTTTGCCAGGCAGATAGCATTAATAGATAGCGGTAAACAGGATCCGGCAATAAGGGTTGGGAATATTCAGTCTCAGAGGGACTTTTTAGATGTGAGAGATGCAGTAAAAGCATACAATTGTATAATGAATAAGGGCAGTGTTGGCCAGATTTATAATGTTTGTTCAGGGAAAAAGCGAAAAATTTCAGATTTGCTTGACATACTTATATCGCTAAGTACAAGATCGGATATTAAAGTTAAGATTGACAGGAGCAAGTTCAGAGCAATTGATGTCAAAATAGTATACGGGGATAATAGTAAATTAAAAGCCCATACTGGCTGGATTCCTGATTATTCTATTAAAACATCGCTTAATGATACGTTGAATTACTGGAAACAGAATATCAGTTAAAAATATAAGTTAAAAAGAAAAGGAGTTAAATTGAAAGCAGTAATATTAGTTGGCGGGGAAGGAACAAGATTACGTCCAATTACTTTTTTAAATCCAAAACCAATGCTGCCGCTGATAAACAGGCCTTTTATAGAAAATTTTGTTTTCTGGCTAAAATCTCACAAAATTAAAGATATAATTTTTTCTACTGGCTATCTTCCGGAAATTTTTGAAAATTATTTTGGGGATGGAAGCAAGCTTGGATTGAATCTTACTTATGTTATGGAGGAAGAACCACTGGGTACCTGCGGTGGAGTAAAAAATGTAGAGAAGTATTTAGGTGGCAGCCGATTTATGGTGTTCAATGGTGATATTCTTTCTTCAATGGATTTGACTAGTATGATTGCTTTTCATGAGATGAAAAAAGCGGATATAACCATATCCCTGACTCCTGTTGAGGATCCCACCATTTATGGTCTGGTACCTATCGATAATGAAGGAAGGGTAAAGCAGTTTCTGGAGAAACCAAGCCATGAAGAAATCACCACTAATTTAATTAATGCCGGGACATATATTATAGAACCAAATGTAATGGAATTAGCACCGGAAAGTAAAAATTATTCCTTTGAGAGAGGGCTTTTTCCAAGTGCCTTAAGTAGAGGACTTAAGATTTATGGATATGTTTCAAACTCCTACTGGCTGGATGTAGGGACTCCTAAGAAGTATCTGCAGGCTCATCATGATATTTTAAATAAGAGAATAAGTTTTAAATTCCCATACAAAGAAGTGCTGGAAAATATATATATAGGAGAGGATTCAAAATATCTAGAAAGCAGTTTTACTTCCGGACCGGTTGTTATCGGTAAGAGAACTGAAATAGAAAAAGGGGCTAAAATAATGCCACTTACAGTGATTGGAAATGACTGTTTTATATCCAGGGGAGCAGAGATTTCTGAAAGCATAATTTTTAATAATTGTAAAATAGGGAATCACTGCCTTATAAAAAAATCCATAATTTCAAATAATGTAGAGACATGTGAGAATGTGATTATAGAAGAATACTCTGTTATCGGGGATAACAGTAAGGTTGAGAAAAATAATATACTTAAGAATGGGATTAAAATTGGCATAAATTCCAATATTCCGGCGGGACAGATTACTTTTTAAACTTAAAATTATATAATAAGATTTTTTTAAAAGTTAAGAGGGGAGACAACAGTGAGAGCACTGATAACCGGAATTACCGGTCAGGACGGGTCCTATCTGGCTGAGTTTTTATTGGACAAAGGTTATGATGTGTATGGAATGGTGAGACGGTCATCGGTAGAAAATTTTTATAGAATAGAACATATAAGGAACAAGCTAAAGTTTATCCAGGCTGATCTACTGGACCAGTTATCAATAATAGACGCCATAAAAGAATCAAAACCTGATGAGATATATAATCTTGGTGCAATGTCATTTGTGCCTACATCCTGGAAACAACCTGTACTGACCGGTGAGTTTACAGGACTGGGAGTGACCAGGATGCTGGAAGCAGCGAAACACATGAATAAGGATGTAAAATTTTACCAGGCTTCCAGTTCAGAAATGTTTGGGAAGGTAAGAGAGATTCCCCAGAATGAGCAGACCCCTTTTCACCCCCGCAGTCCTTACGGAGTAGCAAAGGTTTATGGTCATTATATGACTGTAAATTACAGGGAGAGTTATGATATGTTTACCTGCAGTGGTATACTTTTTAATCACGAATCTCCAAGGCGCGGCCTGGAGTTTGTTACAAAGAAGGTTACCTATGGAGCTGCAAAGATAAAGTTAGGTCTGGCTGACAATCTCTGTCTGGGTAATTTAGATACGAAAAGGGATTGGGGATATGCAAAAGATTATATTGAAGCAATGTGGCTGATGCTTCAACAGGACAAAGCGGAAGATTATGTCATAAGTACAGGAGAGACACATTCAGTAAAGGAATGGGTTGAATCTTCTTTTCAGTGTTTGGATCTTGACTGGGAGAAATATGTAAAAATTGATAAAAGATTTATCCGGCCTGCTGATGTAGATCTTCTTGTGGGAGACTACTCCAAAGCTGAAAAACAGCTAGGCTGGAAACCAAAGGTTGGATTTAAACAGCTGGTAAAGATTATGGTTGAATATGATTATGATTATTTAAAAAAACAGATGTAATATTTAACTGCCGGAGGAAGTTATATTTAATGGAAGAAATAATGATAAAATTCGGAACCGATGGCTGGAGGGGTATAATAGCCGACCAGTTCACTTTCGAGAGAGTAAAAATTGTTACCCAGGCGGTTAGCAATTATCTCCTAAAAAATATTGGAGTCAGCCGAAAACCATGTATAGTAATAGGATATGATACCAGATTCCTTTCAGAGAGATTTGCTCAAGCTGCAGCAGAAGTCTTTGGGCTGAATGGTATAAATATTTACCTTTCTGACAGGATTATCTCTACGCCAATTCTTTCTTATGCCGTACTTGAAAAGAAGGCAGATCTGGGAATTATGGTTACTGCGAGCCATAATCCTTATTACTACAATGGTTATAAAATCAAAGGCTCCTTTGGCGGTTCGGCTGCTATGGATATAATAGGAGAAGTTGAAAAGGAAGTCAGTGAAGTATCAAAAAATACTGCTAACTACGAGAAATTTTTATGTTCCAGGAGCAGAAACAATAATGGTATTAAAAAAGTTGATTTTTTATCCAGCTACCGTCAAAATATTCTCGGTCAGGTAAATAAGGATATCATAAAAGGTTTTAACTTTGGACTACTGCTGGAACCAATGTATGGTGCGACCCAGGGCATATTTAAAGATATTCTCGATACATTCAATCCCAAAAATCTTACAGAAATACATTCGGTTTTAAATCCGGCTTTTGGGGGCATAAACCCTGAACCCATTGGAGATAATCTTGATGAAGCCAGGAGTATCCTGAGAAGTAAAAAATGTAAGATAGCTATTTGTTTGGACGGTGATGGTGACAGGATCGCCGCTCTGGGAGAGGATGGTAACTATATCAGCTCACATCATCTTTATGCTATAGTGTTATGGTATTTGGCCCGAATAAAGAAAATGAAAGGCAAAGTAGTAAAATCTGTAAATCTTTCCTCTATAGTGGATAAAATATGTGCTAAATATAATCTGGAGCTCATTACGACTCCCGTAGGATTTAAACATATAGCGGAAGAAATTCTAAAAGGCGGAGTTATTATGGGTGGTGAAGAAAGCGGGGGTTTATGGGCAGGAGGTGAATTGCCGGAAAGAGATGGGATGCTAATGGGCCTAAAACTTTTAGAAATAATATGCAGTATGAAAATGACTGTGAACCAGATTCTCGAAGAGATTTATAACGAATTTGGATATTTTGTCTTTGATCGGATTGACTATGAAATTGATTTGCGGCAGAAAGAAAGTTTAAAGTCTATTCTTGAGAAAGGTATTCCTGGTATTTTAAAGAAAGCTGGTGCCAGAAATGTTATTAATATAGACGGTTTCAAATATATTATGGGAGACGGCAGCTGGATAATGATAAGACCATCCGGAACGGAAGGAGTGGTAAGAGTATATACAGAAGGTGAAAGTGACAAAGTGGTAAATCATCTCCAGAAACTGGGAAAGGAAGTCATTAGTAATGTTTTTTAGAAAGCAAGGATATTGCCGGAAAATAGAATTTAAAGAAGCTTGAAGAAAGGATTTCAGTTATGAATATTTTGGATGATCTGGACAGAATAAAAGATATTGATAAGGAGGGTATGCTGGAAGTTGAAGAAAAATTTTACTCGCAGCTGCTGGAAGCAAGGGAAATTGCAAAGAAATCCAAATTAGAAAAAATAAAAGGCAGTAAATTTGGCGGGATTGCTTTTTTAGGTATGGGCGGGTCAGGATTTGCCAGTGATATTATCAAGGCTTTAATAAAAGATGATATTGATATACCGGTTGAGATTGTAAAAGGATATAATCTGCCTTCTTTTGTAAAAGTTGGCTGGCTGGTAGTCTCGATAAGTTACTCCGGAAATACCGAAGAGACGATTTCTGCAACCGGTCAGGCGTTGGAGAGAGGATGTGAGATTCTTATTATTTGTTCGGGTGGTAAACTGGAAAGCATTGCCAGAAGCAACAATAAAACTATAATAAAAATACCGTCAGGACTGCAGCCCAGAGGTGCTATCGGTTATTTGTTTTTCCCCGCTTATCTTGCACTGGATTATATTGATGTAGCGAAAATCCCTTCCATGGATATAGAAGAGGCTTTAGATTTAATAAAGGAAAAAGCAGGCCTTTACAGGAGGGAAGTCGAGAGTGATAAAAATCCTGCAAAAAAGCTGGCTTTAAAAATTTTAAATAAACTGCCTATAATATACGGAACAGAAGGACTGTTAGCTGTAGTTGCCTATAGATTGAAATGTGAATTCAATGAAAATTCAAAAACTCCCTGCTGGTGTAATGAATTTCCGGAATTGAACCATAATGAAACTGTTGGCTGGGAAAGGCTAAAAGAAATTACCAAAAAATTTATACTTCTGGTTTTCAGGGATAAGGACGAAGGATTAAGGATAAAGACGCGTATTGAGGTGACTTTAAACCTCATTAAAGAAAATATAGGTGAGGTTGTAGAAATACCGGTAGAAGGAAAATCGAAACTGGCAAAAGCATTGTCTGCGATGTATCTTGGAGATATGGTCAGTGTATATCTGGCACTTTTAGCAGGTATTGACCCTAGCCCGGTGAAAAAAATTCAAACACTAAAAGCCGAACTTGCAAAATTAAATTAAAAGTAAGCGAAATAAAAGAGTTTAGAAAGGAAAGTTTTAATGAATTTTGATTTAAAAAATATCAATTTGGCCGGAGAAGGTAAAAATAAGATAGAATGGGCTGCGAAAGAAATGCCGGTGCTGGAGGGAATAAGAAAAGATTTTTCAAAAAATAAACCTTTTAAAAACCTGATAATAGGAGCCTGCCTGCATGTTACTTCAGAAACGGCAAATCTTATGATTACTTTAAAAGAGGGAGGGGCTAACGTGGCTTTATGCGCGTCCAATCCCTTAAGCACCCAGGATGATGTAGCAGCTTCACTGGTAAAAGATTTTAAAATTAATGTATTTGCCATAAAAGGCGAGGATAATAAAACCTATTACAAGCATATAAATAGTGTTCTTGATACCAGACCCCAGGTTACAATGGATGACGGGGCAGACTTGATTTCAACAATTCACAGCAGTAGAAAAGAGTTACTCAAGGGCGTATATGGGGGTACAGAAGAGACGACAACTGGAGTAATAAGGCTTAGGAGTATGGAAAAAAAAGGCGTTCTCTTCTATCCGATTGTTGCTGTCAATGATGCCAAGACCAAGCATTTTTTTGATAACAGGTATGGAACCGGACAGAGCACGATTGATGGAATCTTGAGGGCAACCAATATTTTGCTTGCAGGTAAGAAGTTTGTGATAGCCGGTTATGGCTGGTGTGGAAGAGGGGTGGCTACAAGAGCGAAAGGGATGGGTGCTTCAGTTATAATACTGGAGGTGGATCCTCTGAAAGCGTTGGAAGCCAAACTAGACGGTTTCGATGTAATGAATTCCCGGGAAGCATCAAAGGTAGGAGATATTTTTTTATCGGTTACCGGTAATAAAAATGTAATAGGTGAGGTAATTTTAGCCAGTTGCAGAGATAATTCAATTTTAGCCAACTCAGGTCATTTTGATGCCGAGATTGATTTAAACTATCTTAAGAAAAATAGCAAATCGATAAGAAAAATCAGACCTTTTGTTGAAGAATATCTTATGAAAGACGGCAGGAGAATATATGTTCTTGCTGAGGGAAGACTGGTGAATCTGAGCGCTGCGGAAGGCCATCCGGCCAGTGTCATGGATATGAGTTTTGCAAACCAGGCTTTAAGTGCAAAATATATCTTTGAAAACAGCAGCAGTCTTTCAAAAAAAGTCTATGCAGTTCCCGAAGATATTGACAGGAAGATAGCAGAACTCAAACTTCGGAGCATGGGAGTTAAAATAGATAAATTAACACATGAGCAGGAGGAATATCTTAGTTCATGGGAAATGGGAACATAAACCCTAATTGCCCGTTAGAGAGCAGGGTACGCACTCTCAAATGGGAAAGACATGTTTTAAAATTAATAGATCAGAGGAAACTTCCTTTTAAAGAAACATATGTAAACTGCAAGTCGGCAGCTGGTGTAGCTAAAGCTATAAAAGATATGGTAGTAAGAGGAGCACCTGCAATTGGAGTCGCTGCCGGTTACGGCGTTGCACTGGCAGCATTGGAATTTAAAGGGAAAGATAAGGAAAAATTTACCGGTCATATAAATGAAAATATAAAATTACTTTCCGGAGCCCGACCAACAGCTGTAAATTTATTCTGGGCGCTGAACAGAATGAAAAAAGTTCTAGCCACAAGCAGTAATCTGGAAATCGGGAAAATTAAAGATAAGTTAATCGAAGAAGCCAGAGAAATTGAAAGACAGGATCTGGAGATTAACTGGAAAATCGGCCAGAATGGGAAGAAAATCTTTGAGAAAGAAAAAAGTAAAATTAAAATTCTTACACATTGCAATGCAGGAGCACTGGCAACTTCAGGTTACGGTACTGCACTCGCGGTAATAAGAAGTCTAAATGCAGAGGGAAAAGTGGCAAATGTGATAGTTGACGAAACCAGACCATTGCTGCAGGGAGCAAGACTTACTGCCTGGGAGCTTCACCAGGAGAAAATTCCCTTTTTTATCATAGCTGATAATATGGCAGGATATTTTATGTCAAGGGGAGACGTCGATGCAGTACTGGTTGGTGCAGACAGAATAGCTTCAAACGGTGATGTGGCAAATAAGATAGGGACCTTAAGCTTATCCATACTTGCCAGATATTACAGGATACCGTTTTATATTGCTGCTCCGATCTCAACTGTTGATATAAAAATAGGAAGTGGGGATAATATTCCTATAGAATACAGGAATAAAAAAGAAGTGAGAGTAGTTCTGGGTAAAACTATTATACCGGAATTTATGGCAGTGGAAAATCCGGCTTTTGATGTTACACAGGCCGGAAATATTACTGCAATTATAACCGAGGACGGTATAATCTACCCTCCTTACAAAAGGAATATTGGTAAAATTTTTAAAAGCAAGAGATAGATAATGGAAGTGGTGTAGAGCTGTAATGAGTAAAGATAAAGCTATGGTACTGGCGGCTGGCCTTGGAACAAGGCTAAGACCACTGACTGACTTAATTTCCAAGCCAATGGCTCCCATAGTTAATAGACCGGTTATGGAGCATATAATAAGACTTCTGGTAGAACATAATTTTACCGATATTGTTTGCAATCTTCACTGGTATCCGGATGAAATAAGAAATTATTTCGGTGATGGATCAAAATGGGGGGCAAGCATTGTTTATTCATATGAAAAAAAATTGCTTGGAACTGCAGGAGGAGTAAAGAATGTAGAGGATTTTTTTGAAGACAATACTTTTTTGGTTATAAGCGGTGATGCCCTCACCGATATTGATTTAACTGATGCCGCAAGATTTCATAAGAAAAAAGGCGGTGCGGCTACGCTCATTTTAGCAGAAGTCGAGGATACATCCCAGTATGGTGTGGTGTTATTGGATATAGATGATAGGATAAAAGGCTTCCAGGAAAAACCTTTAAGTGGCGAGGCTAAATCAAATCTGGCAAACAGCGGAATATATTTTTTTCAGCAGGAAATATTTAATTATTTACCTCCAAGAGGGAAGTTTTGTGATTTTGGCAAGGATCTTTTCCCTGGTCTGCTGGGTAAAAATGTTTTATATTATGGTTACCGTCACCATCAATACTGGAATGATGTAGGAAATCTGGACCAGTACCAGCAGGGTAACTTTGATGCGCTTGAAGGCAAGGTTAA
>CAZLEB010000048.1:0-9720 GCA_964558475.1 uncultured Actinomycetota bacterium
GCTTACGCCAATCAGTCCCGTATCAGCCTCGACCACCTTATACTTTAGACCAATCCTTTCCAGTATCCTGCAATAAGCGTCATTCATCTTTCTGTAAATGTCCTCTAAATCATCATCATTTTTACAGAAACTATAGGCATCCTTCATAATAAATTCTCTGGCTCTGAGCAATCCATATCTTGGTCTTATTTCATCTCTAAACTTAACCTGGATCTGATATAAGTTTACAGGCAGGTCCTTATATGATCTTAAATCTAAATATGCCAGATAGGTTATTAACTCTTCATGAGTGGGTCCCAGACAGAAATCTCTTTTGTTTCTATCCTTCAGCCTGAACATTTCCGGGCCATACTCTTTCCATCTACCTGACTTTTCCCATAGAATGGAAGGTTGTATAACCGGTAAAAATAGCTCCATAGCACCTGCACTATTCATTTCCTGTCTGATTATTTCTTCAATTTTCTTTAATACCATGAATCCCAGCGGCAAAAAAGAATAAATACCTGATGCAACTTTTCTTATAAGTCCGGCTCTCAACGCAAGGGAATGGCTTGGTATTTCAGCTTCACTTGGCTCTTCTTTTAAGGTCGGAATAAAAAATTGAGAAAACTTCAATTTAGACTCCCTTTTATTTATTTAGATTAATTTTTTCAAGTTCTTTTCCAAACTCTTCTACTGCAATATTTTTTTCCACTCTTTTTATCACCCTGCCCTTTAGGAACAATGCAGCCTTTTTTTCCCCAAAGGCTATTCCCAGATCTGCGTCTTTTGCTTCCCCGGGACCATTAACAATACAGCCCATTATGGCTAGCTTCAAATTCTTTTTAATACCTGCGGTCAGCTTTTCGATTTCATATACAATCTGCTGAAAATCATCTGTTGCCCTCCCGCAGGTGGGACAGGATATAATATCAACTCCTACTTCTCTTAAGTTTAAACTGTAAAGAATTATATATGCAGCTTCTACTTCATCAGTTGATTTTCCGGTCAGTGAAACTCTTATGGTATCTCCTATTCCCCTGGATAGCAAAATACCAAGTCCCACTGACGACTTTATACTGCCCCTGAACGGGGGTCCCGCTTCAGTCACACCCAGATGCAGAGGATAATCAACTTTACTTGATATTGCCTCATATACATTTATGGTATCCATAACTGACGACGCTTTTGCCGAAATTTTGAAATTATTAAATTTTATACTTTCTAAAAGTCTAACATTTTCCAGTGCACTTTCAACCATTGAACCAGCTATACTTCCCTTATTTTTTTTGAGTATTTTTTTATCTATGGAACCTGAATTGATGCCAATCCTTATTGCAACCTTTTTTCTTTTAGCTTTCTCTATAATTTTCGAAACCCTGCTGCTATCTCCGATATTACCCGGATTTATTCTTATACCATCAACTCCTATATCCATACATTCCAGAGCTAACCGGTAATCAAATTGAATATCAGCTACTAATGGAACTTTAAAAATCTTTTCACCAATCAGTTTTTTAAGATAATATATAGATTTTTTATCAGGTATTGCTATTCTTATAAGTTCGCAGCCGCTACCGGCCAGTTCCCTTATTTCACCTCTAATACAGTCAAGATTCTCAAGCTTACTTTTAGTCATAGACTGGACAATAATAGGACTGCTGCCTCCTATTTTTAATTTTCCTATCTGTATAACCCTGGTTTTTTTTCTTTTTATTTGCATTTAAGATTATTATTTATTTAATTATTACATATTTGTGATATTGAAAGGATTTATTATATCAAAAACAAATCCAACGATTAGTATGGAAACCAGAATGAACATTCCTATAAAATTGATTACCCCTAAAACTTTCCCGGGAACAGGTCTTTTCCTTATAGTCTCGATTATGATTAATACGATATATCCTCCATCCAGGGGAAAGATCGGAATTAGATTTCCTAAACCCATTAAAACAGAAACAAATGCAACAAAAAATATAAAATCCTGTATACTTATTGATGCAAACTGCTGAAACAAACTTACCAATCCAATTGGTGAAACCGGCCTGGCCTCACTAAGAGGTATTTTGCCTGTAAACAGCATTCCAAACATTTTTACATAAGCAACACTTATATCCCAGGTTATCCTGAAGCTTTCTTTTATTACTCCGAAAAAGCCAAATTTTTCTATAGCATACCTGGGACTCAAAGTATATCGTGGACCTATTCCCAGATATCCCTGGTCTTCTACATTATTCAGTTTTGCTTCCAGCTTTATTTCCTCCCCGTCACGGACAACAGTATAAGTTACTTCTTCACCTGGGTATTTTTTAGTCATAGTAGAAAAATCATCCCAGCTCTCAATTTTTTGATCATTCAAAGCAATAACTTCATCGCCTATTTTAAAACCGTTTATATCTGCAGGTGATTCAGACTCAACAAAACCAATAATTGTCGTAGGGGCAAAACTTAAAATAATTCCCATCAATATTACTGCAAAAACAACATTAAAACCGACACCTCCTACTGCTACCAGCAGTTTTTTATAGAAAGGTTTGTTCTGGAACGCTTTATTCTCCATACCGGGAGGTATGGATTCATTCCTATCCATACCCAGTAATTTATTATATCCACCTACCGGTATTGCTTTTAAACCGTAAGTGGTACCTCTCCTGTCTTTAAATTTGAAAAGCTTTGGGCCAAAGCCAATAAAAAATTCTTCAACATGTATCCCGCTTAACTTAGCCATTAAGAAGTGCCCGAACTCATGAACTATTATTATCAGGGACAGTCCAATTATTGCCAGAATATACTGGAGAATAGTAGTTAAAACTTGCATAAAAAATCACAACCCGCCAAATCTTCTATTTCTCTGCTGATAATAATAAATAGCTTTCAGGAAGTTTTTCTTTTTAAAATCCGGCCAGAGCGTTTTTACAAAGTAAAATTCGCAGTATGCAATCTGCCACAGCAGAAAGTTGCTTATTCTATATTCACCACTTGTTCTGATTAAAAAATCAGGATCAGGGCAGCCTTTTGTAAACAAATAATCTGAAAAATTTTTTTCATTTAATTTCTTAATGTCAACATCATTTCTACAAGCTGCTCTATGTATCTTTTTGACTGCATCTATAATTTCCTGCCTGGAACCGTAATTAAAAGCAATATTGAAAAAAAGCTTTTTATTATTTTTAGTCTTCTTTTCTGCATTTTTAAAAGCTTCTAATATTTTGGAAGGTATTTCTTTACTATCACCAATTAGCTTTACTCTTACCCCGTTTTTATCCAGTGCTTCCAGTTCACCTTTTAATGATTTCAAAAATAGATTCATTAAAAAATTTACTTCGTCTTTTGGTCTTTGCCAGTTCTCGCTGGAAAATGAATATACGGTTAAGAATCTTATTCCTAATTCTATGCATATTGTTATAATATCCCTTAAAGCTTCAACACCTGCTTTATGACCGGCAGAACGAGGCAATCTTCTTTTCATGGCCCATCTGCCGTTTCCATCCATAATAATAGCGACATGCTCCGGAATATTATTTTTTTTTAGCTCTTTTACAGCCGGAACTCTTGTAGAAGAAAAAATAGAAGAAAATAAACTCAAAATACTTCTACCTACACTTCCATAATTTCTTTTTCTTTCTGGGCTAAAGAATCATTAATCTTTTCTGTAAACTCATCAGTAATTTCCTGAACTTCTTTCTGGGAACTTATCAGATCATCTTCAGTTATTTTACCTTCGCTTTCCAATTTTTTAAATTCGTCATTTATTTCTCTTCTGATATTTCTCATTGCTATTCTTCCATCTTCTGCTATCTTTTTGACCAATTTGACCAATTCTCTTCTTCTTTCCTCATTTAAAGGAGGGATATTCAACCGTATGACTTTCCCATCATTTGATGGATTGATACCCAGATCGGATTTGGATATCTGAGTTTCGATCTCCCTTAAAAACTTTGGCTCGTAAGGTGAAATTAAAATGACCCTTGGTTCAGGTATACTCACATTAGACATATGTTTTAATAAAGTTCTACTGCCATAATAATCAACATAAATATTATCCAGTAAAGATACGGAAGCTCTTCCTGTTCTTATAGTATTAAATTCGTGCTGGGTTCTTTCCAGGGATTGATTCATTTTTTTTCTTGTGTCAATCAGCAATGCATCTTTCATTTTTTACTCCTTTGCGACTAAAGTGCCAATTTTTTTACCCATTATAACTCCCTTTATATTACCCGGTTTTGTAATATCGAAAACTATGATAGGTAAATTATTTTCCATACATAAAGAAGTAGCTGTAGAATCCAAAACTCTAAGATTATTTTTTAATACGTCCAGAAAAGTTAGTTTAACAAACTTCTTGGCATCTTTAAATTTTAAAGGGTCTTTATCGTATACTCCGTCCACTTTTGTAGCTTTAAATATTATTTCGGCTTCTATTTCCAGCGCTCTCAGTGCAGCAGCCGTATCAGTTGTGAAATATGGATTTCCGGTTCCTCCGGCAAATATTACCACCCTTTTCTTCTCCAGGTGTCTTACTGCCTTTCTCCTGATAAAAGGCTCTGCAACTTCCTGCATTGATATAGCGGTCTGAACTCTTGTAATAATCCCCATTCTTTCCAATGCGTTCTGTAGCCCAAGAGCATTCATAATAGTAGCCAGCATTCCTATATAATCAGCGGTAGTTCTATCCATTCCATTTACACTGGCAGAAAAACCTCTCCAGAAATTCCCCCCGCCAATCACAACTGCAACTTCTACACCTAGTTCTACTACTTCCTTGATCTGGCTGGATATATTATTGGTTACTCCTGGGTCTATTCCGTAATCTAGATCACCTAATAATGCTTCACCGCTAATCTTAAGTAAAACCCTTTTATATTTTAGTTCTTCCATATATTCTATTTATTGCCATTCAGGCAAAAAATATTTAAAACTATTTATTTCTTTTCGCCAAGGACGTATCTTTCGAACCTCTTAATTACTATATTCTCGCCAATTTTTGCTATATTCTGTTTTACTAAATCCCCTATATTTATATCATTATCTTTTACAAATGGTTGTTCAAGCAGACAGTTCTCTTCATAATATTTTTTAAGCTTACCCTCGGCAATTTTGTCTAAAATGTTTTCAGGTTTTCCTTCATTTAAGGCTTGCTTCCTGTAAAGCTCCTTCTCTTTATCCAGCACCTCGCCAGGCACATCTTCTTTTGAAACATATAAAGGTGCTGCTGCTGCAATATGAAGTAAGATATCATGAACCAAATTTTTGAACATCTCATTTCTGGCAACAAAATCAGTCTCACAATTAACTTCTACCAGTACTCCGATCCTGGAGCCTAAATGTATATAGCTATCAATAATGCCTTCTTTGGTAGCCCTGAAAGCTTTCTTGGAAGCTTGCACCAGTCCTTTTTCATTTAATATTTCTTCTGCTTTCTTTATATCTCCCTTACTCTCAACCAGAGCTTTTTTACAATCCATCATTCCGGCATTACTCTTTTCCCGTAATTCTTTAACTAATTCAGCTTTAATTTCCATTATTCCTCCATATAATTTCTAAACCCATGTATCACCTTCAGGTAAATCTTCTAAATCATCTTCAGTCTTTTCTTTTTCTAACTCCTTTGCTTCCTTTTCCTCAGTACTCTCCTCTGACTTAACCTTCTGTTCCTTTCCTTTCTTTATGCCATCGCATATCACACTTGTTATAAGGTTGCAGGAACGTATTGCGTCATCATTACCAGGAATAATAAAATCAATAAGATCGGGATCACAATTGGTATCTGTTATAGCCACAATAGGTATCCCCAGTTTCCTTGCTTCTTTTATGGCAATCATTTCCTTATTAGGGTCAATAGCATAAAGGACATCAGGAAGTTTTTTCATATTTCTTATGCCGCCGATATTAAATAAGAGTTTTTCATACTCTTTCTTTATTCCCAGGACTTCTTTTTTGGGTAATTTTTCAAAAATACCCGATTTTTCCATATCTTCTATTTCATCAATTCTTTTTGTTCTCTTACTTATTGTTTCAAAATTAGTAAGAGTGCCTCCCAGCCACCTGTTCTTAACATAGGGCATTCCACACTCCCCGGCATAAGTTCCGATTATATCCTGGGTTTGTTTCTTTGTACCAACAAACAATATAATTCCGCCCTCGCCGGCAACCTTCTTGACATATTCATATGCCTCTAACAAGAGCCTCTGGGTCTCCTGGAGGTCAATTATATATATGCCATTTTTATCCGTATATATATATTTTTTCATCTTAGGGTTCCACTTCTTGGTTTGATGGCCAAAATGAACCCCTACCTCCAGTAGCTGTTTCATAGTTACAACACTCAAAATAATACCTCCTCATTTTTATGGTTTTTCCTCCACCACTTTAACCGCGTATTTGTTCACCATAATGCATTAAGTGGTGTGTGTGATTTCAACGTTCAAGTCTAGCATAATACATATATTTCATCAAATAATCAATAATAAATTATCATATTATCCTGGTAAAAATGCTGTTTTTTACTCTAATTTGCTCCTGCTCTGGGGTGAAATTTCTTATAGTCTTTTTTTAATTTTTTAATATTTAAATGTGAATATATCTGTGTAGTAGATACGTTTTCATGACCTAAAAGTTCCTGGATCTCTCTTATCCCCGCTCCTTCCTGAAGCAGATGAGTGGCAAAACTATGCCTGATGCTGTGAGGGGTGATATTCTTATCAATAACTGCTTTTTTTACATATTTTTTAACTATGGTTCTCATGCTGCGCGAGGATAACCTTTTCCCAAATTTATTTAAAAACAAATGTTTATCCCTTATATATCTGCCTTTCTCCGGATAAACCAATTTACTTCTTATTTCCAGATATTTTTTTATCCAGGACACTGCCGCCTGATTCAAGTATACCAATCTCTGCTTTCTACCCTTACCGGTCACTACTACTTCACTATTTTGAAGATCAACCTCCCCGGTCTTTAAACCTTCCACTTCACTTATCCTGGCTCCGGTAGAATAAAGTAATTCAAGTATAGCCCTGTCTCTGATTTCTAAGTCGTTTTCAGGCTTAAAACTGTCAAACAGCCTTTCCACCTCATTTACAGACATAAAAGAGTAGAACCGGTGACGCTTTCGGGGAACATTTATGGCCTGGGTCAGCTGGAAATCAATATAATCATTTCTTTCAAGAAACCTAAAGAAGTTTATAAGGGAAGAATATTTCCTGATAATAGTCCTGTTTGAATAATTACGATTATCTAAAGACTTTAAAAAATCCCTGAAAATATCTAAACTAAGCTGGGCAGCTTCAGTAACATTTTTGCTTTTTAGAAAATTTAAAAATTGCTGGTTATCCTTATGATATGAATTTATAGAATTTAGAGACAAATTTTTTTCATACTTTAAATATTTTATGTATAGTTCCAGGTAGTTAAATAAATCCATGTTTATAAATAGTCGCTCTCAATATCCTTCATCTTTCCTTTTATAACCTCCCGGATTTCCATTACTTCACCTATTCCGGAGGATTTTTTATCGTTCTCTATTCTTAGTAGATTAAAATCATTCGTTTTTGCCTTATTAAAAAAAGATTTAAGTTTGTTTACCATATCGATAATCATATATCTTATTTTATCCGATCTATAATCAACTTTTAAATTCTCTTTAGATAAATCATCAAGTATTGCATCAAATTTACCGGAAACACCCTCTAAAATAAAATTAACCCTTCTGGTATTGAGTCCCTTTTTTGCCAGTATGCTGCTTATAACTTTCTTTAAATCCTTCTTTATTATATTATCGTACCGGTACAGTGCATACCCAAGAGGATTCTTGGGTCTTCCTATTTTCTTTCTACTAAATAATGCCATCCTTTTATATTCCTTCTTAAGTTTCTAATTAAAAAATATATTATTATTTTAATATAAAATTTAAAATAATCTACTATATTTATTAAAACTATCTTCTTTAATCAACTGCTTTATTTCAAGGGATGTTAATATGCTCAAGACTTCTTTAACTTCTATTCTTAAATTTCTTACTATTTCTTCAACACTTTTCGCTTTATATCCGATAAACTCATAAACCTTAAGCTCATTACCGCAAAGCTTTGTATTATGCCTTTCCTTTGGTTTCCGGTTATTAACATCACTTCCTACGCATAATTTTAAAATCCCTTTATAGCATTGAGAAAATTCCTCCAGTATATCATCAACACTTTCCACTAACTTCGCGCCTTCCTTAATTAGCTTATGGCACCCTTTACTCATTGGATTAAAAATATTTCCGGGAACTGCGAATACTTCCCTGTTTTGCTTTAGTGCCATCTCACATGTTATTGCTGCCCCACTTTTTTCCCCCGCTTCTATTACTACAACACCTCTGCAGAGGCCGCTTATTATCCTGTTCCTGATCGGAAAATTACTCTTGAGCGGTGGAGTTTCGGGGAGGAATTCGGTTATTATACTGCCATTCGAAAGTATATCCTCATATAAAAACCTATTCTCAGGAGGATAAACGATATCAATACCGCAACCCATTACCCCGATACTCCCGCCTTTTCCCTCTAATGCCGCCTTATGGGCACAGCTGTCAATTCCTACGGCCAGGCCGCTTACAACCGTTATTCCAATTTCCGATAAATTTCTGCTTATATACCCGGTTACCTCACGCCCGTAAGCAGTGCATCTCCTGCTGCCGACAATGGCAACACTAAACTTTGCCTCTTTTATTTTATTACCTTTAAAAAATAATAAAGGAGGGGGTAAATATATCTGTCTGAGTATGTCCGGATAGCTATCTTCGCTGATATCAATAAAACCTACTTTATTCTTTAATATGAAATCAATTACTCTTTGATAATAATTCTTACCATCACCGGTATGGTTATCTTTTTTTCCATTTATTCTATACTCCAGCTTTAAATTTTCGCACTTTAAAAAGTAATCCAGAGTCTTATTTATATCACCATGATTTATCCTATATATTTCTATAAACTTTGATGGCTTAACTTTCCTTTCGACCAGTATATATAATATTTTTTTACCATTATTATTTTTCATATGCAGATACTACTATCCAGATTATTCGAACCAACCCGGTAATGAACAGCCTCAATAATATGGCGTTCCTTAATATCATTACTTTCCTCCAGATCGGCTATGGTTCTGGATACTTTTAAGATACTGACCGTTCCCCTGGCAGTCAGATTGTATTTTCTTGAAATTGTACATATTAATTCCCTTATACTTTTATCATTTTTTAACCACTCACTTATGATATTTATTCCAATTTCAGAATTGTAACTGACACTTTTACCTTGAAACCGCAAATTTTGCATATTTATACATTTTCTAATACGGTTCTTTATCTGATTTGAGCCTTCACTGCATTCATTTTTTATAAAACTACTTTCAGAGAGCCTCGCAACAGTAACCCTCATATCAATCCTATCAATGACCGGACCTGATATTTTTTTCCAGAACTTTCTTACTTCCCTTAAGCTGCAGATGCATTTTTTACTCTCATCTCCAAAATATCCGCAATAACAGGGGTTCGTAGCAACTATCAGCATAAAGTTACATGGAAAACTATAAGACATATGATTTCTGGTGATAATCACTTCCCTGCTTTCCAGAGGCTGCCTTAAATCCTCTATAAAATTTTTAGGAAACTGTGAAAATTCATCCATAAACAGCAGACCCTTATGTGCCAGGCTGATTTCCCCGGGCCTTGGGCTTATACCTCCTCCAATGAGGCCA
>CAZLEB010000049.1:0-9383 GCA_964558475.1 uncultured Actinomycetota bacterium
ATCGGAAAAACCAACAGCTCCCGCTTCGGCGAGGAGTCCCATCTCTGGAATTTCGGTGCCTTTAAGGCCCCTTGTCATAGCGGCCACAGGAAGTATCCTGCAGGCTGACTGTCTCGATTTTTCCAAAATATATTTAACCAGAGGCTCGCTATCTATGGCGGGATTGGTATTGGGCATACAGGCAACTGTGGTCACTCCGCCTTTTACTGCCGCAAGCGCCCCTGTTTCAATAGTCTCCTCATCTTCAAATCCGGGGTCACGCAGATGGACATGCATGTCCACAAACCCGGGTGATACCAGGCAGCCCTTTGCATCAATTTTAACCGCATCATTTTTAGCGGTCTTAATATTTTCCTTTACCTCTGAAACTATCCCATCTTTAATATAAATATCAGAGATAAATTCCCTGCTCTTCCCGGGATCGATTATTTTCCCCGACTTTATCAGTATATTTTTTTCTCCGTTCCCGCTCATAAAAAACTCTTAACTTAATATTAAATAAAGAATTGCCATTCTCACTGCCACTCCATAAGTTACCTGCTCTTCAATTACAATCTTTTCCCCCAATTTGCCGCCAACATCCATAACCTCATCGGTAATCTCTGTTCCCCTGTTTACCGGCCCCGGATGCATGACTATAGAGCCGGGTTTCATTCTTGCAAGTCTATCCATATCCAGGGTCAGGAACCGGTTGTATTCCATTACCGACGGGTAAAATTTCCTGTCCTGCCTTTCAAACTGCATTCTAAGCATATATAAAATATCGGTATCTTCTATAACATCGTCGATACAGTGTTTAACCTTCATTTTCGAGTAGTCTTCGGGAAGAAGCATGGTTGGAGAGACAATGGTCACTTCCATACCCATCTTTTCAAATAAATCCATATCCGACCTTGCCACCCTGCTGTCCAGGAAATCTCCCACGATAGCTACTTTAAGTCCCTCGAAACCTCCGAATCTTTTCTTTATGGTATAAAGATCCAGCAGAGCCTGGGTTGGGTGCTGGTACTTACCGTCACCGGCATTTACTACCGGAACATCTACAAACCTTTCAACCATTTTAACTGTCCCGCTGTCGCTGTGCCTTATAACAATGAGGTCGACTTTCATTGAAAGTATGGTTTTTAATGTATCTATTATGGATTCACCTTTTTTAAGGCTGCTCGCAGAGGAAGAAAAATTAATTATATCCGCACTGAGCCTTTTGGCAGCAATCTCGAATGAGGTTTTAGTCCTGGTACTGGGTTCAAAAAATAAATTAACCACAGTCTTTCCACGCAGTGTGGGAACCTTCTTGACATCCCTTCTTGATATTTCAAGAAAAGAATCGGCATTGGAAAGTATTAGTTTTATATCTTCCAGGCTAAGGCTGTCTATGTCCAGTATACTTTTTTTACTCAGCATATTTATCCCTTTTCTACTACCGTAACGCTGTCCACACCATCGGTTTCTTTTAATTTAACCTCCACTGCTTCATTGAGCGAGGTTGGAAGGTTTTTCCCCACATAATCCGCCCTTACGGGAAGTTCCCTGTGCCCCCTGTCAATTAAAACCACCAGCTGTATCGATTTGGGCCTCCCGAAATCTATTATGGCATCCAGAGCTGCCCTTACCGTCCTTCCGGTATAGAGCACATCATCAACCAGAATTACATTTTTTCCCTCTATATCAAATGAAATATCGGTTATCTGGGCAACAGGCTTTATATTCTGCCCAATATCATCCCGGTAAAAGGTTATATCAAGCTTACCCACCTTGATCTTTATTCCTTCAAACTTTTCAATATTTTCCACTATCCTTTTTGCCAGCGGTACCCCTCTTTTCTGAACGCCGATAAAAACCAGGCTTTCCGGGCCCTTGTTTCTTTCCAGAATCTCGTGTGATATCCTTCTCGTCACTCTGTCTATATCGTTTTCATTTAATATATGCGCTTTTTCTATCATGACTTTTCCCCATAAAAAAACCTCCTTACCATAAAGGTAAGAAGGTTAAAATATCGCCTTTATTATGATATTTAATAAATATTTTTTTCATTCCTTTTTAGCCTCTCCGGGCTACTTTAAAGGTAATAAATATTTTAGTTTTGTACTCTGTCCAGAGATACTATAGGAGATTACAGATAAAAAAACAAGTATAAATTTTAAAAAACTTATCCCATGTTCTTTCTTAACTGTCTGAGCTTGTAGTTTAAGTCTCCCTTGCCGCCTTCTCTTTTATAATTATAGTTTCTCTCTCTTGGACCTGATGAGTTAAAATTTCCTTTGTTCTGAGTTCTGGCTTCATTGACTACAATGGCTCTTCCCTTGAAATCACTCTGGTTCAGTTTTTCCATAGCTGCCTTTGCCTGTTCCTCAGTCTCCATCTCTACAAATCCAAAACCTCTTGATTTTCCGTCCATTCTGGCAATTACTTTGGAGTAAGTAACAGTACCTGCCTGTGCAAACAGCTCTTCCAGTTCCTTATCGGTTGTGTTGTAGTCTAGATTGCCTACATACATTCTCTTATTCACTTAAAAATACCTTTCCTCAAATTGCTTTTTTCTATATATAAAAAGAGAAGTAGAAGTTATATTATTTTGAAATGTGGAATAAATAAAAGACGTGAGAAAGAAGATTTAATCCTATTTATATTTACATACTTCTAATATAAAATCCCTACTACTCTATTTTAAAATGTAAAACTATTTCAGTAATACCCCAATATTATATAATATATTTTACTTTTGTCCAAAGATTATTTTTTTTCGTAAAAATCTCCAGTATTATCTAAAAGTCAGAATCTTTTCCAGGGGCAGTCTCTTTCTGGGTCTGGTTTTTAAATCTTTATGTACATATCCTACCGCTATCAGAGATACTATCTTCCATGCGATAGGTATATTTAAGATTCTTTTTAACCTCCTGGCATTAAACCAGCCTATCCAACAGGTGGAAAGTCCCAGATCTTCAGCTTCAAGGACCAGGTGTTCCATAGCAATGGCCACATCAATCAGGTGGTAGTGAACCCCGATTATTGCTTCTCCCAGATAGTGTGATATTAAACTCTTCCTTACCGAACAACCGACTATAATAAGGGGGGCCGACCGGGCCCACCGGTTAATCACTCCAAGTGATTCCTTAACTACCCGGGAAAGTAGTTCTCGATCGGTTACCGCAACAAATCTCCAGGGCTGCCGGTTGGATGCTGAGGGTGACAGCCGGGCCGCTTCGATTATTTTTATAATCTTTTCCTTTTCCACCGGCTGGCTCGTAAATTTCCTCACGCTACGTCTCTTATTTATGACCTCAAACACCTTACCCATAATACCTCACTCTGACTTTACTTTTTTTAAGGCTCTACAACTTTTCCCATAAAGAGAATGCTTCCGGTCCTGTCATCGGCAATCACAAAGAAGAAGGGCCTGTTTACTATAAACTGTATTATTTCTTCGGGCATAGCGGTCGTTTCTAACATCTCCACAACGGTAGCTGCAGCTGCCTCGCTCCCTTTCTCATTAACCTCGATTACTGCCTTGTGAAGCACCTGGGATATGTATATGTCCGGACTTATACCGCTGAAATCCGCTCCAAAACCAAATGCTACTCCCATACCCATACTGATAAGTGCATCATTTAAAAGTTTTATTCCGTACTCCATCTTATATTTGGGCATAACCAGGGAAACCTGACTGCCGTAAAACGACTCTTTTATCTCATTCCACTTATCTGCATCCAGAGACTCAACTACAGTATCAAGGCTTACTTCCTCATCAGGAAGGATTATATACATCGCTATCTTCTCCTGCCCGTAAGGAAGTTTTATACCGGAGAAATTATCCCCCTTGTAGTATGGGAAATTTTCTTCCTGGAACATCATGGGAACTTTCTTGGTGGTTCCGTCAAGGAGATAAAAATCACCATCACTTGTATAGTTCTCATCAAATGGATAGGTCCAGTCTCCCTTAAAATAAATGGCATTTATGAGGTACATCATTGCATCGGGAGGTATTACGTCAAGCATCTTCTCAATCTTTTCTTTGGTAGCCTCCTCTATCCACTTATTTATGGTATCCACCGCTTCAGGAGCGGTAAAATCAATTTCATTAACTTCAGAGGAATAATATTTTTCGTTTCTTTCTATAAAATCCTCTTTGACGCTGTAGCCCAGCTTGTACCAGATGGAATTTGCGATAGCCAGCTCTATACTACTATCGGCATTTTTAATGCTTACTAAAAGATCATGAAACCCGGAATTCAGCTCCTCCAGATCAAAACCGGTAAAACCCAGAGCCTCAGCCATGGCAAGATTGGTGTCGCCTACGGCTCCGTTATAGGTCATGGCAAGAGCCAGAAGTATGGACATGGGGGATATAAATATATTCTGGTCCTTATCCTCCAGAGTAAGCTCCTTAAAGATATCGAATCCAAACTGGGTATTTGCATCGGTAAGATTCCTGTCAACGGAACCTGCAATCTCGTCAGACTCCCTGGCAGAAACCTTCTCTTCCTCTACGGTCTGCTCCTTTGAACACTGTGTAAATAAGGCTGCATTTGACGTGAACATAACTGCAGTAAGAATAGCTAAAATTAAAATCATCTTACTCTTTTTCATATAAACTCCTTTTGTTGTACTTATAAATCTTTAATATATATACGATATATATCATAAATAAAACGAGGTGGGAAAATAACTAATAAGTGATTTCAGTCACTACTAGCCTCAGGTCTGTTCCTCCTGCTCTCAGGAAAAATGGATACTCACGAACCTTTCCCGGTTCAAATCCTTCAAGAGAAATAGTCCCTATTCTGGACTGGCTTCCATCAGAAAAAAGTATAAACAGATTAAAAGTACCATTAAAAGCAGGGGTATAGCTTTTATTTTCCAGTTTAACTCTTAAATTGACTTTATCCATAATTTCATATGAAAATATAATCCCATTTATATCTTCTTCAACCCGTGTTACTTCTCCAGCCGGTACTTCTTCTTCTTCAACTGCTTCTTCTTCAACCGGTACTTCTTCTTCAAGGGAATATGTTTTATCAAAAATAACAGTTCCTTCCTGCTCTGCCTTCATGGATAGAGCCGACTCTTCTCCTATCTCCTCTTCCCGTGCTTCTTCTTCAATTTGCGCTGTCAACGTTTCCTCAGTTGTATCCTCAGCTGACAGGGCAATACCCCTGGAAGGACGGTATTGTTTCAGGTACACTACCCCAAAAATTGATACTACAGCTACCATAACTACTATCATGGTACCCACGGCAAAGCTTTTCATCCAGCCTACCTTTACTACTTTTGGCCTATAGACATACCCTTCACTGACCACGATTTCATCACCAATCTCAAATACTCCTGCCGGAATCCCCTGTTTTAAAAACTGCCCGTCTCTTGTCATAACGATACAGTAATCCTTATATATTTCCATTATCACAGCTTTCATATTCCACCACCCCTGCGGATATCCACATAGCTTAATTCCATAACCATAGCCAGAACTATAGCTATTATATATATTCGTCCCCGCTCCAGTTTTTTCCGGTGTAACATTGTAGTCTCTTCAATTTCCTTAATCGGAAGCCTTTTTGTCTCCATCAGAGTCTTTAAAATACCGCTGTTTCCGACAATTACCTTTGCCACATCTTTGTACTGTTCCCTCAAGTTCTCTTTTCTGGGGGACACCTCCGCCAGCTGCTCAAGACTTACTCCCCACTTTTCCAGTTCCGTCTTGTATTCTATTATTTCCAGTATCCTTGCTTCATTCTCATCATCAATCCTGTACTGTTCCATAGAGCTTGAGTCTATAAGGCCGGAAGTTGTATTATCATCATCAAGGCTCAATGTCTTTTCCTTACCCTTTTTCCGGTAGTAGTCAATAAGACGCATGCTTATCACAAGCCTTGCAAAACTTAAAAACTTGCCCCTGGCCATATCATAGGAATCCATTGCTTCCTTAAAAGCGGCCAGCCCCACCGAAAGCTCTTCGTCGGTACCATATTGTAGAAATCTTCCCACTCTCTTCTGGGCCACACTTGCAATAAAGGGTGTAAATTCGGAAATAAGCCTGCTCGTCTTATATTTGTCATCCCTCACTTCAATTACCCTGTTTTCGAGTGACTGCATATGAAATGCCAAATTACTCTCCCCTGTGAATTTAAATTCAGTTTGCTGATATTATAAAATAAGTTCGTCTTTTTATAAATCCTTCTAGTTGATATAATTAAATTGTAATTTCTCAAGAATAAGGAGGACTTGCTATGGACGTTAAGCTTCTTATAACATACGATCCGGCTCACATCGAAAGCAGCAAAGAAAGGGTTGAACATCTTTTTAAGGAAATAAAGGCAAAACCAAAGTTTTTAAAATCGAAATACAATGGTATTTTCCTTCTGGATGTTTCAAAACCAAAAGAAGTTGTAAAAAAATTGAAGGCAATATCCAAAAAGAACAGGGACCTATTCGGCAAGACTTACCGCTACATTCCCATAGACAAATGGGTCAAGTCAACCGTACCCGACATGCAGAAAACGATAAAGTCAATGGTGCCCAAAATCAAGAAAGATGAAAAGTGGATGATGGATATTGAAAAAAGATACTATGACAAGCTTGACTTCAAGGAACTCATCGTTAAACTTACCGATGTAGTGGACCGTGAAAAAATTGACCTGAAGAAACCGCAGAAGATAATAAAGGTTGAAATTGTTGGAAAGGAAGCAGGAATTTCCCTTCTGGAACCGGACGAGATGCTGCTGGTATCCTGACTGGGAAAATTTTTCAAAGCCACAATATTTCAACGAGATGATTTAATTTAGAAAAATCACTATCCCCTGTAACAAGTATGGAACTTCTCAAAACGGCAAGAGCCACAGCAAAAGCATCTGCATATGAAATCGGGTAATTCGCCTTCAGATGTGCGGCTTTTAAGGTTAATTCCATATCAGCATACACTATTTCAACAGGCATTTCTTTTATCCTGGCGAGAGCAAGCTGGGCACTATTTATACCAAGTTCTCTTTCAATAATATATATTATTTCTCCGAGATTGATATTCGATAAAAATAACGGTAGTTTATTTTTAACTGCCTTCAGTAACAGCCCCCTTACAACGCCCGCTCCCTTCTCATTATTAAAAAAGGCCAGCAAAGCATAGCTGTCCAAAACATAGCTTGAATTTTTTTTACCCGGAAGGTAAGGATTATTTTTCTCGCTCAATTTCTTCTTTCCTGTTAGAAAGGAGTGACTTTGTCAGTGATTTTTTAGACTTAAAAATCCCTTCAGAATCCCTAATTACATTTTTTGAAGCCGGAATTATTGCAATGATATCGCCATAATCAACTATATTTACTTTATCACCCTTCTTTATATTATATTTCTCCCTTATTTCGTTTGGGATCACAACCCAGCCCTTTTCAGAAACAGTTGTAGTTTTCATTTCAGATCACCTTTTTAAATATATACAAATTTAATATTATTATATACTAATTTTAAAATTGTATCTACTGATTAATTTGTTTTATATACGGATTTATCTTTACTGGCAGCGTTAAATATCTTAAGTACTTAAAGGAATTTTCATATGGTAGAAGTGTTTTTAAATTAACTGTTTCCGGTTCCTTTTCTAAAATATTTGAAAAACCTGTCCTCGTACTCTTCAAACATTCCCCACCTGTCCAGCTCCTGCTTGAGGTCCAGGGGCTTTATCTCTCCTTTTTCAAATAATTTAAAAAGAATTTCTATTTCATTTCTGGCTATAACAGGAACTCCCAGCCTATCCCTTTCAATTACCGGATGTCCACCACTGCCCACCTTAACCATGCTGTTTCTCATCATGTCCGGGAGCTGCGAATGATAGGCACTCTCGGATATAATATCCTGAATAAATTTTGAAAGGGAAACATCCCAGAACTCGTCTATACCCTTTATAATTGCACTGTAGGGATCCTTTTTCTTCTCAATATCACCAGCTATCTTCTTAGCCACCGAAGCCAGTGAACTGGATACTATATCCATTTTTTCAAAATCCTTGCTCAGCCTCAAACCATAAAGAATCATGGCCAGATCATTATCCTCTGCAGCAAGCATCTCAAATGCTTTTCTTGCCTCCCCGCTGAATCCCTCTACCCTCAGCATATAGGAAGGTGTAATTACCTTTGGCTTCTGCCAGGTTATCCTGCCTTCCCTGATTACTGTCTCAGACTCGGAACTTCTTCCTTCAAACTCCAGATACATGGGCACGGCAAGCATATAATAATGGATGGTAGTAGAATCAAATGAAGCCAGCAGTTTCTTAGGAGGCTTTATAACCTCCGTATTCTCTATTGCCTGTCTGATTTTTTCTTCTATGTCCATAACATATCACCACTAAAATGAAACAGGACATATTTTAAGGCTAAGAGGGCTAAATAGCAATCGGGATATATTTATATTAGCTGGATTTTTATTAAAATTTTAGGATATTGTTCTATAAGCCGAGTTATAAACTAAAAATACTTAAAAGATGTGTTTATTTTAAGAAAATATTAGTTTATAAAATAAAAATGGTATAATCAGTATTAAAATTTAATAATCTTATTATATGAAAAATCATTATCATAAAGTATTTGACTTATTCATTATATTAACACATAGATAGGAGAAAAATGATTAGGAAAATAAATGCTTTTATTATTGCATTTTGTGTGGGTTTTGTAATAATTTTTGCTGCTGGCTGTTTTACTTCTGACCAGAGTGAATTGGAAGAGCTTAAGGATAAGGTAGAACAACTTGAAGAACAGCTGTCTGATTCTGAAGGGGAAGCAACTGATTATTCAACTACTGGAAGTATTGGGGGTGAAGAGGGAGCTGAAGAGGAATCAGTAGAAGGTGAAACACAAGGCTCTGGAGTAGAAATTACCAAGGATAAGATTTGTCTTATTGATACTGGCCTCAGTAATTATACTAAATTTCAATCACTTGCTTATGAATCTAATCTTAACCTCATAAGAGATTTTGAACCAGGTGGATATAATGCAATTAGCCTTGCTGTTTTGTTTAAACCAAATGATGCGCGTCTGACTAAATTGTATGATTATGTAAATAAGGGTGGCAATGCTATTTGTTATTATGATTATGATTCTGCCAGATATAATGATACTTTTAAACAAATGTTTAATGTTTCAATTACCGATGAGATAGTCTTTGAGGATAATACAAATTCTGTTACCCTGGAGGGCGAGCTTTTTACTGATTTTACTGATGATTTACAGATTGCCTTTATTAAAGAAAATGCCTCATATATGAGAATTCATGCATATATTAATGATATTGATGACAATGCAGTTTGGTATAGCGAGTTTGTAAGCCAAAAGACAAGCAAAAGCAATTATTTTGTGTTAATTAAAAATATTGGGGCCGGTCAGATAATATTTATTCCA
>CAZLEB010000050.1:0-9221 GCA_964558475.1 uncultured Actinomycetota bacterium
GCCTCCAAATGCTTCCAAAGCTTTTTGATCATAGGGAATTACAAATTCATCAATCTGTTTAGGTGAAATTAGAGTCGCACTATCTTCTGAAATTCGAATTCCTCCATTCCTCATATAAATTCCTCGAGATAAAGCATGGCCATGATAGCAAGAAGTTCTTTCTTCTCCTATAACCTCTTTCAGTTTCTCTGTAACTTGTATATATATATCTGTACAAAGTTCTAAAAGATAATGAACAAATTTAGGGTCATCATAAATTTCATAGAAAATATTATCTCCGTAAACAGCATGAGCAATATCAAACGGTCCCTCGGTATCGGGAAGATATACGTGGATCCATTCAGGTAATTTCTCTTTAAAAAACCTAAGATATTCAATTGCTTTTTTTACTATATCTATATTATCTAGATTCGGCACTCTAAATTGTTTTATTTCTTCTTTACTTAAATGAGAGGTTAGCCAAGGAAAGGTATCTTTTGGTATTCTATATTCCAACCCAAACACAGCAGGAATAAATATTGTTCCAAAATTAGGACGCAAACACAGGAGAGCATCAAAAGTATTGTGAGCACAATCTGCAATCTCTTCTAAATGACCATAAAGCATCTTTTCTTTATCATAAAACTGCTCTTCCATATCATAAGTCTTTCCAGGAACAGAAACATTTTCAGGTCTCCAAAAAATTAAGGGTAAAATATCGACCTCTTTATTTTCTAAAACATTGGCAATTCTATCCTTCCCTTGAGGGTCTATTCTTTTTTTCCGCTCAATAATTTTAATTAATTTTTCTATTTCAATCTTCATTTATAATCCTTCTAAAATGTTTACCTTTAACTATCTTCTTTTACGTCAACTAATACTGTCCATCCATCCAAAGTCCCAAAATCTAAACCTAAGGCATATCTTTCCATTACAGTCCTCCTTCTATTTCCTACCATATAATGGCCCGAAGTTATTACAGGCTCTAAAGTCTGCAGATTCTAAACCCTTGGTGCCAAAGGAGGCCCAGGTTTTTGGTCTGAAGATCTGTTCTTCTGGGACATTGTGCATAGCTACTGGTATCCTGAACATAGAGGCAAGAGTAATCAGATCTTTTCCGATATGACCATAACTGATCGCTCCATGATTAGCTCCCCAATTATTCATCACCGAATAGACCTCTCTAAAGGCTCCTTTACCGGTTAGGATAGGAGCAAACCAGGTAGTGGGCCAGGTAGGATCAGTTCTTTCATCCAAGATATGGTGAACTTCAAGAGGTAGATCTACCGTATAGCCTTCAGCAATCTGTAATACTGGTCCTAAGCCTTTAATGAGGTTGATCCTTACCATAGTTACTGGCATTACTCCTTTGGTATAGAAGGCAGAGGAATATCCTCCTCCTCGAAAATATTCCAGATTAGCTGGACTCCATCTGGTGATAGCTAAACACTTCTTTACTTCCTCTTCGCTTATCTTCCAGAAGGGTTTCATAGTTGATTTTCCATCTTCTTTTTGCTGGCCGGTAGCATCCAAAGTAGTAGCACCAGAATTGATCAGGTGAAGGATACCACCTTTAGCCAGACCGGTTAGTTCTTTTCCGGTTACTCTCTTTACTGCTTCAGAACTCCAGTAAGTTCGGATATCCGAAAAGATCTGGGCGCGATCGGTAAGAAGATGATTAAATAACATCGCTACTCCATTAAGACTATCATTTTCAGTCGCAAAAATAAAAGTCTCCCTTATACCGTTCCAATCAAAGGAGGTATTTAAGATAGTCTCTGTAAAATCACCGTTGGGGAAGTGATCGGTCCATTGTCTTTGTCCTTGGAAACCAGCGACAATAGCATTATGACCTTCCGCCTCTTCGACTAATCCAATTTCAGTTAATCTTTCATTCCCGACCATTAGATCCCGAGCTATCAAGGTCATCTTGACTACCATTTCCCATTCTGCATCTTTTTGTTGGCGAGAATGTCTTATCTCTTTTTTATTTCTATCTTCTCCTTCTGGACAATTTTCTTTAACCCAACGAAGAGCTTTTAGATATTCTTCTTTATCATATATTTCTTCTTCTATTCTTCTTATCATCTCAGACATATCTACATGTTCTACTCTCATGCCCAGATAATCTTTAAAGAAATCAGGGGAAACCTGGGAACCAGCGATTCCCATAGAAACACTTCCCACGGAAAGATAAGATTTCCCTTTCATAGTGGCAACGGCCAGCCCGGCTTTGGCAAATTGTAACAATTTTTGTTGGACATCTCGGGGAATAGTTTTATCATCCTTATCCTGGACATCTTTACCATAGATACCAAAAGCAGGTAGTCCAATCTGGTCATGGCCAGCAAGGGCAGCAGATAAATATACTGCCCCTGGTCTTTCGGTACCGTTAAATCCCCAGATGGCTTTGGGAATAAGAGGCTCCATGTCTATGGTTTCCATTCCGTAACACCAACAAGGGGTGACACTTAAGGATACTCCTACCCCTTCGCGGGCAAATTTATCAGCACATTTAGCAGCTTCGGTAACTCCTCCAATAGTAGTATCTGCAATAACGCATTCTACCGGTAGGCCATTGGAGTGCCTTAGGTTTTTGGATATTAATTGGGCTGCTGCTTGAGCCATAGCCATAGTTTGATTTTCTAAGGATTCTCTAATTCCTCTCCTTCGTCCATCGATTATAGGCCGGATACCAATTTTAGGGAGAGCCCCGGATAATCTTTTTTGGATGTTTGGCATTATTTCACCTCTTTAATAATTATCGTTAATGAACTTAATTTCTTATAATAAATCAAAATTGTCTCTGATTAGGCTTTAAAGATAATCTTTAATAATTTCTTTTACTTCGTTATTCAATCTATTTTTTTCAATCTGATCAAGGCCCAACAAAGGTTTCCTGGTAAAAGATGGCTTAAAACCCCGGTAACTAAGAGCTTGTTTAAAATAAGATAAAATTTGCACCGTCTTTTAATACTGTAGCTATATGTCTTATAGCGATGTGTTTTTGACAAGCTTTGTCATAATTTTTTTCTTTTATATGTCTTGCCTATTTTTAGTTATTCTTCTAGCTTCCTCTAAGTCTTCCTGAGTGTCAATGCTTAAGGCATTATAATTATATTTAGTCTCTACTACAAATAACTTATATCCGTACTCTAATACCTTTAATTGTTCTAAAGATTCTATTATTGACAAAGGAGTATCCTTTAATTTTACAAATTCCTGTAGAAAAGATTTTCTAGAGCCATAAATGCCAATGTGTTCATAAACCTTAAAATTTATTTCTTTCCTGGGATAAGGTATTAAAGAACGACTAAAATATAAGGCATTTCCGTAAATGTCACAAACTACTTTTACAACATTTTCATCTTGATATTTATTTTTATCATTAAGCTCGTAACAAAGGGTCGCCATCACTTTATCTTTATCTTTAATCAGTACTTCAACTAGCTCATCTATCATTTCGAACCGTATAAATGGTTCATCGCCTTGGATATTAATCACTAAATCAACATCTAGTTCTTTAATTGCTTCCGTAATTCGAGAAGTTCCGTTTGGGTGATTCACAGAGGTCATTATTGCCTTTCCTCCAAATCTATGGACTTCTTCTATAATTCTCTCATCATCTGTCGCCACAATAACTTCATTTAATAATTTAGATTGTTTGGCACTCTCATATACCCACTGAACCATTGATTTTCCACAAATATCCTTTAGAGGTTTTCCAGGTAATCTGGTCGAACTGTATCGTGAGGGAATAACTCCTATAATATTCATTTTTAACAATTTTTCCTCTCTTTTTAAAAAGCTTTTATAATTTATATTGCTGAGCTCTTTTTAACATCTTTTCTCTATCTATCGCTTTAACATTTTCTACTATCCATTCTCTCATCTTTTTTCCTTCTTCTGATTCTTGAGGATAACTTAGAAAATCTAAAGAAATTCCTAACTCATCGGCAACTTTATGAGCCATAATAGGCCATATTTTTCCAATATCTCCTACAATAGGAATGCTATTTTCATGACGTGCAAAAGCGGACATTTCCATTCGGAAAGGAATTCCTGTAATTTTTGTCTTAGGTAATCCTTTATCAATAGCCTCTTGAATTTTATCATTCTCATTTTGCATTAATTTAGCTTTCATTAATTGTTTGTCCAAATCAATTCTGATGATAGTTTTTTCTTTAAGACTATAAGTATTAATTCCAATCCAATGAGACCAAATCCCATGACCAGTATAACATTCAAAAGGACCGTCATGTATTTCTTGAGTTAAAGCTACTGCTGACTCTATAATAATATCTGATTCTTCCAACATCCTGGCAATACGCATAGACCTTTCTGAAATTGAGATACTATCACCTACAGAAAGTCCGACAGCTCCTCCTCCAACAAGTTGGGGGACACTGACTATTACTGGAAATCCTTTTTCTACCCCTTTTCCGATCATTGTTCTCTTATCTGCTCCCCAGCCCGCTACTTCTTCAAAGGGAAGATTATAAGTCTGAGCAATATTAAGAATTTCTCGGGAAAGCATTTCTGTTCTTAAGCCCATTGGATAAGCCATATTCCCGGCAGCTTTTATAATAGTACTTCCCTTAATATTTTCTGATTTTTTTAGAAGCTTTTCATCTAAGATCATTTCTTTTCTTAAACTTTCTAATTCATTTTCTCTCATCTGGGTAAATTCAAAAATATTTCCTCGGGGAAGAAAATTGCTGTTTGCCTCAAATCCTATTTTATCCGCTTGTACTCTTTTTACTTTATCTAAACTTCCAGCCATTTCATGAGCAATTACCGCTGAACTTGTGCTAACAATGTTTATAATATTCTTATCCATTAATTCAGAGATTAAAACTGTGACTCCCTCATGAATATTTGGTCCACTTCCGGTAACTACCATTATCTTTCCGTTTTTTTTCTTTACTTCTATAATATTTTCTATTGCTCTATCCAAACTATCTCTGCTGGTCTGCTCTAATTCCTGGTAATACAGGTCTAGTAAATTAAGGTTATATTTCATTTTATATACCTCTTCCGTTTACTTTTTCACATATATAAATATATAAAAATTAAGAATTTTTTCTCTTATTAAAAAGGAAATTATCTTTTAAGGAATATACCCTACTAATGTAGGCAACCATAGAACAATCCCTGGTATATAAGTACATGCAAGTAATACTGCAATTAAAACACCAATAAATGGCCACATTTCTCTGATTATTCCTCCTAAAGGAACTTTGGCCAAAGCGCTCACAATAAATAAGCTTTCCCCATATGGCGGTGTGGAAAGACCGATCATTGAATTTAATGTTGAGATCACTCCAAGATGGATTAAATCAATCCCAAAATAGATAGCACCAGGTATTAAGATGGGCATCACGATTAGTTCTCCTACAATGGGGTCCATGAAACAACCTAAAACTAATAGGAGTATATTTACAAACATTAAATACATATATTTATTGGTAATAATTCCCGAATTCATAACATAATTAGTTAATAATGCGGGCAATTGTTCTCGAGAAACAATATAACTAAAAAGAAATGCAGAACCAACCATACCTGATACATAACCAGTGCTCAAGGCAGATTCTTTAAAAACGGTTACCAACTTTTTAAAACCTAAAATACGGTAACCAACTACCGATAAAATTAAAGCATATAGAACTGTTGCTGCAGCAGCTTCTGTAGGAGTGAAAACTCCACCGTATATTCCCCACAGTAAAATGACCGGCGTAAGAAGCGGAAAAAAACCCTTTAAAAAGGATTTTACTAAACTTTTCAAATTGAAAGGTTCGCCTCTGGGATAATTTCTTTTATGAGAAATATAAGCAGTATATACCATCATAGAAAATGCTAAAAAAAGACCAGGCATAATTCCACCAATAAATAAATAACCAATAGAAGCTCCTGAAATCATCGAATAGATTACCATGGGAATACTGGGAGGAATAATAGGACCAATAGTTGCACTCGCTGAAGTTACTGCACAACTAAACTCGGGATCAAATCCAGCATCGGTCATAGCTCTTATCTCTATTAAACCCAGACCAGATGCATCGGCAATTGCTGAACCGGTCATTCCAGAAAAAATAACTGAGGCAACTATATTAACATGACCCAATCCTCCTTTAAGTGAACCTACTAATTTATCAGCGAAATTAAAAAGACGTTCGGTAATTGTGCTCTCATTCATTATTCTCGCAGCTAAAATAAATAATGGAACGGCAAGCAAAATAAAATTCCTTTCGAAAGTTATGGCCATATGATCTAAAATTACTGCTGGGCTTATTCCAGCTAAAATAATATAAATCATTGACGGTACAGAGATCGAAAAAATAACGGGATATCCCAAAATAAAAAAAACTGCAAATAAAAAAAACCATATAACTATAAGCAATTTATTTTGTCTCCTGTTTTATTTGTGTGTTATGTTTTATATTAAACAAAAAACTAATGTCCCTGGTTATATGCTCGATGTTATGAATTATCGTTAAGATTAAAAATATGGGGAAAGCCATAAAAACAAAAGTCCAGGGAATTTTGAGGGCTACTGTCTTTATCCGATAATTAAACAAAAGATATTCCCAAACAGGTTTAAAAATAAAAATAAAAACAGCCGTGGTAATAGTATCAAAAATAATATTGAGGATCTTTTGAGTTTTTAAAGGCAATCTATCGTATAAAATATTAAATTTTACATGATGTCCTTCTCTTACCCCCCAAGCAGCTCCCAGATATAAAGTCCAGATATAAGCATAAATGGATAATTCAAATGGCCATTCTAGAGAAATATTAAGAAAATATCTATAAAACACTTGAATACCTATTACTACAGCACAAGTTGCTAAGGCTGCCATAGAAAGAAACTCTTCAAAAAAAATAATTATAAAATTATAAATTTTTTTTAATAATTCCATTGACCAAATCACGCCTTCGATTCTAAATCAATCTATACCTTTTAATAGAGGGGCAAGAGGTTAAATCTCCTGTCCCTCTATAGCGCAATATGGGATATTTTTTGCTAATGATTATTCTGCTTCATATACTTCTGCGCTTGCATTTTGTATCTTTTCATATACCCCTTTACCCCAAATTTCATCATTTTTAGCATACATTTTCTTGGTGCTTTCCATAAAAGCAGCTTTATCTGGAATAATGATTTCCATACCGAATTCGTTTTGGAACTGAGCCTGCAAACTTGCCTCCTGCTCTAAAACTAATTGATTACAGTAATTTCTTCCAATTAAAAGAGCTTTTTTCATGTATACTTTATAATCTTCCGGCATACTCTCCCAAACTTTTTCATTAATCGTGGGATTAACAATGGTCATCTGATGATCAGTCAAGACTATATAGTGAGTAACTTCATAAAATTTACTGGAAAAATCAGTAGGTAAAGGGTTGTCTTGCCCGTCTATGGTTCCGGTCTTCAAAGCCATATAAACTTCGTTGAATCCTAAGGGAGTAGGTTGAGCACCTAAACCACGACCGACATCCATCCAGGCTTCTGAACCTGGCATTCTTAATTTAACTCCCTTCAAATCCTCTGGTTTTCTAACTATCCCGGCTTTCTTGGTTAAATTTAACTGCCTTGTCCCTAAGAAATAGGTATCTAGTACTACCAATCCAGATTTCTTTCTCAATTCTTCCCAATACGCTTTTCCGATAGGTCCATTCATAACATAATATAGGTGATCCAAACTTTTATATGCATAAGCAGCTTCTAAAACTCCGATTTCAGGATAGGGAACTAAATCGCTATACCAAGAAGGTGCTCCATCACACATATCTATATCTCCACGCATAGTTCCAAGAACTGAGGTTTTTTGATCTGCTAATTGTCCGGAATGGTATACGGTCACTTTAATATTCCCACCGGTTAACTGGTCTATCATTTCTGCAAATTTCATATAACCCTGAGTCTGTGGTTCTAAAGGGGTAGCAACGGTAGAAAATTTCAAGTTATATTTTGGTTGTTCAGCGATAACCACCATAGAAGTCAAAACTACAAGTAAGCAAACTGTCAAAGCAATTTTTAAAAATTTTTCTCTTTTCATGATAAAATCCTCCTTTTTAACTTTTAAATATAAAATTGTCAAATATGTCGTTCTCTGTAAGATAAATCTGATTCAAGCTATAGCTTATATCCATCACCTCCTTTATTCTTAAAATATTCGTCAGTGAAAAGAATAGCGATTAATTATATATTTAAGTGTTTAATTTTTTGGTGGAATTTCTGATTATTAGGTCTGTGCTTAAAGTTACTACAGTTGGTTTATGATTTATATTTTTCTCTTCATCTTCTATTTCTTTTATTAACAGTTCAGCTGCTGTGGAACCAAGCTGATATACAGGTTGTCTTATGACAGTTATGGGAGGCTCTAATATCAACGCCCAATCCGAATCATCAAAACAAACAATGCCTATATCATTGGGTATGGTAAGCCCCATCTCTTTGATAGCAATTAATGCACCCATAGACATATCTATATTGGTAGTAAAAATTGCCTCCGGTTTATTATATTGTTCCAATAATTCTTTAGTTAATTTCCTGCCACTCTCCTTCTTAAAATTACCAATTTTAATCAGGCTATCATCTTTAGCTATACCTGCTTCTTCTATCGCTTGCAAATAGCCTTTTAGTCTTTCTGCTCCGGTAGTTCGTTCTAAATAGCCATCCACTATTCCAATTTTTCTATAACCTTGATCTATCAGGTGTTTTACTGCTTTATAGGCGCCATTAGCATTATCAACTAAGACCGCATCACAATCTACTCCCTCTATCAGCCTGTCTAAAAGCACCACCTTGGTTCTTGAATTTATCAGATGCTGCACATATTCTGAATTCTTACCGGTAGGCGTGAGTATTATTCCATCTACTCTGTTGGACTTTAAAACTTTTAAATAGTTGAGTTCTTTCTCGGGATTTTCATCTCCATTGCATAAAATGGTATTATAACCAAATTTATTGGCTATATCCTCCACAGATTTAGCAATAACTGAATAAAACTCAGAAAGAACATTCCCTACAATTATCCCGATAGAATTTGTCTTTTTCTGCCTTAGGTTCCTGGCAACTGCATTTATTTCATAATTTAATTCCGATACGGCTTTGAGCACTTTTTTTCTGGTGTTATCCCTGACCCCGGTGAAATTTCCTAAAACTCTGGAAACGGTTGCCGTAGAAACCCCTGCTTTTCTGGCCACATCTTTTATATTTATTTTCATATTTATTT
>CAZLEB010000051.1:0-8917 GCA_964558475.1 uncultured Actinomycetota bacterium
TGTCATAATAAAACCCAAAATTAAAATTTCTGAACAACCCTTTTCTTTTACAATATATTTTCCTTCTCTATTATAAAAAGTAGGGTCACCTGACTCATCGACAAAAAAATAAGTGGCCCTAATATTTTTTTGCATTCTCATCTTTTATTCAAGAAAATAGATTAATCTATTTGTATTCGATAATTCTTATTTTAAATACGCTCGCACTTTTTGCTCAATTCCTTCACTAAAACTTGAATTCAAACTTGATATATTTCCATCTAAGTTATTAAGAATATCGATAACTTTATTTTTTTCTATTTCACTTTGAGGATATTTAAACAAGTTAGAATTTTCTATAAATTCAATTGCTTTCCTTATCTTCTCAACAACATTTTCGATTTCAAAATAAATTTTTTCAATATTTTCTGAATTGAATTGGATATCTTTAATTTTTATTTCTGGCATTTCAATACTCCTTTGGCTTTAAAGCTGTATACATTAATAATAAATTGGAATAAACTAAGAGATTATAAAAAATATATTTCAATAAAATTTAAAATTCCTGCCATTCAATATAAATTTATTTGAAGATTTATTAAGTAAATTTATACTTTTAATACTAATAGAAATACTTTTAAGGCATATTGTAGATTATCTATTAAGATAATGTCTTTTATTAATGAGTTCCAACTATCTTTTATTTGGGCTACCAGCTCTAGAGTCAATATAAACTATACCACTATTACTTGGAATGTAAGTTTCGTTTTACATTCACTAATAATCTAAATATTTGTCCAGTATGAGTTTTGAAATAATTTCATAGCAAAATTTCAAGGTTTTTAAATCTACCATTTATTTATATGAATCTTTTGTTTATCGTATCTATCAGGAGTTTCCTTTTTTTCTGCCGGATGTCCAATAGAAATTATTGATAATGGTATAACCTTAATAGGAAGTTTAAGTAATTTCTTTAATCCATCTACGACATCTTTTCTTGGATATCCACTTATCCATACTGCACCAAGTCCCAGGTATTGAGCTTCAATCAGAATATTTTCTGTTGCGGCGGCACAGTCCTGATCCCAGTAACTTGCCCAATCATCTGCATGTTTTTCTTTTTCTAAATCACCACAGACTATAATAGCCAGAGGTGCTTCCTTTAGCATTTGAGAGTAAGGATGTATTTCTGTGATGGCACTCATTATATTTTTATCTTTTATAATAATAAATTCCCATAGCCGCTGATTATGACCTGATGGTGCAGACATAGCAGCCCTAAGTAAATTTTCAATATCACTGTTGGATACTGGTGAGCTTGTATATTTTCTTATGCTTCGCCTTTCAAATATTTCTTTCATTATTTTCTACTCCTTAGAAATCTTCTATATAATTTTGTTAAATCTCTAATCTAAAATAACATTATTTTTATTTTATATAAAATAGGATACTTTTAAAAGCTAATAGGTATTTTAGATTTTAAGCCAATCAGTTCCTTTACAATCTGGTTCGAAATTAAAATACCTGGGGCTACAATAAAAAAAATAGATTTAATACCTGTGTTTATAATTAATCAAATTAATGATATATTATTTTTAGTTAGTCCTTTGTATGTGAAAGTCGGCTTCAAGCCGTGCGTTGATTTAATCAACCTAGTCACAAAGAGCTTACTTTTATAAATGAAAAATAAATATTTTATATCTATAATAATCTTAATGTTGTTTATTAGTTTTTTTCTAGTCTCTTGTAAGCAAGGTCCATATAGCGATAAGGAATCTAAAAATTTTATTTCAGATTTAAGTAATTTAAACATAAAATTTGTTAATAAAATAAGTTTGGCTAATACGGCTTCAGGGGCAGCCCTATCACCTGTTATTTCTGATATGCAAGATATAAGGACAGAAGTTTCTAATTTAGAAGTTCCTGGAGAAGATGAGAAATTATCAGATATAAAAGAATCAAGTATTAATGGAATGGATGAGGTAATAGAAAGTTTTCAAATGCTTCAATCAGGAGAAAATGATGTAGAAGTTATTTTGAAAATACAAAATGGCATAAGCATATTAGAAGATGTCGCCAATCAATTCATGAAATTATAAAATCCTAAAAATTAATAAGCTTCTAAAGTACCGAGAAACCTTTTTTATCTGGATAATTTATTTATTAAATTCATGCCATACATAATTTAATAGAAATATCCCAGGAAATCCATGATCATTTTTCTTATGAACCCGAAAGATGGTTCTTTCTATTAATTAAATAAATAAGTTACTGGCCTATCCCATATAGTCTCCGCCATTAACAAATATATTTTGTCCATTTATATATGTATCTTCGTTAATAATGAAATATGCTACTTTAAAAATATCTTCAGGAGTTCCAATTCTTCGAAGAGGGATTGAATTGACTGTAAGTCAGAAATTTTTCTCTGGCTTCTTTAAACTGAAGCATATAGTGCGAGTTTACAATGGCGAGCTTGAATGAAAATTTATTAATAATTACCATGGCTCAAGCTTCTGTATATTTATCTTATCTTTATCTTTTTGTTTAATAAAAAATACAGGTATGATGAAACTTACCGCAGTTATTATTATTGGAACAAGCCAGAATTTTTGATAATCAACAACACTGTTAACCGTAGCATAACCCATAACAGCTCCGGCAATTAAATTTCCTGCCAGATTGCCAAAACCCATGGTGAATACTGTTGATAGCTGATGTACTCCCGTTCTCGCCGCCTTACTGCAATAGCTGTCGAGTAAAATTATAGAAGGAACAAAATAGAATGCATATGCAAATCCATGTACAAATAAACCTGTAAGCAAAAAGATAACCGGATATCCAAAAAATAGAGCTGATAATTTCAACAATTCCATAATAACGCCGAAAATCATAACTATCCTGTATCCAAATTTCTTGATCAGGAATCCGGTAATCAACATGGCCAGAATTTCCGATATCTGTCCAAGACTCAATACCGGCATTAGATATTTATTTGCGAAACCAATACTTTTTAAAAAAGGCGCAGCGCCGTAATAAAAATATCTTTGCACCAGGCTTATAAGGAAACCAAATAATAATAAAAATATTATTTCCGGTTTGATGATTACTTTAATTGACTCAATAGGAGTAAATCTTTCTGATTTTACTCTTACTCTTGTTTTTGGAAATGTTAGAGAAAAAAAACCGAGTATAAAAGCAACTATAGAGGAAAATATCAGAGTATCCTGAATTCTTTCCGGGTACCGGCCAAGCCAGAAAAAAAACCCCCAGGCTACAATTATCCATCCAATCGTACCCCAGACTCTTAAGAAACCAAAATTCTTGCTTTCTTCATTCGAAGAACTGTGAAATATAATAGCGTTCACCAGAGCAATAGTCGGACCCATGATTAACGAATAAAACAGATATAAAAATAAAACACCAAAGAAATTATTCTGGAAAGCAAGAAACCCCATGGCGGCTGCACCGATAAACTGGCAGATTGTAAACAGTTTTTCAGCACTTATGATTCTATCCGCAATAAACGATGTGACTACAGGTGACACAAAAGATGCGACAGAAGACATTGCAATAACAATACCTGTTTGAAAACTACTGAAATGCAAATAATCCTTTAAATATAAACTTAGTACGGGAATTACCGCCCCGATTGCCATAAACTGCAAGGTCATCGTTACCGATAATTTTATTTTAATTGAAAGTTTCATTTCACAAAGTTTTGACGATAATAATAAATTTTACCTAAAAATAAATTTTTTAATAGGAAATTTAAGGTATTTTGTGAATAGATTAAGAGTTAAATAGATAATAGTTTTAAATATAGGGTACTTTATATAGGTAAGATCATTTTAAGCTTAAATTAAAAGAAATATCTGCAATTATTAAGGCTCCTTTTTATTGGAGCCTTAATAATTTAAAATTTAGTTTTTAGGATTTTTACTTACTCTTGCCTTTACCGTTGTTTTCTTTATTTTTATTCTCACTTTTGTCTTTCCCGTTACCATTATTTTCTTTTAAGTTCTCGTTCTGTTTTGTGGTATTATTCTTATTTTCATTATTCCCATTACCATTATTTTCTTTCAAGTCATTATTCTGCAAGTCATCATTCTGCGTTGTGGTGTCTCCGATAGTTTCATCATCCTGGTCTTCAGGATCAGTAGTTTCATTATCCTGATCTTCAGAATCAGTATCATCATCAGAGTTATCCAATTGTTCTTCATACTGGTCAATTGCCTCCTGAGCTTTTTGCACTGATTTGGAGCTTGACAGCAAAGCATATTGAAGCGCTAATACTGAAGGATGAAAAGGATTTTTCACAATCATTTTATCAATTACTCTTTGCAAAACTAAAAGATGTTTGGATCGCATTTCAAGAACATGTTCAAGGTGGGCAAGCCACTCATCCTTTTCTTCTATTTGCTCTTCATTTTCATCTTCAAACTCAAGTTTAGAAGCACCACAGATAGGGCAAACCCATGTCTCTGGCAAATCTTTAAATTCTGTTCCTTGAATAACTCCATTTTCGGGATCTCCAACTGCCGGATCATAAGTATATCCACATATTCCACAAACCCAATTTTCTACTTCATCCTGCTCTTCCTCTTCTCCGGATTCATCTTCTTCTTCTGTCTCTTCAGGATTTTCCTCATTATATGTCGTAACATCTGTATTTATTGAACTATCGGGATATACAAAACCTGTTAGAAACCCAAATGTAGCCAAAAAAGCAACCAGTAGAATATAAACAGAGATTTTTTTGAGAATGATTTTATTCATAATAACCGACCTTCTTAAAATTTTAAAATTTATAGATTACTATGAAATATAATAACAACTTTATATACTTATGTCAATATAACTAATAAAACTTATATAAATAGATTAATTAAATAATTAATAAATTTATATATTGTATAACTCAATAATTTCAATAATAGGACACTATACTTTTAAATAATGGATTTTATTTAGCTACTACTAATATTCCCGGCTACCATATCCCCTACTTCCGTAGTACTATATCCCATCTTTCCTGCACCAAGACTCTTTACTTTTGTACAGGCATAGGCAACGGCATCCTCGATAGACTTTGCTGCTTCCTTCTCTCCCAGATGCTTTAGCATCATTCTTCCTGCCTCTATTGCTGCCAGAGGATTTATTACATTCTTTCCGGTATATTTAGGAGCAGAGCCTCCTATTGGTTCAAACATAGAGGTTCCATTGGGATTTATATTTCCTCCCGCTGCAATTCCCATACCGCCCTGGATCATTGCCCCCAGATCAGTAATTATATCTCCAAACATATTGGGTATAACAATGACATCAAACCATTCCGGATTTTTTACCATCCACATACAGGCAGCATCTATATGGTTATAATCCGTTTCGATATCGGAAAAACTTTTAGCCATTTCCATAAACGCTCTGTACCACAGATCTCCAACATAGGTAAGCACATTTGTTTTATGAACCAGTGTAAGCTTCCCCGGTTTTCCTTCTTCTTTTCTTACCCTTGCCAGATTGAAGGCATACTCCAGGCACCTGTCAACCATCTGTCTGTCGTAAACCATCACCTGGGTTGCAACTTCGTAGGGGGTTCCCTTCCTGGTTATACCACCGTGACCGGTATATAGATCACCAGTATTTTCCCTTACCACTACAAAATCTATATCTTTCGGTCCCTTGTCCTTCAATGGGCAATCAACACCGGGATATAATTTTACAGGCCTTAAGTTTATATACTGATCCAGAGAAAATCTTAATTTCAATAAAATACCGACCTCTAAAACTCCCGGTGGTACATAAGGATGTCCAATGGCGCCAAGATATATTGCCTTAAATTTTTTCAACTTGCTGATAGCAGAATCCGGCAGTGTTTCTTTTGTTTTCAGATATCTGTCTCCGCCAAAATCAAAATCGGTAAATTCAAAACTTATATCGTGTTTTTTACCTGCGGCCTCAAGAACCTTTTTACCCTCCTCTATAACTTCCGGCCCTGTGCCGTCACCGGCTATAACCGCAATAGAATAATGCTTTGATTCATTCATCTTTCGTCCTCCACAAGATTAAAAGTAATTGCTTCTATATTATATAAATATTTACGTTTTGTCTTTAAAAATAATGAATTATCTATTATCTATGGGATTCTTATACCGAAAAAATACTTTTTTTAAGTGGATTATTACATTCAGGGTAAAAAGAAATCTTAAATCTTTTCAAATAGATTTTACGGCCAGGACAGTAGGAAGAGACAAGCTAATGTCCTTCAGTCAATGCCTTTACAAGTATTGCCAGATAACAGAATGCAATGGGTGGAATACTGATTATGGTAAGCACCAGTCCTCTTGATATATGTTTATTCTCTTTTGATTCTGTTATGTTAAAAATTAGACTCAATAAGAATATAATACCGGAGGCTACCAGCAGTAATCCGAAGAATCCCACAGCTGTATAGCTTTCCCAGCCTATGCCTATTTCGACACTTAAGAAAATTACCAGCAACCAGAATATCAGGGTTAAATAACCGGTTATTAAAACCACTAACCCCAAGTTTTTATTTCTTTTTGCTGTATCCATATTATTACCCTTCTTAGAAATCAATCTATAGCTTTTATTGAAGTATAAAGTGCTTGCTGAAAACAACAGCAATACTAGAAAAATATAAAAGGGAAACCAGATTTCACTCATGATATTAAAAGCTCTTACAAAATATTGAACAACAAAGATTGCTGCCATTACTATTATAGATGCTATCAAAGTTACCAGGCTTGCTCTGGTTATATCCTGATACTGCTTCTCATCGTACCATTCACTTATCCCTTCCCTGAGTTTGATTATCAGCCAGTAAAAAACTATCAGAATATATGGAATTACAGCTATTAAGCTTATTACAATAATTCCTGCATCCACCGCCCATGACGGTAATGGGTATACCGTTAAATATAAAAAAGAAAAAATTGTAATCAGAATCAAGCCTGAGATTCCACTTAAGATCCCGATATATTGTGCATTAATAAATATTGAATCGTCTTTTAAAACTACTTCTTCATGTTCTTTCCTGACTGACTTTCTAGCTAATACAAGGAGAACAATCATAAGAATATAGAAAATAAAATGAAGTGCCTGGCTAAAAAATAGGATGTTAAACTCACCTGGTAGCCCAAAAATATATTCTTTTGAAATATCGCTTGCAAGCGCAAAGTCTCCAAATAACATCAATAAAGAAGTAATACCGGTAAAAAATAAAAAAGCACGGAGGAAATTATCTCTTTTAAAAAAATTTAACTGCAGGATTAGAGTAAGCATAGCTGATAGGTGAAAAAAAATAAAAATAAAATATACCACTACAACCGGAATTGAAAACTTGTCCATAAAACTTTCAACATCTCCCATATTAATTATTTTATCCCTGAGCATTAAAAAGAATGTGTTTGTGAATACAAGTCCCGCAATTGAAATTGAACATAAAACCAAAGTGGTATTATTACTTATTTTTAATAATCGTTTCATTTTTTATGCTCCTTTATTTAATCTTCTCCAAGGTAAAATATTTCCTCTACAGATTTTTTAAAGAAATCTGCAATTTTTAGTGCCAGCAGAACAGATGGATTAAACTTCCCTTTTTCTATGGAGTGAATTGTAAGACGGGTCACACCTACAGCATTAGCCAGTTCCTGCTGGGAAATCTCATTATGTTCAAACCGGCATCTTCTCAAGTCATTTTTAAGTTTTATACTTTTACCTACCAATTTATTATATCAATAATAGTTAACATAATGTATATAATAATGAACTAAATATATATAATAATATACATTATGTCAAGAATTTTTTTATTGAGGTCTACGCTTTTTTTAAAAACTGGTTCCACACACGGAAATTCCTCAAAAACTGCAAAAATTGCTGATTTCCCTTATCTTTGATATTGTAAAATTAAAACATATTACCTAAAATATTTTTAAAATATCAGAAATCAAAATTATAATGGTTTATAGTAACTATAATTTAATTTAAACATTAATAATATGGGAGGAGGGATTATGAAAAAGTCACTGGGAGCCAGGACTATTATTTATCCAACCCCGGTTCTAATTATTGGAACTTATGATAGTCAGGAAAGACCGAACCTGATGGCTGTAGCCTGGGGAGGAATTTGCTGCTCCACTCCTCCATGTGTGGCAATCTCTATGCGAAAGGCAACTTATACTCATGGTAATATAAAACTAAAAAAAGCTTTCACTGTAAATATCCTCTCTGAGAATATGGTAAAGGAAGCTGATCACTACGGTGTTGTATCCGGCAGGAGCGAAGATAAATTTGCAAAAACAAACATTACCCCGGTAAAAAGTGATCTGGTTGATGCTCCTTACGGAAAGGAGTTTCCTTTTGTACTTGAATGCAAATTACTTAAAGTAGTCGAAATAGGATCACATACCCAGTTCATCGGAGAGATCCTGGATATAAAAGCAGAAGAGTCAATGATTGACTCATCCGGCTTTCCTGATATTGGAAAATTAAAGCCATTCTTTTATGATCCAGCCAAACGTGAATATCTGGGAACCGGTAAGAAACTGGGAGAAGGATTCTCCATTGGCAAGGAGATCTAATTTTTTTCCTTCCTGCAGTAAGCAAAAAGCCCTGGAAATACTATTCTTATATGCAGTTAAAATACCCTGAAAAAATATTTTGCAACTTAAATACGGAAATATCGTTTATAATATAATAAAGTGACTTTGAAAACAAATTACTTTACACTAGTTTTGCAATCTGTCAGAATGGCAGAAACCTTGATTAGAGATATTAGAAATTTAAAAAGAAAAGAGAATACTTATAATGAAAATTTTACTTGTTTATCCTGATTATGAAGAAACTTTTTGGAGTTTTAAGAAAGTTTTAAAAATATTAGGTAAAAAGGCTTCATTTCCTCCCCTTGGAC
>CAZLEB010000052.1:0-8909 GCA_964558475.1 uncultured Actinomycetota bacterium
GTTAATTCTTCACTGGTGATTTCTTCATCCAGAGTATTATTTTCCGTAACTGCTTCTGTTTCTTCAATATTCGTTTCTGCATTTTCTGTGTTTGCTTCTGTATTCGTTTCTATATTTTCAGTATCCTCTTCTGTGTTCCCTTCTCCATTATTTTCGGTTGTCGTGGCTTCATAAGCTTCCAGTTCAGCTTTTGTTCTTTCTACCTCAGCCAGGGCATTATTGAGAGTTTCATTTTTTTCATTCAGGATTTTTTCAGTATGCTGAAGATTGGAACTTGCCTCGTCCGCTGCTGATTTAGCTTTCTCAAATTCAGCTTTTGCTCCATCTAAATCATTCTGCAGAGTCATTAAATTAGAATTAGCATTATTATATTCTGTCAGGGCCGACTCTAATTCGGCATTAGCTTTTTCTGCTACTGCCTTTGCTACACTTACTTCTTCCTCGCTTCCAGTTCCCTTCATTCCTTCATAAAATGAGTTTGCTTCATCTGCAGCTGCTTGGGCAAAAGTTAATTTTTCTTTAAGTTTTTCTACCCCTGGTGCAGCACTGACATAATTTTCATTTATTACAGTTAATTTTTGTCCTACCGCTTCCAGGTTTGCTCTGGCTTCAGCTTCTATTAATTTTGCTGATTCCAGATCGCTTTCAGCTCTCGCAACTTCTTCTTGAGCAGCTCCAAGTGCTATCAATGTCTCCTCATATGCTGCTTTTAAATCTTCCTCCGAACTTCCAAAGACTATGCTGGCAGGAATCATCCACAATAATAAAGTAAGCACGATACTGAATACTGTTATTTTCTTTATTATTCTGTTTTTTGAATAATTCATTTTTTACCCCTTAATTTTTATACTTATAATTAATATTAAAAAAACTCTATACAAAAAGAAAAACCGACCTTTTAGTCGGTTTCGCTATTAGCTCCACTTCCCCTAAGCGTCCAAAATTAAGGAAAAGCTTCAATGCTCCTAAATATAACTCTTATACTTTTTTTAAAGATATTTCGGAGTATTGTAACACTTTTATTACAATAATGTCAAAATTTTTTTATTTTTCTTTTACAATCTTGTTACAGCCGATTAAAAATGACTTATATCCAATTCACCTTTAATGTATTAAATATATTTATCTTAAAAATATCTGTTTATAGAATATATATAAACAACAAATTATAAATTAAAATAATCTATTAAATCCTGGAGAGATTACAAAGATATAATTGCAATTAAAAAAGGGGGGTAAGTATTCAAAATTGTTGGACGCCTATATTAACTTACCCCGTCATCTTATTTTATCACAATCCGCTTTTTATTCAATCTAAAAAACGGTGATTTCTAATAAATCTGTTATAGAATTATTAAAATACTATAATATATATCTCTATATTCAAGGACCTTGAAAGAAGTTTGGCCTTCTGTCAGTCAAGATAGGAATGTGCGTAAAGTATTTTATTGGTCAATATATTATAAGTTTTTATAACATTCATTAACTCTTTATCAAGGGGATCGACAATAGCGCTATCAAGACCCTGGCTCAGCAATATCAGAAGGTACGTCCTGTTAAGAAGACTCTTAAGCTCCGGAGGAGAAGACTGGGAAACATTGCTCAGCCCCACGATAGTTCTTGGTTCATCGGGCAGCGCCATCAGTTCCTTAAGCTCTTTAAAAATCTTCAGTGCCTTAATACAATTGAATACCTGTTCCTGGAGAACTGCAACCGGCAGCACCACAGGGTCCAGATACAGATTTTCCATTGGTAACTCATGTTCCAGAGCAGAATTGACTATATTCATAATTATCTCCACCCTGCTGTCAACATCCGGGGGTACACCTTTCTCTGTAAGGGCGATTCCGACAATTTTGCTGTTATATTTTTTTGCCAGCGGCATAAGAATATCAAGCTTATCTTTATCTCCGGTAACCGAATTAATCATAGCGGTACCTTTATGTACCTCAAGGCCGGCTTCAATAGCACTCACATTCTTGGTGTCAAGGGCAAGAGGAGCATCCACTTCAGCCTGTATACTTTTCACTATCCACTGCATAAGCTCTTCACCCTTTTTTGTAGCAGGACCGATATTCACATCTATGTAATCCGCTCCTGCATTTTTCTGTTCCTTTGCCATCTTAATAATAGGCGCTGCATCCCTATCTCTTACAGCGTCTCCCACCACCTTTGATACTACACTTATGTTTTCGCCAATTACTAACATATCCTTTCCCCAATCCATAAAAAATTACAATATAATAATCACTAATTATAACACCACATATAAAAAATTTAATATAGGTCCGGCTAAATTATTTTGACGAAATTTTATAGAAACTGCCGCTGAACGGAAAAATATCTTGTTTTAGAAGAATAAAAAACTAGCCCGGCTTTTAGAATCAGTAATTGAACCATTTATTGTAAATATCATCATAAGTTCCGTCTTCTTTAATTCTTTCCAGAATCCTATCAACTTCTTCTTTTAAAGTGTTTCCCTTACTGAAAACAATGCCGAATTCTTTGTTAGATTCTACAACTTCCAGCACGCTATAAATTCCTTCATTTTCAGCCAGTAAATTGACCCCTATTGGTAGTGAGATTAAAACGCCGTCAATGTCTTTATTTTTGAGACTGTCAAACACCATTACAATATCATCAAAACTTTCAATTTTGAAGTTAAGCAAATAATCTTCGTCCAGATAATTTTTTTCAGTTTCTAAAACCCCCACATCCTTACCCTTCAAATCTTCTTTAGTCTTGATATCAGTTTCTCTTAAAGTGACAAGCATATATTTCATTACAAAATAAGGAATGGAAAAATCAATTACATTTTCCTTTCCCTCGATTATCAGAATTGCCGAAATTATCATATCAAACTCCAGATCTTCAGGAATCTGGTAAGTGCTGTCCCATTTAATTTGAATTATCTCTATTTCCCTGTCCATCCTTCTGGCTATTTCTCCGGCAATATCTATATCAAAACCTTCAACATTACCATCTTTTAAAGATTCAAAAGGCGGGTATGTGGCATCACAAGCGACTATAAGCTTTTCCCCTTGAGGTTCGGCATCTCCATTATTGGTGTCGAGTCTGCAGCTTACTGTATAAAATAATAGCAGGATTATTACGGCAAACAACAAGGTATTTATAGAAAACAAAAGAATTCTTTTCTTTTTCCCTGTAAAATTTAAGAGCATTTATATAAAATCCATCGTTTAAATTTTCCTTGTATTTGCCTATTAAATTCTAATACTTTCATCTGTTGTTTAAGAGTTTACCACTTTTTTGGCTAAAAATGGAGCTTTTTTAAAAGGCATTATTTTTATTTAGGCTAATCCGCCAGAAGAATTAAAAAAAAATGGTTCGAAGTTTGGGAATTCCTACCTTAAAACTTCCCTGACAGCTTTTACTATATCTTTTGTATTTGGTATTGAAGACTGTTCAAGCATAGAGTTGTACGGAATAGGCGCATTAAGTCCGGCAACAATTTTCACCGGAGCGCAAAGAAAGTCAAAAGCCTTAATAGCCGCCCTTGCCGCTATATCGGACGCAACGCTTCCCCTCCCGCATGCTTCCGTTACGACTACAAGATGATTTGTTTTTTTAATGGAATTTATAAGAGTCTCTTCATCCAGCGGGACAAGTGTTCTCGGATCAATAATTTCAATGCTTATTCCATCCTTTTCAAGTTCTTTTGCAGCTTCAAGAGATTTATATACCATATTGGAATAAGCAAATATGGTCACATCGCCACCCTCACGTTTTATATCTGCAACACCAAAAGGAATCGTATACTCTTCCTCCGGAACATTACCCTTAAGCAGATAGATCATCTTATGCTCAATAAAGACAACCACATCATCATCCCTCACCGCTGTTTTTAGAAGCCCTTTTACATCATATGGCGTTGATGGCATAACAACTTTAAGCCCCGGAACATGATAGAACCAGGCCTCAAGACTCTGTGAATGCTGCGCAGCAACCCCTCTTCCAGCACCCCCCTGGGTTCTTATTACCAGAGGGCACCTCAGGTTATCACCAGCCATATATCTTATTTTTGCTGCTTGATTTACAATTTGATCCATTGCAAGTGCAGCAAAATCTATAGACATAATTTCAGCAATTGGTCTATATCCCGTTACTGCAGCACCTATTCCGGCACCAATTATTGCTGCCTCAGAAATAGGCGTATTTATAACTCTTTGGGGACCGTATTTTTCGAGCAGACCTTTATAAGCCCTGAAAGCGCCGCCGTATTTACCAATGTCTTCGCCTATTAAAAAAACTTTTTCATCCCTATCCATTTCCTCAATCACGGCTTCTCTTATAGCTTCCCTATATTCAATCTCTCTCATCGATATTCCTTTCCATGAACCCTATAATGATTTTACTTCCTCAAGAAATTCATCAAGCCGTGGTTCAGGGCTTCCTTCGGCATATTTAACAGAATCTTCGATCATCTTTAATATTTCCTGTTCCATTTTTTCAATATCTTCTTCGGTTAGAATCTTTTCACCTATTAATTTGCTCTTGTAATTCTTAACAGGATCTTTCTCGGTTTTATAATACTCTACCTCTTCCTTGTCTCTGTATTCTGCGGGATCATTAGGATGATGTCCCCCAAATCTGTATGTCTTTGCCTCAATCAGTGATGGACCTTTGCCTTTTCTTGCAAGCTCAACTGCTCTTGTGACAGCTTCATAAACTGCTTCAGGGTCACTTCCGTCTACAATAACCCCGGGGATATCATATGCTGCTGCTCTGTCTGCTATGTCCTTGCATGCAACAGATTCGCATGAGCTCATTGAAATCGCATACATGTTATTTTCACATATATAAATAACAGGCAGTTTAAAAATTGCCGCCATGTTAAGAGACTCATGGAAAACACCATTATTGGACGCGCCGTCTCCGAAGAAACAAATAGCAATCCTTCCTTTGCCTTCCATTTTGCAGGAAAATCCTGCCCCAACAGATATCGGTATACCTCCTCCAACAATCCCATTGGCGCCCAGAATGCCAAGTTCGGTATCGGCAATATGCATCGAACCACCCCTGCCCTTGCAGTAACCGGTAACTTTCCCGAGAAGTTCTGCCATCATCCTCTTTAAGTCCGCACCTTTTGCAATGCTGTGTCCGTGCCCCCTGTGAGTGGATATAATCCAATCCTCCTTTTTAATTGCTGCGCATGCGCCAACAGCAATAGCTTCCTCTCCGATATAAGGATGCAAATACCCCCATATTTTTGCTGTCTCGTAAAGCTGAATTGCTTTTTCTTCGAAACGCCTTATGGTAATTAAGGTTTTCAGCATCCCGGCTTTCTGCTCTTTTGTTAAATCCGGCATTTATCTCCTTTCAGATAAGAATATATGAAAAATAGTATCTATTTAGATTATTTTATCAGATGCAGGAAATTTCATACTGTTTATGAAATGATTATTGAAACCGGGGAATAAAGCTAATTCAAGATATTTAATTTTTTTGGCTATTTTTTCGGTATTGGCTCTCTGTTTTTTGGAAATCAATATCATCTTTGCTCCGACCCCTGCTGCATTGCCAACCTGCCGTATTTTCTTTAAAGAGATGTCAGGAAACATACCAATATTAATAACGTTTTTAGGGTCTATGTAAGACCCGAAAGCGCCTGCAATTATTATTCTGTCTATCTCTTTAAAGTTTATACCGGCATTTTCAAGCAACACTTCAATACCGGCCCTAATCGCCCCTTTTGCCAGCTGAATCTCTACAATGTCTTTTTGGCTTATTGAAATATCTTTTTCTTTGCACAGCGGAGGAAGACCCCTGCTGTTTGCAATGGTATCTTTATCTTTTATTTTTCTGCTGGCATCATCTGAATGCACCTCACCTGAATGCACCAGTATATAATTAAATTCTCCTTTGCCATCCCTGCATAAGCAACCTGAGTCCGTTTTAAACTTGCCATTGCTGTCTATTGTACCGGCCTTTAACATTTCCGCTACTGCGTCTAAAATCCCTGAACCGCAAATGCCAATAGGTTTCTTATCATCAATGGTCTGAATAGTCGGTAAACAAGTCCCGGGATCAATTAACACTTTCTCGATAGCACCGGGTGCCGCTCTCATACCGTGTTTTATATGTGCTCCCTCAAATGCCGGTCCGGAAGCAGTAGAAACACAGGTAATTTCCTTGTTACTTTTTAATACAATTTCAGTATTGGTCCCAATATCAATACCTAAATAATTACCTTTCTTTTTATAAATCTCTGTAGCCATAATCACAGCCAGATGATCAGATCCCACAAATCCTGCTATCGGAGGGGGTAAAAAAATATATCCCCCGGGTGCGATTTTAATTCCGATTTCCCTTGCTTTAATTTCTAAAGACTCACTGGTGAGAGTTACAAACGGGGACAGGCCAAGCTGATTTACAGGTAATTTCAGTAACAGGTGGTGCATAGCGGTATTACCGACAACAGCCATCTCGGTTATCTCTTTATTAGTTAATTTATTCTTCAAGCAGAGCTCTGCTACTGCCTCGTTTATTTTGCTTACCACTATCTTTTGAATCTTATCTGCATTATCCTGACTCTGCATGGCAAAATTCAGGCGGCTCATTATATCTTCCCCGTAACTAATCTGGGGATTAATAATTCCTTTACTGTCAATTGTCTTTCCGCTCACGAGATCAACAAGAAAAATGGCGATTTTTGTTGTCCCCAGATCAACGGCAAGACCATAATTATTTCCGGTTCTGTTGCCGCCCTCAATCAGAATGATCTCATCATTTTTTACTGTAATTGTAATTTCCCATAAATTATCTCTAATAACGGAGGGCATCTCGACCAATGTCCTGTGATCAATTGAATTAACCTCAAGGTTATATTTATCTCTAAGGACACTTTTAATCCTGTTAAAATCAGGCTGTAAGTCTCTTAGACTGGCTTCTTTTAATTTTATATAATATTTCCTGCAGGGTGGATCTACTTCAATTACCTTTTCCTCCCCGGTAATCTGGAGCTTCTGCTCCTCACTTAATGATGATGAAGGTATATATATGGTAAGGTCCCTATCGAAAATTTGCTGGCACGCCAATCTGACACCATCGCGGATCTCATCCGCACTTAATATCTCCTGTTCCTGTCTGTTAACCTGCTTTTTTTCTTTACTTAATATAATTATTCTGCATTTACCGCAGGTGCCTTTTCCGGCACAGACTGATTTTATTCCTACACCGGCATCAATAATTGATTTGAGCCCGCCTGCCGGTTTATTTAATAATATCTTTTTCCCTATAGGCTCGATACTTATTTTAATTTTTTTATCGGGCATAATACTCTCTTTAGAGATAATATTTTTTAAAAATTTCTTCAACCTTGCTTTTTACTATACATATCCTACCGTAAGCGCTTTTTCTAAATAACACCGTAATTATATTAATTTTTTAAGCGTTTAGAAAGACGTAATAGACCTGCTTTTTTATTATTAATTGTATTTCCTACTCATTTTATGTTAAAATAGTAAATATATGATATTAATATTAAATATTAATATCATATTTAATTGTATTTTATGATAAAATAAAATAGAAAATTATTTAAATATTAGCGAATAATATAAGATTAAAAGTCAATTTGATTTTTACTTAAAAATAGTATAAAGTATTTAAGTTTCATATAGTGAAAATATTTTATGGATTGATAAAATTTTTAAAAAAGGTTGGTGATAAAAATGGCTAAGAGCAATAGTATTAAGAAAAAATCAGAGGAAATCGGAATAAACGGTCTTAACAGTATAAGTAATTTAGAAGCCGAGATAATGAAAATTATATGGGCCAAAGTCAAAGTAACGGTAAGAGAAGTGCATGAGGATATGCTGAGGAAAGAAATTGAAAGTAAGGAACACGGATTTATCCCTTACACAACTGTAATGTCAACTATGACTACCCTGGCAGAAAAAGGGCTTTTAAAACAGAATAAAACCGCAAAAACTTATGTGTATTCTGCAGTAGTAGATAAAAAAGAACTTTCAAAAAGTATAATAAGATCAGTCTCAGATAAATTGCTTGAGGAAAGTACCAGAGGCATGGTTTCCAGATTTTTATCTGATAGCAAAAACATTTCTAAAGAAGGCATAGAGAAGTTACTTAAAGAAATAGATAAATATTAAAAATTTCATCTATTCCAATCAACTCTATCCAAAATCTTATAAATACGCCGTATAGGCTACTGGTAGTTAAACCATAGTAAAAATTTAAAAAAATTTTTCTTTTTAAATTCATGAATTCATATTAATATAATAGGTGGCTTGTTTTTTTATTTTTGACATTACAACAGCAATAAATTTTATATAATTTGTATTAACTAACATGTTTTTTTTAGAAATACTGACAAGCTACATTGTACCTATTATCTATACAAGTTTTGTAAGCCTGGTTCTGGTTTTATTTTTCTTATTCATTTTCAGGATAAAAGACTCAAATATAAGGATTCTACTTTTCTTCATACCGCTTATAAAACCATTTATAATTGTTATTGAAGGAGTCAATGCAAATGAATTATACTTTCAGTCATTCCCTACCATGATTGGACTTAGATTCCCTGATCCAAATAATATAATTGGAAGATTTGAAAATTTTAATAGAGGTCCGCTAATCCTTTCTGACATTAACTATTTAATTATATTCTTAATATCTACTAGCATAATTCTAATATTAATAATTAGATGGATAAACCTTTATCTATTCTATAGAAATTTAGCATGTGAAGATAAAGTCGGAAGAAAAGAAATACCAGAAATCTACAACGTTATTGACAGTTATGCTAAAAAAATAAAAATAAAAGCCCCTGATGTAAGCTTGACTCACAGAGGATACTATTCACCTTTTGTAGTTGGAATTAAAAAATCAACATTAGTTTTGTCTCCAAATTTATTAGAAAAACTAGA
>CAZLEB010000053.1:0-8784 GCA_964558475.1 uncultured Actinomycetota bacterium
GTGTGGAAGAGGCGCCAATTTTTGGAGGATTTATGGGTGAAGTCTCTGCACAGGTATCTGAGAAAGGGTTTGACTTATTGGATGCTCCAGTTGTAAGAGTTGCAGGAAGGAATTGCCCGGTTCCCTATAGTCCGGTGCTTGAAAAGGCGATGATCCCCGGTGCTAGCAGGATTGAAAAAGGGATTTTAAATCTCTTAAACAAAAATTAGTGTTTTATCGGATTCAGTATGTTATTATGAAAAACTAGTATAGATGTGATTATTTTTGAGCAGTAAAAATAATTAAATATAGAATATAATATTTAACAAATTTGGTAATTAGTATATTAAATTTCTGTTGTATTGAAAGGGGCAAGCAATGTACGAGGTTATTATGCCAAAATTGGGACTTACAATGGAGTCCGGTAAAATCGAAAAATGGCATAAGAAAGAAGGGGATAAGGTAGAAGCAGGAGAAGTGCTCTTTGAAGTTATGACCGATAAGGTGACTATTGAAGTCGAGTCGTATAATTCAGGCATTTTGAGAAAGATATTGAGAGCCGAAGGCGAAGATGTTCCTGTAACCGAAGTTATAGCATACATTGGTGAAAAAGATGAAAAAATTCCTCAAGCTGAACCGGATAAAACAAATATATCACCGGTTGCACAAAAATTAGCGGAAAAAGGTAATATGGATGTAAATAAAATTACCGGGACCGGTTCCGCAGGGAGAATTATAAAAAGTAACGCGGAAAAATATATTGAGAGCACTAAAGAAGAAGGTATAGAAGGAAGGATCAAGATATCACCACTGGCAAAAAAGACTGCAGAAGAGCTGGGTATTGATTACAGGTCAGAAAAAATTATTGGCACAGGGCCGGGGGGAAGAATATCCAGGGAAGATGTAATAGCTTATTTTGAAAAGAGGGAAAAAGCACCGGAGAAAAAAACAGCACCGGTACCGGCAGATATTACCATAAAATCATCAAAACTACTTGGGGGTATAAGAAAAGTAGTAGCCGAACGTATGAGTTATTCCAAGTCAAATATTCCGCACATTGTTCTAAATATAAAAGCTGGTGTCACACAGCTTATAATCCTAAGAGAAAAATTAAAAGAAAAGATACTCGAAAAATACGGCATAAAAATAACTTATACTGATTTTTTATTAAAATCAACTGCAATTGCGCTGCGGGAAAATTTAGAGGTAAATTCAACTTTTTCTGATGGAAACTATATAATATATAATAATATAAATATAGGAGTGGCAGTTTCATTGGAAGGAGGGCTTATAGTTCCTACCATATTTGACTGTGACAGGCTGGAGGTTGTGGATATTGCAAAAATAAGGATTGAACTTATTGGTAAAGCAAGAGAAGGAAAGCTTAGCCTGGAGGAGATCTCAAATGGTACATTTACACTGACTAATTTGGGAATGTATGGAATAAGGTCCTTTTCACCCATAATAAACCCTCCTCAAGCAGCTATACTTGCTGTTGGGGAAATATATACCGAGCCTGCAGTTGTAGATGGGAAGATTAAGCCGGAGTCCTTTATGAACCTTTCTCTTTCATGCGATCACAGGATAATTGATGGGGTAGTAGGGGCTAAATTCCTGAAAAGAATAGCGGAGCTTATAGAGAATCCGGCATTGTTGATTGTTTAAATTTGTAAATTTTATTTAGCTGGTTTTTAAATATGAAAGACAAAGAAGCGAAAATAGTACTGTTTTGCGTTAGCTGTAATAAAGAATCACTGCATACTGTGTATTATATAGGGAATTATCTGAGGCGTACGAGTTGTGACAGCTGTGGCAGAAAAATAGAGATTGATAGGCGCCATTTGCGGACTGTTTTTGCCGAGGATTTCATAAATAGAATTTTAACCAAGCCGCATAGAATGACCGAGGATATGAAAAAAGCGGTGGCAACATTGATGCCTTTTCTTCCAAAGAGATTATTCAGGGAACCATTAAAAGTGATAAAAGAAGTATATGCTGTATTGAGAAAAGATAATGGTAATAACAATGTTAAAAAAGAGTAAAAAGTCAGTTAGCAGTTTTTGAAACAATTAGGTAATTTTTATTACGGGTATTTTAAAGACACCGCCGAAACTATCCAGTATTTGTTCTTTGACATCATAAATGGGAATTGATTTGCTTAAAATCTTTTTTATTGAAGTCTGGGGATAATTTTTCAGACCGCAGGCCGTTATATTATCAAAGTATTTTAAGTCGTTTCTTACATTTAGTGAAAAACCGTGCAATGTGGTCCATTTTTTAACCTTTAGACCAATAGATGCTATTTTAAAATTGTCAACGAATATTCCCCTGTGTCTGTTTATCCTGGTTCCCTTTATATTATAGCTGGCAAGCACATCTATTATAACCTCCTCAAGATTATAGACAAAAAAAGGTAAATCTTTTTTTATCAGAGCCAGATTAAAAATCATATAGCATACAATCTGGCCTGGAGTATGGAGGGTTATATCACCGCCGCGAGTGGATTGTATCAGTTCTATATCCTGTTTCCGGAGTTTTTCTATGCTAACCAGTAAGTTACCGGTGTTCCTGTTGCTTCCTATGGTTATGACGGGAAAATGTTCGAGAAGTAATATTACACCAGGCTTATCTTCTGATTTTATCAGTTCAAATATTTCTGTTTGCAGGGCATAAGCACGTTTATAATGGATAAGACCCAGGTCAAAACTTAAAATATTTTTCTGTATGTCACGTTTCTTAAGGTTATCTATTAATTTATTAAATCTAACTGAAGTTTCTTGTTTTAAGGTTTTCATGATTTTTATAACATAATTGACTAATTTATTTTACCATATTAATGATTATAGTTAATTTTTAGTTAATTTTGTTTATAGAATTACCGAAGAAAGGAGTTTTTTATAATATGGATACTAAAAAAGTAGACCTTGCTGTGCTGGGAGGGGGACCTGGAGGGTATGTTGCGTCTATAAGAGCTTCAAAATTAGGGCTTACGACTGCAGTAATTGAGAAGAATCATCTGGGGGGAGTTTGCCTTAACTGCGGCTGCATACCGACAAAAACTCTTTACCATGTAGCGGTAACTCTGGAAGAAATCAAAAAGGCTAAAAATTTCGGGATTGATGTTTCTCTGCCAAAACTGGATTTTAAAAAAGTAATGGCCATAAAAGACAGTATAATTGAAACGCAGAGAACATCTATTGCGTTTCAATTCAAAAAAAATAATGTAGAGCTTATAAAAGGTGTGGGAAAAGTGGCTGTAAAGGGTAGAGTAACGGTAAAAACTTCCAGTGGTCAGGATATTGAAATTGAGGCAAAAAATATAATCATCGCTACCGGATCGTCAGCTTCAGATGTAGAACCATTTGAAATGTCAGAAGATGGAATAATAGATAACATTGGAATATTATCTCTTAAGGAAATACCGGAATCACTTTTAATTATCGGTGGTGGAGTCGTAGGAAGTGAGTTCGCAAATATATTTTCATCCTTCGGGTCCAAGGTTACTATAGTTGAGATGCTTCCCAGGATATTGTCAGCAGAAGATGAAGGAGTCGCAGAATTAATTTATAAAATATTCAGAAAGAAGGCAGTTAATGTATTTACTGGTTCGAAAGTGGAAAGTTTTAAAAAAAGTGGTAAAAAATTCCTCTGTACTACAAGTAGCGGGGACAAAATAACTGCGGATAAAATACTTATATCAGTGGGCAGAAAGCCAAATTCTACCGGTATTGGTCTTGAAGAGGCAGGGGTGGAAGTAGACAGTAAAGGTTATATAAAAGTAGATTCGCACCTTAAGACAAATGTAGATGGAATATATGCTGTTGGTGATGTGATAGGCAGGTTCCAGCTGGCACATGTTGCATCTGAAGAGGGTAAAGTTGCTGTAGAGAATATTATAGGAAAAGCTAAAGAAATGAGCTATGATGTTATTCCATGGACGGTGTTTACAACTCCTGAAATAGGATCTGTTGGATTAAATGAAGTGCAGGCAAGGGAGAAAAACATAAAGGTATGTACCGGTATATTCCCTTTTAGCTCCAGCGGCAAGGCTTATATCACCGGAGAAACCGAAGGTTTTATAAAAATTGTTACCAACAGCGAAACCGGGGAAATACTTGGTGCTCAGATAGTGTGACCACAGGCTTCGAACCTGGTGCATGAAGTAGCTGTAGCCATGAAAGGCGAATTATTGGTAGATGATATTGCCTCTACTGTTCATTCTCATCCTACACTATCGGAAGCAGTCATGGAAGCAGCTGAAGATTGCTTAGGGATTGCAACTCATAGATAGGTTACTATAGATGATAAAACTTATAGTTACTGATGTTGACGGTACATTGCTGGATGGCAATTCAATTCTTCCTGATTTAAATAAAAAAGCAATTCTGGAATGCCGCAGGGAAGGAATTGAAGTAATTCTGGCTACCGGAAAATCAATAGGTTCAATATTATATTTGGTAAAACTATTTAATTCTGAGCTTCCACAAATAACATTGAATGGATCGGTTACTGTTAATAAAGATCTGGAAATAATAAATGCAATAAAAGTTAAGCCTGGCCTTTATCTTGAGGTTATAAGAACAATAAAAGAGAAGGGATATTTCCCGCTGGCATCTCTTGTGAGCGGTAAAATTTTTTATGAAAAATACCATTCTAATATGGAAGAACTAAAAAAAGTTGAACTGGAATTAGTAAAGACTAAAAATATCGAAAAGGAATACTTCTCGGAAAATGTAGCTAATATAAGTATACCTATTGAAGAAACTGACCCACTGGATAGTTATTTGAGAAAGAGATTTTCAGATAAACTGCAGCTTGTAAGATCAGGAAAATATTTTTTTGATATATTAGACTTAAATGCTACCAAGGGGAATGCACTGAAAAGTATTTTAAAATTAGTAAATATAAATAAGGATGAAGTGGTAGTTTTTGGTGATAGTTATAATGATTTAAGTATGTTTAAAGAATCGGGTCTAAATATAGCTGTTAGGAATTCTTATCCTGAAGTATTGAAAAAGGCAGATATTATCACAGACGAGAATTATAATTCAGGCCTGGGTAAAGCAATATATAAATATGTGCTGAAAAAATAAATTGTGCCAATAAAGCGTCAAAAAAATGAACTAAAACCCTGTTAGGAGATAAAATCTTTTTAAGCCCGGTATATTTTAAAATACTTTGACATAATATTAAGTTGTGTTAGAATTAGCTTTCTAACTCTGAAATATAACAAATTTATATAATTTAAAATCTTATGAGTACGGATAGTTCAGTAGTTTTAACCAAAAGAGTGATAATAACTTCATCAAATCCTGTGACCAAAGAGGATTTTGTGAAGAAAGTAGGAGAGATTGCCAAGAACATTATTGATTTCCTTAAAAAAAATGGCTGCACAAAACTAGGTCATATAAAATTTATTTCAACCACTGATGGGGAGGATTATCTGCAACTAAGTGTTTTAGATATGGCCCAAAAACCAAAAATTCAAGGTATCTTAAAAAAGACTTTCGAGAAGATCAAACTCACTTTCAATATAATTGAGTTTGGAGTATGTAAGGAAGAAATTGACAGCAAGATCAATAAAGAGATAGAGAATATACAGGCGTATTTTAATAATAAATAACTTGCCCGCTGATTACCAGCAGTATTTAACTTTAATTCCTCTAGCTTTATCAAAATTTAAATTATCCAGACTAATATATAACTTATATTGTGCCGGTTTAATTTTAATTTTTATGGTTAATTTCCTATTTAGGGAAATTGTTGTAGTAATCAAGTTCATAGTCAGATGGCAGATACTTCAAGTGGAGGAATTTTGAGATACTGTTATAATCTATTTTTAATAAATCTTCCGGGTCAAGGTACTTATTGTCATATATTACGCCAAAGTGGAGATGGCACTGGGGATTTGAAGGATCATCATCTGCACCGATAGCAGCAATGATTTCTCCTTGCTTAACACAGGTCCCGGGAGATACATAGATGTGCATTAAATTAAGATAGGTGGTTCTAATTTTTTGATTATGTTTTATTACCACTGTTCTTCCCCCTATAGGTGAGAATCCACAGTAGCTCACCACTCCATTTCCGGCGGCAGCTACCTTCTGCCCGTATTTTCCTTTTATATCTATCCCCGTGTGTTTGAGATATTTCTGCTTATCTAAATCCCAGTAGCTTTGCCTAAATGCGGTTATAATCTCGCCCTCTACGGGTATTATAAATGGAGATTTACAGTTCGGGTAAACCGGTGAAGGGAGGCTTGTTAGTGTACAAAGCAATAAGAACAGAAATGAAATAAATTTAAATACATAAATTCCGCGGCTGCTGCTCCGGTTATTATCAAATTTATAATTATGGTTATTAAATCCTTTATCTGCGATATTCATATGATGGTTTTTTGTTAAATTATTTTATAATATTTTACAGGACAGTATTATAAATCAAATATGTATTTGTGTAAATAAGTAATTGTGTATAATATCAATAGTTTTATTAAAAATTTTACTATTTAAGTATTAAATTCTATAATAGCCTATATATGTAATTTTATAGGGGAGTTAATATGAACGAGAGAATAAAGGAAATACTTTCCTGGTACAAAAACGAAAATCCTGGAACTATTAAAAATTTATATAGTATACTTATGCATGGAAAATTAGCCGGAACAGGAAAGATGGTAATCCTGCCTGTTGACCAGGGATTCGAACATGGCCCTGCAAGAAGTTTTGCCCCAAATCCGGCTGGTTATGACCCGGTCTATCATGTGAAGCTGGCAATAGATGCCGGCCTGAATGCACATGCGGCACCACTGGGTTCTATACAAACTATTGCAAAAGAATATGCAGGGCAAATCCCACTTATCTTAAAAGCCAATAATAATGATGTATTAATTAATAATCCTGACCCAATTCCTGCTGTAACTGCTTCTGTAGAGGATGCGCTAAGACTGGGCTGTGCAGCAATAGGATTCACTATTTATCCGGGCAGTATTAATTTTAAAAAAATGTATGAAGAAATAAGAGAAATAGCTCTGGAAGCAAAAAGAAATGGCCTGGCTGTTGTAATATGGTCCTATCCAAGAGGTTCAGGTTTATCAAAAGAGGGAGAAACTGCAGTTGATGTGGTAGCATATGCAGCTCAAATTGCTGCTCAATTAGGTGCTCATTTAATAAAAGTAAAACCGCCTACTGATCATATAGAGCTTGAAGAAGCAAAAAAAGTATATGAGAAATATAATATTCCGGTGAGCACACTGGCAGAAAGAGTAAGACATGTGGTACAGAGTGCATTTGATGGAAAAAGGATTGTCATATTTTCAGGAGGACCGGCAAAGGGCAGAGAGGAAGTAATCGAGGAAATAAAGCAGATAAAAGAAGGTGGAGGATTTGGCTCTATAATTGGGAGAAATTCTTTCCAGAGGCCAAAAGAGGAAGCTCTTGATTTTCTTAATGAAATATTAAGAATTTATATGGAGCATTAAAGCGAGCAGTAATGTTTTTTTAATTTGTGAAAATAATATAATTAAAGTGTATTAAAATTTATATAAAAAATATATAATAACGATAGCTATAAGAAATTAAATTAATTATTTTCCTGTTTTTTTAACAAAACTTGTTATAAAAACGATATAAAGTATTGTATTGTCAAATTTAAAATAAATATTATAATTAATTTAAAAAGAATAATATCTAATAGCCATATTTAAAATCTATGGAAATAAATATTTTTTATCTTAAGAATACGAAAGGAGAGAAAGAGAATGAATAAGGCAGAGTTAGTGGATGCTATTAGTGGTAAAACGGATTTATCAAAAAAGGATATTGCCAGCGTTATAGACGCTATGCAGGATTCTATAACTGATGCACTGGTAAAAGGTAATAAAGTATCTTTGGTTGGGTTTGGTACCTTTCAGGTATCTAAGAGGAAAGCGAGAACTGGACTGAATCCCCGTACAAGAGCAACTATACAGATTCCAGCATGTACTGTACCTAAATTTGTTGCAGGCAAGGGATTAAAAGAAAAAGTTAGATAAGGTTTTAAAGTTTTAATTTAGTCAGATATATTCGTTATATAAAAAAGGCATTCTGTTTGAGTGCCTTTTTTATATATTTTCATTTTAATTTTGTTATTACATTAATGATATCTTGATATTATTTTATTTTTTATAAAATATTTTTTTGGAGTATAATTTATTTATTTAAATATTCTTTAATAAACTATTATGGAGAGTTTTAATGAAAAAAAATAAAATGTATATTTTCTTTGCTATCCTGACTATCATATTTCTTTTTAGTTTTGCAGCCCTCTGCAATCAGTGTGGGGCTGCCACCGGAGAGGAAAAGATAGATGTTGGCGAGGAAGAAGAAGCTTCAGAGGAAGAAACTGAGGAAGAAGAAGCAGTAGAAGAGGAAGAAGTAGCAGAGGAGGAAGAGGAAGCAGCTGAGGAAGAAGTAGCAGAAGAAGAAGCCGAAGAGGAAGAAGCTGAGGAGGAAGAAGAAACTGAAGGAGAAAAAGAGGAACCAACAATAAGCATATCTATATACGAAGGGCCCACTTATAATCCTGTCGACGGTGTATGCTACTACCGCATAAAGGCAACAGTAACCGGTAGTCCCAGCCCTGATGTTGACTGGAGCAAAGATGACAGCAATAGCGCATGGGGTACCAAGAAAGCACAGGTTAATCTGAATGATTCGGATGAGACATATACACTTACGGCTACCGCTACCAATTCGGAAGGAACTGACACTGATTCCATAGAGTTAAGCTGGGGGTGTGAAGAAGAGGTAGAAGAGGAAGAGGAGG
>CAZLEB010000054.1:0-8546 GCA_964558475.1 uncultured Actinomycetota bacterium
ACGAAAGCTACATCGCATAAAACTATTTTTTTAATATTCTTGCCCTGTTTGATTACTTTATAAAGAGTCTGGCCCCAGCTTGAGAAACCAACCGGAATTACCATGATCCCCCCATCTTTTAATTGTTCGATGAACGGTTGGGGAATGTGATCGGGTGATGCAGTGACAATTATCCTGTCATAAGGTGCATGTTCTTCCCATCCCAGGTAACCATCGTGGTTGCTCATTTTTATATTTTTGTATTTTTTAAGTAATTTTTTATTTTTTTCATATAATGGGGTAATTATTTCCACAGTATAGACCTCTTTTGTTAATTCAGCCAGTATTGCCACCTGGTAACCGGAACCGGTGCCAATTTCCAGAACCTTTTCGTTTCCGGTCAGCTCCAGACTTTCAGTCATGAGCGCCACGATATATGGCTGTGATATGGTCTGGCCGGATCCGATGGGGAGAGGCCTGTCTTCATAGGCTGAATTTCTATATGCCTCATCTACAAAAATGTCCCGGGGTACTTTTTTAAATGCATCCAGGACTTTTTTATCTTTAATTCCCCGGGAAATGATCTGGTTCTGTATCATATTTTCTCTGAGTGACTGATATTTCCGGCTATTTGGGAGTCTGGAGTTTCTATCTGTTCTTTTCATAACTTGAAGTATTTTGTGATATAATGACTTGCTTTAAATGTTAATATAAAAAATATTATAACATAGAAAATATTATAAAATGATTAATTTAAAACTTGCAAATATACTTACAGATATTGCAGAAATTAAAAAATCCAGTGCTGATGACAAAAATATATCATTAAATCTGATAATAGCGGCGAGGACACTTAGAGATAGTCCTGAGAGTATTGAGAAAATCTACGAAAGCGGAAGAATCAAAGAACTGATCGGTATAGAAAAGTCAGCTTATGAGCTTATAAGAGAGTATCTGGAAACAGGCAGTGTCCGGTTATATGAAGAATTAAAGTGGAAGTACTCCGAGGATTTGATAAGGCTAATAAGAATAAGCGGTCTTGGGAAAAAGAGGCTGTTTAAAATCTATGACACTTTTAATATAAAAAATCTGGAAGACCTTAAAGATAAGCTCGCAGGTAGCAGTAAAATTCTTAATGTTTTAAAAGACACCTATTCGGGCGGGGATGAGGTAGGTGAAACCTATATTGAAAGGCTTAAGCAATCACTGGATTATATGGAAAGTATAAAGGGGATGTTTCCCCGGTGGCAGGTTGAAGTCTGTTCGGATGAGATAAAAAACAACCTTTATAAAATTAAAGAAATTGAAGAGGTTATGGTAGTCGGTTCCCTGAGGAGAAAGAAATCTGCAGTAAAGGATATAGATATATTGGTGCTGCCATATTTTAATAGCGGGCTGTATGATCTTGCACGGAGCAAGAGACTACTGGAAGAAATTAAGTCGCTTAATTTTATAAAGAGATTTAAGGGTAGCGATCTGAGGAGGGAAAATATAAGTGCGAGATTTGAAACTGTTTTTGGAATAGATGTTGAGCTTATAGTAAGCAGCCATAAAAATTGGGCTCTGGATATGCTGTACACCACCGGAAGTAAGGAGCATATAAAAAAGCTGGAAAAAATTGCCCGGGATAAAGGGGATTTTAGAAACGGAAGGATAGATACTGGCGGTTTTTTAGAAAGAAGCAGTGAGAGAACAGGAAACTTCCTATCGGCTGATAGCACTGATTGCGAGAGCAGTATTTACAGTAAGCTTAACTTACAATATATTCCCCCTGAACTAAGGGAAGACCTGGGAGAAATAGAACTGGCAGGGGGAAATTTATTGCCTAAACTGCTGGCCATGGAAGATATAAAAGGTGACCTGCATATCCATTCCAAATGGAGTGACGGGATCATCAGTCTCGATGATATGATAGAAAGAGTAAAAAAGTTTAAATATGAATATATAGCAATTACCGACCATACGGAAAGCAATTATTATGGCAGGGGCCTGGGCGCCGAAAAGCTGCAGAAAAAAATAAATTATATAAATAAACTGAAATCCAGATTTAAAGACTTTCGCATTTTAATGGGTTCAGAGATCGACATCAAGGGAGTGGGTAAATTTGATTATCCTCAAAGCGTGATAAAAAAAATAGATATTGCCATTGGGTCAATGCATTCATCCTTTCTGAACACAAGAGCCGAAAATACGGCCAGGGTAACAAGTGCAGTCGAGAATAAATATATCGACTTTATTGCGCACCCAACGGGAGTGGTCTTTGGAAACAGAGCGCCATATTCAATTGATATTGACCATTTGATTTCAGCAGCGGTTAAAAACAATAAAGCTCTGGAGATAAATTCATATTTTTTAAGATTGGATCTTAATGAGCAAAATGTCAGAAAAGCGGCAGGTATGGGAGTAAAGGTAGTCATAAATACGGATGCCCACCGTCCCAATAATATGGATATGATTATGATGGGAGTAGATATTGCCAGAAGAGCAGGGCTTCAGAAAAATGATGTACTCAATACTTTCCCGCTTGAGGAACTGGAAGCATGGAAGAGACAAAGAAGTTAAGTCAGCCGGTCATTTATTTCTTATAATATTTAAACACTTTTTTATCTTTAAAGTCAGGTATAAACAAATCTTTTTGACTATTCAGTGATATATAATCCTGAGTCCACCCGGAACTAAAACCTAACTTTTCTGCATAATTTACTATTTCCAGATATTCTTTTGCTTTAATCATTCTACTTAACTTCTGGTATTCAAATGCCCTGTAGGCAGGATGATATTGAGCCATAATACTCAAATAGACATCAGTGGACAGTTCATTTTTGATAAAATCCAGGGTCTTTTTGATTCCTCCGATATTTTCCGGCAGAACAAGGAGCCTTACAAGAAGTCCCCTCACAGCTACTCCTGCCGCGTCAAGTTTTAGTCCCCCGACCTGTCTGTACATTTCTTTTACTGACTGTCTGTTATACCGGACATATTCTTCGACCATGGAGTATTTTATGGCCATATTATTATTACTATACCTCATGTCCGGCATGTAAATATCAATAATCCCATCCAGCATTTTTATAATTTTAGGATTGTCATATCCGCCGGTATTAAATACCGTAGGAACCGAAAGGCCTTTTTTCCTGGCAGCGGAGAGAGCTTTTACTATTTGCGGGATCCATATGGTGGGGGAGACAAAATTAATGTTATGACAGCGTAAATTCTGCAATTTAATCATGCTGTCTGCCAGCTCTGAAGTGCCATATTCTGTTCCTTCGAATTCCTGGCTTATCTGGTAGTTCTGACAGTATACGCATTTCATATTGCAATAGGAAAAGAATATGGTTCCCGAACCCCTGTTTCCTGAAATCGGAGGCTCTTCTCCATGATGTGGCATAACTGACGATATAACCGGATTATAGCCGGCATTACAGAAACCCTTCTCTTGTGATTTTCTGTTAACTTTACACTTGTGGGGGCATATCACACATCTATTCAGGATTCTATCCAGTGATTCTGAAAGTTCCAAGAGTTTCATATTAAATAAGATGCAGTTTGGGTTAAGATAATAAAATTAAGATATAATAATTTTACTTTTTTGTGAATGGTTTTTTTCTTTCGGCTACTTTCAGATTTTCTTTACTTACAAGATTACTTACATAACCTAAGGTTTTGCTGATAATGTGGGGTTTCTTTTTTAGTATTTTTCCAATCTTATAAATTCTATACTCCATAAAATATTCAGGAGGTATACCCAATCCGTCGGAAATTAATTCTATGGTTGAAATTGGAGGGTAGCTCTTTCTTTTTTTAAGTTTACTAAAATAGCTATAGTTTAAATTCGTTTTATTGGCAAGGCTTCTCAGCTTTATTTTCTTTTTTTCTATTATTTCTTTTAAAGCTGTGCCAAAGTTCTTATTGGAATACATCATATATACATTATATATTTAATATATTTTATTGTTTATAATATTTGTTCATTTTATAATATTAGCAGAAGTTCTATAAGTTTTTTGATTAATAATAAGTTGACAATTATATCAACTTTTTTTAAAAACCCGGCTGTTTTGTGCTGGACATGTGGGAGATTATTAATAGGAATAAATAATCTGGATAATGAATTATTGAAATATTTATTATATAATTAACGGAAAATATCAGTTATGATAATCTTTAAAAAAATCTGATAATGAAAGCAGAGAAAAATATCAGAATATTGCTAATTGAAGGTTCCCAGAATGATGCCGCATTACTATTAAATGAAATAGAACAAAGAGGCTATAAACCAAAATATGAAATCTTAAACACCTACGATGATATATCTGATGCTATAACCAAGGGTAAATGGGATATAATACTTGCCGACTATGAGTTTTCCGGTATTGATTTATTTAATATATTGGGGATGCTTAAAAGAAGTAATCTGAACACCCCGCCAATAGTCGTATCGAATGTGTCCGGCGAAGAAGTGGTGGTATCTTTAATTAAAGCAGGCGCAGATAATTGTGTTATGAAAAACAATCGTTCCAGATTAATACCGGTAATAGAAGAGGAGATCAAGAATACAAAATCAAAATTAAAACATAAAAAAGCTCTGGAAAAAATAAAGCAAAGCGAAAAATATTTTAGGTCGCTTGTCGAGAATGCTTCGGATATAATATACAGATATAAATTGGTTCCCAAATTAGAATATGAATATATAAGTCCTTCAGTAAAGAGAAATCTTAGTTATGAACCTGAACAGTATTACACTGACCCCAAATTTGGTTACAGGATTGTTCATCCGGACGATAGAAACACTATTAAAGAAATACATATGGGAAATTTCGATTTTTCTAAACCCATAGAAGTCCGCCTTATTCATAAAAACGGTACAGTTATATGGTATGAAGAGACAATAACCCCATTTTTCAACGGAGAAGGAAAATTGGTGGCTGTAGAAGGTATCCTGCATGATATATCCGGAAGAAAAAAAATGGAAAAGCATCTGTCCTATATGTCTTTCCATGACAGCGTTACTGATCTGTATAACAGGGCATATTTTGAAGAAGAATTAAAGAGGCTTGATACAAGAAGACAGCTCCCCTTAAGTGTTATTATTGGTGATATAAACGGGTTGAAGTTGATAAATGATGCATTTGGGCATAAAGAAGGTGACAAGATACTTAAAAGCTGCGCGAATGTTCTTAAGAATTGCTGCAGGGCAGAGGACATAGTTGCAAGATGGGGAGGGGATGAATTCTCTATGCTTCTCCCCAGGACGGATGAAGAAGTTGTACAGGAGATTGTAAGCAGAATAAAGCAGAGGAGCATCAGAACAAGCGGTGGTAAAATTCCTTTAAGCATAGCCGTTGGAGCTTCAACAAAGAGTGAAACTAATCAGGATTTTGCGAAGATAATAAAAAAAGCTGAAGATGATATGTACAGGCATAAGCTTATAGAGGCAAAAAGTATCATCAGTTCAATAATATCATCACTCGAGAAAACATTATTTGATAAGAGTGTTAAAACTGAGAAACACACTAAAAGAATAAAAGAAATGGCTTTAGAATTAGGAAAATCCATAAAACTGCGCTCAAGTGAGATTGATGAATTATCTCTTCTGGCAACGATCCACGATATAGGGAAAGTGGCAATTCTTGATGTTATATTGAATAAAAAAGAGAACCTGACTAAAAGGGAATGGGAAACTATAAAACGGCATCCTGAAATAGGTTACCGTATTGCAGTCTCATCCAAACAACTATCAAGTATTGCTGAATATATTTTAACTGTTCATGAGTGGTGGGATGGAAATGGTTATCCCCAGGGGCTAAAAGGGGAGAACATACCCGTTCTGTCAAGAATAATAGCGATAGTCGATGCCTACGAGGTTATGATAACCGGCAGGCCCTATAGAAAAGCTATCAGCAAAGAAGAGGCAATAGCAGAGCTTAAGAAGTGCAGCGGTACCCAATTTGATCCGGAACTGGTAAAAAGGTTTGTAAAAATTCTGGAGAGTAAAAGCAAATATTAAATCAGCCCTCCTATTTTTTTAGCCCTTGTTAGCAATATTTTAAAATAAATCTTTTCTATTATATTTTAAAGATGCCCTGATTTTATTATTTTATATCCCTTTCTTAATAATGTTACTAAATGCATAAAATCATATTTGCACATATTATTAATTATGATATCATATAGTATGATTTTATATAACCGGCATGGATAAAGAAGTAGCTAAATTGGCGGGAGTTTCAGGAAGCACTGTATCTTCCTGGAGAATGGAAAGGGTTCAATGTAACTTGCTTCTTTAGAGGAGCAAGATATAATATTACGGTAAAGAATCCTGAAGGGGTTAGCAAAGGGGTAAAAAGTTTAACTGTAAATGGAAGATTGATAAAGGGAAATTTAATTCTCTTTAATAAAAAGGATAAGGAAGTAGAAGTGAATGTAATCTTGGGTAATTAATTAAAAAGCAACATATATTTAACTTTTAAATATTTTTAAAAAACTATTATAATTAGTAATTTAATAAAGAGTGAAAATAAATGGCAATAAATTTTGAAAATGATTTCTTGTTTGGCACCGCAACATCATCTTACCAGATAGAAGGGGCTGTTGATGAAGATGGCAGGACTCCTTCCATATGGGATATATTCTCAAAAACCCCTGGTAAAACTTACAGGGGAGATACTGGTGATAATACGTGTGACCATTATCATAGATATAAAGAAGACGTAGAATTAATGGGGAAAATAGGTATTGGTGCATATAGATTTTCAATCTCATGGTCGAGGATTTTTCCGGAAAAAGGGAAGTTTAATCCAAAAGGAATGGAATTTTATAAAAATTTGGTAAATGAACTTATTGCAAGAAATATAAAACCAGTTGCTACCCTGTATCATTGGGATTTACCAGTATGGGCATATAATATGGGCGGTTGGTTAAACAGGGACTCGGTTAAGTGGTTTGTAGAATATGCTACAAAAGTATTTGAAGAGCTAGGTGATTCTGTGAGATTATGGATAACTCATAATGAACCACTCTGTTCATCAATTTTTAGTTATTATGAGGGTAAACATGCTCCCGGACACAAGGATTTAAAAGAAGCCCTGATAGCGGCACATCATATTTTATTATCGCATGGGTATACAGTGGAAGAATTTAGAAAATTTAACTTTAAAAATAGAGAAATTGGAATAACTATTAATTTAATACCCATGTATCCTGCAACTAAATCTAAAGAGGATATAAAAGCAGCTTCTATATCTGATAGTCATTTTAATAGATGGTTTTTAGACCCTGTTTTTAAAGCCTCTTATCCTGAAGACATGAAAGAAATATATAAAGAAATAATAGCTGATTTTAATTTTGTAGAAGATGGTGACTTACAAAAAATATCAGTTAAAAATGATTTTTTAGGGATAAATTATTATACGCGTGAGTTAATAAAATTTTCACAGGATTCAGACCTGAAGTTTAAAAAAGTTCACGGTAATTTTGCCAGAACCGAAATGGACTGGGAAATAGTACCAGAAGCCTTATATGATCTTATATTGAGACTAAGAGATGAGTATACAAAAATACCAATTTATATTACAGAGAATGGCGCCGCATTTGATGACAGGCTATCCAGAAGAGGAGAAGTACGTGATATTAAACGAATAGATTACCTAAAGAGACACTTATTAAAAGTTGCCAGATTAAATCAAAAAGGAATGGATATAAGAGGATATTTTTTATGGTCTCTAATAGATAACTTTGAATGGCAGTATGGATACTCAAAGAGATTTGGAATTATCTATGTAGATTATAAAACGCAAGAGAGGATACTGAAAAAAAGCGCATTTTGGTATAAAGATTTAATAAAAACCAGAATTATAAAATAGTTAGTCTTTTTGATATATTATTACACATCGTAGATAACCATAAATTGTTTGTTTTTGCCTTCTGTTTACTGTCTGCTCCAAATTTTCTATTTTTTCTATTTTTAATACCTTCAGTATTGGACTTTTGTGTTTATTATTCATGCTTTATACTTTGGTGATCCAGAAGCAAATTCTTATAAATCAACCGGCAGGCAAAAAGGAAAGGGGTCCGGAGGAGGGAATTTTTGCCAACCGGCTGGTTATTATTAACAGAAGTGCACTGAGATTTGTGAATCTTTTTTCTCAAGAAAAGGCTTTTTTCTCGAAATAGGTTCGAGCTTCGTCTAATAGGCGCAGCCAGCTCCTCTTTTTCTTCAAGTAGCTCTGTAAAGTGGCTGAAATTGGTGCCAGAGTATTTTCTTATCTTAAGTTCTACTACCAGATCTTTTACTTCACCATCTGCTGCTCCTTAACTCTAATCTCTCCTGCTGATAGTCTCTCTGCTAATTTTAATTTGCCATCTCTTTTGCTGTCATGTGATATATTTCCTCTCTTGTATTCATAGGTGACATTTTCCCTGAACAGATTAGAGATGACAACATCACTGAACAACAACAAAAAGTATGTCAGATGCTTGACTATAAAAAAGAAAGATGTTATATTAGAAAACGTGTTAGAATACGTGTTCCTAAAATCATTTTAATGCTATTATGGATAGTAAAGAAA
>CAZLEB010000055.1:0-8437 GCA_964558475.1 uncultured Actinomycetota bacterium
TAATTTACCAATAGGAATTTTTAAAGTATTCAAAAGGAAATCAAGAGAATATTCTATTGCTTCTTTCTTAAAGTAATCTCCGAAGGAAAAATTGCCCAGCATCTCAAAAAATGTAAGATGTTTGTCTGTATAACCCACCCTATCAATATCACTTGTTCTAAAACATTTCTGTATTGTAGCAATTCTTTTACCGGGAGGTTTTTTTATTCCTAAATAATATGATTTAAATTGCTGCATTCCAGCAGTAGTTAAAAGCACACTTGGATCATCCTGTGGTATGAGGCTTGATGAAGGCAATACTAAATGGCTATTTTTACCAAAATATTCCAAAAATATCTTTCTTATATCCATAAAAATTAAACAAGAATTAATGTTTGATAATAAAATGGATACTCCAGTTAGTCGTAACCAGAGGAAGTTTTTTGCGCCCTGCGCTCAGCAGGTGGATGCCCTCCTGTCTGTTTTATAAGTCCCACAATAATGTGGGCATTTATGCTACAGCCAAAGTTTGAGCTTCCAATGTAAATTTGTTGGCACAAAAATTTAACTTTAGTTACGATATAAACAGAGTACCCAAAATGATGTTATCATAATTAAATAGTTTATTCAATAAAGCTAGATTTTACCTTATTTTATGGACGATTATGTTTATTCTTTTTTCAAATTAATATAAAACAAGGTTTTTCAATTAATTTTTAAATAATTTATAAATTTTTATAACCAATTATTATTTATCTTCTTCTATTACATTGATGGACACTTCTCTTAACTGCTCGTCTGTAACATTTGAAGGCGAACCTGTAAGCATACATACAGCTGATTGAGTTTTGGGAAAGGCTATTACTTCTCTTATATTGTTCAATTTACCCAAAAGCATGACCAACCTATCGAATCCCAGACCTATACCTCCATGAGGTGGAACACCGTATTCCATAGCTTTTATGAAGAATCCGAAATTTTCTTCAATCCTTTGCTCATCTATATTAAGTATTTTAAATATCTTTTTCTGCAGGCTGGCATCATTAATTCTTAAAGAACCTCCTCCTAGTTCTACGCCATTTAATATAACGTCATAAGTCTGTGAATTGACTTTCAAAGGGTCAGTATCCAGGTAACCGGCAGTATTTTCGTCAGGTTTTGTAAAGGGATGATTAACCGAAGTTATCCTTTTTTCATTCTCATTCCACTCAAATAAGGGAAATTCATATACCCATACAAAATTAAATTCGTCTTGATTTATCAATTTTAATTTTTCTGCAAGGTATTTCCTTATGATACCCAGAGTCTGACATGTTATTAAAAATTTATCGGCAACAACTAATATTAGATTTTTTTTCTTCAAGCTTAAAGTTTTAATTAAATCTTTTTTTTCAGCATCAGACAGGTATTTTGCTATAGGAGATTGAAAATCCATATTCTCATCAACCTTAATCCAGGCCAGTCCTCCTGCACCATTATTTTTTGCTATCTCTACAAGGTCGTCCAGTTCTTTTCTGGTAAGATTTGATGAATCATCAATTACTATGCTTTTTATACATCCATCATTATTTTTAAGAATATCCTTAAAAATTTTAATTTCACTTTTTTTAAATACATTCGAAATATCTTTGATTGTGAGACTAAATCTTAAATCAGGTTTATCCGTACCATAGATTTCCATACTATCTTTCCACTTAATTCTTTTAAAAGGAAACTTTAATTTTTTATTAAATATCTCCTTAAAGATATAAGAAAATAATCCTTCTATTATTCCTATTATGTCATTTACCTCTACAAAAGACATTTCCAGATCTATTTGCGTAAATTCCGGCTGCCTGTCTGCTCGTAAGTCTTCATCCCTGAAACATCTTGCAATCTGATAGCATCTGTCAAATCCGGAGAACATTAAGATCTGCTTAAAAAGTTGTGGTGATTGTGGAAGAGCATAAAATTTACCCGGATTCATTCTTGAAGGTACCAAAAAATCCCTGGCACCCTCCGGAGTACTTTTTGCCATTATCGGAGTTTCTATCTCCAGAAAACCTTTAGAATTAAAATATTTCCTTGTTGCTTCTGCTATATTATGCCTCAATCTGATGTTTTCCTGCATCTGCCTGGTTCTTAAATCAATATATCTGTATTTCAGCCTTGTATTCTCTTCGATTTTATTTCTATCTTCAAGCATAAAAGGAGGTGTTTTTGACCTACCTAATATTATGATATCTTTTACTACTATTTCTATCTCGCCGGTTGGAATGGAAGGATTAACGGTATCCTTTGATCTCATTCTGACTTTGCCATTTATTCTGATAACATATTCACTACGTATATCCTTAGCTGTGTTATAAGAATTTTTATTTATATTTGGATTAAAAATCAATTGTACGATCCCGGAAAAATCCCTCAGGTCCAGAAAAATTAATTTACCGTGATCCCTTCTTTTGTTAACCCATCCGCTTAAAGTGACTTCCCTGCCTTTAAATTCTTTATTAATCTCTCCACATAAATTAGTTCTCATCCCGGTCTTAAAAACAGAATCAGTCATAATTTTTCGCTCCTATAATATCCATGATTTTTTCCTTTTTATTTATCCAATCAACTTTGTATTGCTTGAACTTTTTAATATCCTTTATAGTCAGATTTCCGGTCTCAATTTCATCCCCGCCAACTATAATAATAAAATCATAATTATTTTCTTTAGCCCATTTTATCTCTTTTTTTAAGCTTCTTTTTTCAAAATTAATATCACAGACTACTTCCATTTCTCTAAGATATTTTAGAATGTTCAGAGAATAAATCTGATAATCCCTATTCATTGCTATGAGGTATACTCTTGATTTTTTACCTGTTTTTTTAAATTTCAAATTTAACTGCTTCATAAGCATCATGGTCCTATCAATTCCCACTGCAAACCCTGTAGCGGGAATATCCGGACCACCTAACTCATTCATTAAATTATCATACCTTCCCCCACCGCCCAGCGCATTCTGCGCACTCTGCAGATCTTCGGATATTACTTCAAATATAGTTCTAGTATAATAATCAAAACCCCTTACCAGATTTTTATCGGTCCTGTACTTTATTTTAAGAATTTTTAGACATTTTAAAACTTCTTTAAAATTCTTCTCACATTCAGAGCATAAATAAGAAGACATTTCTGGCATTCCGGTTAAAATACTCCTGCAGCTATTTCTTTTACAGTCAAAGATCCTTAAAGGATTATTTTTAAACCTGTTCTGGCATTCATTGCATAACTTTTTTATTTCAGGCTTTAGATATTTTTTAAAATCCGTGAGATACTTATTTCTGCATATACTGCAGCCAATACTATTTACTTTGAACACTAATTTTTTAAATCCCAATTTTTTAAAAAACAGATTCAAGATCCAGATAATCTCGGCATCTATAAACGGGTTGTCTGTACCAATAGCTTCTATTCCCAGCTGCCAGAATTCCCTCATTCTTCCCTTCTGAGGCCTTTCATATCTGAACATATTACCGATATAAAAAAGTTTTAATGGCATATTTCCACAGTACATTTTATTTTCAATGACAGCCCTTGTAATTGATGCAGTACCTTCGGGCCTCAGCGTCAGCGATCTTCCTTTTTTATCCGGAAAGGTGAACATTTCTTTTTTTACAATATCAGTGCTTTCACCAATACCCCTGCTGAAAACCTGGGTATATTCAAATGTTGGTGTAATTATCTCGCTGTAATTAAATACTTCGAATATTTTCCTGGCAGTATTTATAATATAATTTCTATAATCTATATCTTCACCATAAATATCGGTTGTGCCTCTGGGAGAACTCCATTTCAAAGTAAATCACCCTTTTCCTTCTGATTATCTTCTCTTAAAAAATAATCTCCGAGATAATAATTCGATTCCATCTCACATTCAAGACTGCTGATCTCGCCATGACCTGGATATATTATAAGCTGCCTGTCCATTTTCTTTATTTTAGCCAGTGATTTTTTCATCTGCGCCATATTCCCTCCTGGCAAATCAGTGCGTCCTATTGCACCTTTAAAAAGCAGGTCACCTGTAAAAAGAACATTGTCTGTTTTAAACATTATACTCCCGGGAGTATGTCCCGGAACATTAATAATTTCGACACCCAGGTCAGCAAAATAACTATAATCGGTATTTTTTATTAAATTATAAGTTTCTAATGATAATTCATTTTCTCCGAAAAATGAAGAAAAATTCTTCTCAGGATCTTTAATAATCGATTCTTCCAGCTCATGAATATAAAATGGAATTCTATAACTTGAAATCATATCTTTAACCGCACCTATATGATCATAGTGCCCATGTGTGTTTAATATAAAGTCTGGTTTTATATTATCTTCTTCAAGATTTTTATGAATAATATCAAAATCCGCACCGGGATCTATTATTATATTAACACTCGCCAGAGACAATATATAACAATTAACTTTAAAAAATCCTAATTCCAATCTTTTTAACTTCAAAACGGTCTTTACTTTCTAGGTAATACCCTAAAAGCATCGTAAACCGAGTCTATCTGTTTTATATTGTTAATAACATCTTTTAGAATATATTTATTGCTAATTTCTATTAAAAATCTAAATTTAACATGACCGCTCTTATCTATCCTTAAAGAATTTGCCCTGAGTATATTTAAGTCATATTCACTTATGGCGTTGGTAATATCTCTAAGCAGTTTGGTTCTGTCCAGAGCTTCGATCTGTATTTCGGCATTAAATTTATAAGGAGCCTTTTTATCCCAATAAACCTCGATAAATCTCTGCTCTTCTGAACTCATTAAAGTATTAACATTATTACAATCAATCCTGTGAACTGAAATTCCTTTACCTCTTGTTATATAACCCACAATATTATCTCCTGGTACCGGATTGCAGCATTTTGCAATAGTCACCAGGACTTCTTCCATACCTTTTGCCTTAATACCGCTGCTTTCTTTTTCCTCGGCTTCTTTTCTGTGTATATCTTCAATAGTCAGCTCTTTCTTAGGTTCTTTCTGGCTTATTTTTTTAACTATCCTTGTAAAGACCTGGTGTGCCGATACTTTATGGGAACCAATACTCCTGAAAAGAGTTTCCGCCTTTCCAAAATTCATATCATTCGCTACTTCATTAAAGATCTCCATTGGCACACTTTTAAAGGAAAGGCTGTTTTTTCTTAAAACTTTTAACATTATATCCCTGCCTGTATTATATGTCTCCTGTCTCTGCTCTTTACTGAACCACTGTTTTATCTTATTGCGTGCTCTTGAAGTTTTAACCACATTAAGCCAGTCTCTGCTGGGTCCTTTCTTTGTTCTCGAGACTATTATTTCTACAATCTCACCATTTTCCAGAACAGTCTCTATGGGAACCATATTTCCATTTATCTTAGAACCTATTATATTGTGTCCCACATCAGTATGTATCTGATAAGCAAAATCAATAGTAGTAGCTCCTCTGGGCAGATTTACCACTTTGCCCTTTGGAGTAAATACAAACACTTCTTCTTCGAATAAATCAAGTTTCAATGATTCCATATAATCCTGGGGATCCTTAAGTTCCTTTTGCCAGTCCAGTATTTGCCTGATCCAGGCTACTCTTTTATCAAATTCACTGAGTTTTTTAAATTTACCCTCTTTATATTTATAATGTGCCGCAATACCATACTCGGCGAATTTATGCATTTCAAATGTTCTTATCTGTATTTCCAGAGGTTTGCCCTTTATTCCGATAACCGTAGTGTGTAAAGATTGATACATATTGAATTTAGGATTAGCTATAAAGTCTTTAAATCTTCCAGGTACAGGTTTCCATAATGAATGTATTATTCCCAGGACAGCATAGCAACTTTTTACATCGTTCACTATAATTCTTATTGCAACTATGTCATAAATGTCTTCGAACTTTCTGTTTTGTTTTGTAATTTTATTATAAACACTGTAATAAGTTTTAATTCTTCCGCTTATATCAACAGGAATCTTTACTTCCTTTATTTTTTTACTCACTATTTTTATGGCCTCGTCGATCAATGACTTTCTTTCTTCCAGCTTCTCATCGAACATATTCTTTATTTTCCCGTGCTCCCTGGGGTAAAGATATCTGAAACTTAAATCCTCCAATTCTGATTTTATTTGATATATCCCTAACCTGTGAGCAATTGGGGCATAGACTTCCAGAGTTTCAACTGAAATCATACGTCTTTTTTCCTCGTCCAACGGGTATAATGTCCGCATATTATGAAGCCTATCGGCAAGTTTTACTAATATTATTCTTACATCTTCAGACATCGCAATTATCATTTTTCTTATATTGCTTACCTGCTGCTCTTCTTTACTGTCAAAAACTATTTTATCTAATTTTGTAACTCCATTTATAATATTGGCAGTTTTTTGCCCGAATTCTTTTTTAGCCATTTCCAGACTATAATCCGTATCTTCTATCACATCATGTAAAATTGCAGATACAATAGATACCTCGTCCAATTCGATATCCGCAAGAATTCCGGCTACCTCGAGTGGATGAACTACAAAAGGCTCACCTGATTTCCTGTACTGGTTTTGATGATATTTTTTTGAAGTCTGGTAGGCCTTGTGAAATAACTGCTCATCTATGTCAGGATTATAAGCCTTTACTTTTTTTATTAGCTTTTTATATATAAGATCGGTATCAATATCCTTTATGTGACTGCTCAGTTTCAAATTCATCTTTCTTTTTATATTAAAAATTAATATTATTATAAAACATTTTCAGCTTCTCTAAAATAAGTCCGATATAACCAGCTGTACTTTCTTAAAATCGCCCCATATATTTTCTTCAATTTTGTATAATATATTAACCTTATTGCCTTTTATTATTTTTTCTTTCATTTTTTCTTCCACTCCGAATATTATAGCATCAATTATAATACCGGATTGTCTTAGCTTTAATTTCACATGCTTTTCTTCCATTAAATAGCAAAAGTCCATTATAACGCAGTTTCCAGTCACAAAACCGGGCTTGGGGTTTCCGGCTCCAAAGGGCCTTAGCATATTAATTTCTCTTAAAATTTTTTTACTTATATCCTTGAAGTCCAGTTCAAGGTCATAAATATTTTTTTTCTCAGTATCACTGATCTTAAAATTTTTATCTACAATTTCTACCATCTTCTGGTAAAAAGCATCAAAATTCAAAACATCCATACTTATACCGCAGGCCGCCCTATGCCCTCCAAAACTATTAAATAAATTACTGCAGGAAATCAGATTGCCGTATAAATCAAATTTATCAGTACTCCTGCCTGAACCCTTAAGTTTACCTTCCGATTCTCTAAATAAAATAGCCGGAATATTAAATCTTTTTACAATATCAGATGCTACTATTCCAAGCACCCCCTCATTCCAGTCTTTTGATTTATCTATAAATATTTTCTTTTTTGTGATGATTTTATTAAAATCATTATTCTCCATTATTTCACTTAATATATCTTTCTGAATACTCTGTCTCTGTGTATTAAATAGATTGAGATCGCTTACTATTTCATCCAGAATATCTCCTTCTTTGATTAAAAGATCAAAGCTACTCTCTGCATTTTTAATTCTGCCAGCCGCGTTAAGTCTGGGAGCTATAATAAATCCTATGTCATGCTCATTTATATTTTCCTTGTTCTTCACCACCATATTTATCATTTTTTTAAGTCCGGGATTTATAGTTTTTTGAAGCATTTTGAGACCTTTTTTTACCATAATACGGTTCTCATCAACCAGAGGCATTAAATCTGCAATAGTTGATATGGCAACCAGATCCAGAAGAGTTGTCAGATAGTTATCTGCAAATTTTTTCTTATGACTATCTTCCAGTTCCCTCAGGACAGCTATAATAAATTTAAATGTAACACCGGCACCACTCAAATATTTGAAAGGATATCTGGAACCTTTGAGCATGGGATTGATTATTATATAACTGCCCTGCTTTACATCAAAATCGGCCGAATGGTTGTGATGATCACAGACTATTACATCAGGTCCCGGATTATTTTGAATAAATTTCTGAACTTCCACACTATTTGTACCGCAATCCACACATATTATTAAATCATACTTACCCTGCATGGAGATTTTTTTAAAAAAATCAAGGTTTAAATCATAACCTTCATTAAACCGGTCAGGAATATAAACCTCCACATTTAAGTCCAATTTCTTTAAGAATTTATACATAAGCGAGGCGCTTATAACCCCGTCCGCATCATAATCTCCGAATATTAATACATTCTCTTTTTTATTAATTACTTCTTTTATTCTTTTAATGCCTTTTCTAATACCCGGGAGTTTCAGAGAATCATGTAAATTCTTTAAGCTGGGATTAAGGAAAGATACTATTTCTTCTTCAGTAATTATATTTCTTTTGGCAAGCAGCTCTATTAGAACCGAACTGTAATCAATTTTTTCTGATAATTTTTGATCAACTTTTTTATTATTTCTGCACTGCCAA
>CAZLEB010000056.1:0-8386 GCA_964558475.1 uncultured Actinomycetota bacterium
TTATACCCTCTTCCTCTTTTACCATGTGTGCCAGATTTATGGATCCCAGATTGCATGCCTCGTAAGGGAGCAGGGGCTGCTCTCCACAGTTTCTAACCACAATTCCATTAGCAATATAGGAGTTACTTATAGGTTCATTGAAGTCAAAAACTTCCTTCTTACCCGTATATTTTATCTCTTCCACCTTATCAATGAATTTATTATAGTAATTATCAGAAGAAAGTTTTTCCCTTTCTAAAAGAGCAACTATTTTGTTTTGATTTCCTTTATAATCGTTTTCTGCAAAAGATAAATTTTCTACATATTGTTTATTATGGACATTCAGTTTATTAAAATTTTCATTAACAAATACTTTTGGATTAATCAAAACCTCGTCATCTTTGGTAAGTTCGATAAGCTTTTTATACCCATTGACAGTCAGTACTTTATGTTCAGCAGTAGCTTCGAGTTCATAACCTGAATGGGTAACCAGTTTGTAGGTATCTTTTTTACCCCTATTCCATGATTTTATATTTCCGCTCTCTAAAATATCTAAATTTTTATCTGTAAATTTCTTTGAAATCTTATATTCCAGAGCTCTCCTGTCGAAAAGTATTTTTATATCATCACCGGTTTCAATTCTCTTACACAAATCTCTGGCTTTAATAAATCCCCTGTCTGTGGAAATCAGAGTCTCGCCTGAAATACAGGGATTGGTGCTCTCTATTTGCCCCAGGTTTGGGGTTGGATTATCTTTGTTCAACCTTTCCAGAAATATAATACCGGGGTCGCCATTCTTCCAGGCATGCTCGACGATTTTACCAAATACTTCCTTTGCGCTATACCTATCTACTACTTCTTTTGTTCTGGGATTAATAATTTCATACTCATCATTATTTTCGACTGCTCTCATAAATTTTTCAGTCACTCCCACGGAAATATTAAAGTTGGTTAGTTTTTCATTATCGTCTTTTGATGTAATAAAATCCAGAATATCGGGGTGATCCACTCTAAGTATTCCCATATTTGCGCCTCTTCTGGTTCCGCCCTGCTTTATAGTATCGGTTGCCGCATTAAAAACAGTCATAAAAGATATGGGCCCACTTGAAACACCTTTGGTAGAAAGGACTACATCATTTTTTGGCCTTATTTTGGAAAACGAATACCCTACTCCTCCACCGGATTTCTGAATCAGCGCGGTCTCCTTCAGCGCTTCAAAAATTTCATTCATCGAATCGCCTACCGGGAGAACAAAACAGGCCGCCAGCTGCTGGAGCTCTTTACCGGCATTCATAAGGGTTGGGGAATTCGGAAGAAAATCAAGGTCTGTCATAATATCAAAAAACTGCTTTTCTATCTCTCCTATTTCTTCTTTTGATTTACCATACTTCTTTTCCGCAGAAGCAATGTTTCTGGCAACCCTTATAAACATATCCCTGGGCTTTTCAAGCAGGACTCCCTCTTCATCTCTTTTTAAATACCTTCTCTCCAGAACCTTTATCGCATTTTCAGATAAATTAATTTCTTTTTTGAGGTAATAATCATCCTGACTTTTTTTATTCTGGGATTTTTTAATATCTTTCATTTACTAATACCTTCAGAAATTAAAATTAATAATTTAGTAAGTCAAAATAACCTTTTTAAAACATTTCTTACTTTGATACCTGACTTCTATAATAGAAAGAATATTAAACCCTGGAAAATCAACTTTCTAATTATTTTTACCTTTGTGAATATATATTATATACTCTCTCAGAAGATTTAATCAGTTCATTATATTGTGTATTAAATATACTAATATACTATATATTGTATGTCAATAGAAATTCATATTAAAATATTTCTTTACCAAAAATATATGAAGGGTGCCTGTAAAAAATTACCGCTCTTAAGTTAAAGAAAATAATATTTTACAGCTGTCTACCTAAAAACATTCCGGTTCTCCATAAAAATTTTTTAAAGTTATTAATACAATAACATAATTATTTTTGGTATAATAGCATACCTGGCGTAAGGACAATTTTTAAAATTTTGAAAATATTTTATAAAGATACTGACCAATAAGGAAGCACTATGAGCTCGGTTATTAAAAAGAGAAGAAGAAAAATGAGAAAGAAAAAGCATAAGAAAATGCTAAAAAAAACCAGATGGCAAAGAAGAAATAAATGATAAGAAGTAATGTCAATAAAAAAGAACTTTTCGGCATTCTGGATAAAAAAATTCTTGTCTGTGATGGCTCTATGGGAGCAACCCTGATTGCAGCCGGCATTTCTGCGCTGCCCGATTCACTGAATCTGGACAGCAGCCAGATAAAAAAAATTATAGATATCCATTTGGGCTATCTTGAAGCCGGTTCTGATATTATTATTACCAATACTTTGAATTCCACTCCAATTAAACTGGAATTTCACGGACTTCAACATGAAATAAAGAAGATAAATGATAATGCGGTAGGCGCAGTAAGGGAAGCAATAGACCTCTATAGAACCAGATCCGGTGATCATAAACCTATTTTTATTGCCGGAGATATAGGACCTCTTGGTAAACTGCTGGATCCGTTTGGTCCCTTAAAATATGAAGAAGCACTGGACGCTTTTTCAAAACAGGCGGATGCATTAATAGGAAAAGTAGACCTTATAGCTATTCAAACTATAATGGATTTAAATGAAGCTTTAGCTGCAGTAAAAGCAATAAGAAAAATATCAAAAGATATACCCATTGCCTGCAGTCTTACCTTTGGTGAAAATGGAGTAACCCTGATGGGCAACAAAGCAGAAGATGTGGTAGAAGTTTTAATCAATGCCAGCAGTGACATTGTAGGAGCAAACTGCAGCGTTGGCTCTGGTGCAATGTTGAATGTGGTTAAAAAAATGAGAGAAGCTGATGCAGATGCCAGGCTTATCTTTCAGCCCAATGCAGGACTTCCTGTACTGGTAAATGGCAAAACTACATATAATGAAACCCCGGAAATTATGGCTTCCAATATCGCTAAATTTCTTCCTTATAAACCATCAATAGTGGGAGGATGCTGCGGAAGCACACCTGAACATATAAAAGAAATAGTAAAGGTAGTAAGAGACTATAACAGTCTCCACTAATAATTCATACCTTTTTGTAGCAGTCTAAATCATTAAAACCGGCAAACCTTCAAATTTTTATATCTGTATTCTGTATTATAGGGATTAATTTGTCTTCCAGGAATTCTTCATCCTCATCCAGTGTGGCTTTAAATAAAAACCAGTTTTCAACATGTTCGGCAAACCCTTCAGGAGGTAATTTTTCCATTCTGCCAAGTGTCTCGATTTCCAGTATATCCGGGTTGATATAGACTTCTGTATTTACTCCAAAATCAGGATAACGGGCTCCCGGACTATAATTATACCTTTTTATAAAAAGCTGCCCGTTAAGGTAATAGGCTGCCCATCCAAGCGTATTCAAAACTCCAATTTTCTGATAAGTCTTTGCGCCTGGATCCTGCTTCACCTGTATAAATCTGGTACCCCAGATAAATCTGGGATCTTTCATTTTGGTATAAGACCAGAGAACCAGGGGCCGCGCTGGAAGAAGATTTTCTTCTCCTGTCCGGTAAGGTTCCTGTGGCACTATAGCCCTTCCACCCTGTGCCATCACTGAAAGTGCCCAGGGGGCAATCTCTATCTCCCAAAGATTTCTATTAATTAATCTATGCAATACTCTGATGCTACTTTTACCTGAAGCCGGGGTTATCTCTATTTCCTTCTGAATACCGGTTGTATTTTCAATACTCTGGATGAGCTTTAGGGTTTTCCCGTCCCAGTGGTAATCCACAGGATTATTATCAGGAAAATATGTACGGGGCTTAGCTTCAGGTGCATGCCAGAGTCTATGACCTCCATATAATAACCATTCGTCTCCGCCGGTTTTTCCCTGCTGCTGTTTAACCTCTCCAAAAAGATTCTGATCCCCTATAAATGCAAACCGGATAATTCTGGGTCCCACATCGGTGGTAATTATTAATTCTACTTCTCCATTGATAAGGCGGACACAGTTTTTCCACCCCCCATATTTAAAATTTTCCTGAATTTCCATAAAATTCCTCCTTGAAATTTAAAAGTGAACCTATAACAATTAAATTATTACTCATTATCCCTGATATTTAACGCCTTTTCCACAGTCTTATATTTATTTACCGCATTCCAGAACAAGAATCCTTCTATTCCCAGATCTTCTGCCGCTTTAATCTGCCCAAGGATTTCCTTTTCAGTATATTTCACCTTCATACTAAATGCCTGTATCCATGGAATAACCATACACTCTGTACTATCTATTCTTGCCAGGCCCTTTTTCAGGGTATAACTTACAACTTCATATGGATGCTCCTCAGGAAGCTCATATCCTAAAAAATTTGTAGAATAATGAGACGGATATGGCATAGGATATATATAATCCAGATATGGCGCTATCTCTTCAAGCAGCTGTCCTATACCCTGGTCATCATTTGCTATAAAAGTCCATCCAAAAACATCTGCAGATATTTTTATATCATAATTTCTGGTTTCTTCCCTTACTTTTTTTAAAAAATTAGTTATAGCCCAGATCTTGGTATTATCACCAGTATTATAAGAATATTTCGCATAAACTATGTTCCCTCTGGCCGGCGCTCTAATATAATCAAATTGAATCTCTCTAACTCCTTTTAAGGCAAGCTCCTTTATAATTTCTATATAATAATCCCAGACTTCTTCACAATAAATATCAGGCCAATAAGATCCTTCCAGACGAAGCGGTTTTCCATTTCTCGAATCTTTAATTGCCATTTCCGGTCTGGATTTTGGCAAAATACTATCCTTAAAAACAACAAACCTTGCAATGCCGTAAATTCTCCTTGTATTCATTTCTTCTATCAATGTATCTATATCATAGTAATTTTTCTCTGCGCCAATTTCTCTGGCTAATTCTACATCAGTCTCAAAGTCAATATAACCCCAGTCATCCTTTACATCGAATACAATACTATTAAGTTCAGTTTCCTGGATCAATTTATATATTTCCTTCCTTTTTTCCATATCGCCAATATTATATCCGGTTAAATATACAGCTTTTTGGGTTCCGGACTCTATCTTCCAATATCTGGATGGGTCAAAATCTAAATAATCCGTATATATTTCGGCCCTCAACATATTTACAGGGATAATAAAAATAATAAATATCACTGATATTATTATTATTTTTACTGCTACTTTTAACTTTCCTTGCATACTATAGATTAAGACTTATTTTTTAGTTTCATTTCCAGCTCAATCTCGTCCCTGATAGGAATACCATAATTTCCTACCGCCGGTATAGATGGTTTCAATTTTCTGGATAAGTCAATTGCTCCCGTATGTATTCTTATTATTCTGAAACCTCTTTTTTGATAAAACTTAATTGCATCTACATTATCATTTGTGGTTATTAGCCAGACTCTTCTAGCTTTTACCTCTACTGCAAACTCTATGACTTTATTTATCAGTTCAGTACCTACCCCTTTTCTTTCCAACAGGCTATCCAGGCTTATTACCTCTATCTCCCTGTCTTCTACCCTAAAAGTAATCAAGCCTCTATTTATACCTTTAGTCTCTGCGATAAAGCCTTCGAGCTTATCATAATAATATTTTCTGCCCCTGGTCACAATAAAGTCACTTCCCCACTGCGTTTCGATAAGTTTTTTAATCCAGGGTTTATCTTTTAGTTCAGTTCTACGAATTTTAATTTCCATAAATATTACTCACCCTCATCTGCTGCTTACAATATCATATCATTGGACCTTTTTCTATTTCCAGGATTATGCTTAACAGTTTATAGTTACATATTTACAATTTGAATCTTTCTATAAATAAGACAGAGGGGTCAATTAATTGATCCCTCTGTTATGTAAACCTTCTAAAGAAGTATAAAATATTAAGATTATTCCTTTTTCTTATCCATTTCTTCCATTATCTCGTTTATCTTCTTTTTCTCCCAGCTAACTCCTGTAAATTTACTGAACACAAAAACTCCCATAGCGTGCCAGAAAACACCTATTCCCCAGAAAACCGTTACCCAGTAAAACCATATGCTAAAAGGATTTGTAACCAGGTTAATTATTATCAATACTACATTTACACCTATGTATGCAAACAGGTGTCCGTAAAAACCCTTAATCTCCTCGACTCTTCTTTTGGCCATTTTATATTTTTCTTCATCCACTTTTGTTTCAACCATTTTCGTATCCTTTCTCTGTTTTTATAATTTTTATAATTAAGCCAATTTACCACCTAGAATTAACTCTCATAATTCAAATACCCCTTTGAAAGAGGATGATTGAACCTCTTCCACAGAATTGCCCCTATTATAGTACCAACAGGGAAAAAGAACACCATTGTCACTACTAAAACTGCCCTGCCGAGAGGAACTGCAAAAGATTTTCTCTGGTAAATACCAATCAACTCTGCTATATATAATGCCGGAACAATCAAAGAATAAACCATTCTGAAAGGAAAACTTGCTACATTTCTAATAACATCTGTAGCCGCAAACATAGTGAACGGCTCATCTAAATAGTGTGTAACAAAACCTATAGGACCCCAGCCCCAGCTAAATCCGGAAAAGATGGCCAGTCCTGTAAGAATAGCCATTACCCAGCATAGTATCAATACTCCTTCCAGCTGTCTTTTCCCTTCTTTTAATTCTTTTTCATTTATTTCTGCCATTTTTTGCTCCATTTTTATCAATTTTAATATTAATTTTAGCTATCCCGAAATATCATATTTTCTCTTTTTATCAAATTCTTTAGTTTCAATCAATGCTTTTAATACTGCCGAGCCCTGAAATATTCTGTGTTACATGTGGGTTCCCAACATAATATACATTTCCCACTCCACTAATTTCAACATCAAGTTCTTCACTAACATTAACTGTAGCAGTCCCTGCACCTGAAACACTAATCCTGCACTGTCTGCTTTCAAGTTCCTCTGCGTTGTATTTCCCTACACCGCTTATATCTATATCCTGGCTGTCAACTTTTCCCGTTAAATTGATATCTCCAGCTCCCGATGAAGTGATTTCAACACTTTCAGCACTGATATTACAATCTATATCTCCAGCACCGCTGATATTAAATTCTAATTTGTCCGTGCTTAAATCATCGCAATTAATATCTCCGGCTCCGCTTATGGAAATGCTGTCCAGATCTATTACTGTCAGATAATACTTTATTTTTACAGTGGGTATAAAGCTATAACCTCTCGCAATATTGATATTTAGCTTATTTCCAAAAACATCTGTACTAATAAGTGGAATTATATTATCGTCAGCTTCTATCACCAGCGACTCCTTTTCTCCCTGAGTGATAATTAAATTCCCGACTCCAGAAAGATATACCTTACTAAAACCTGATACATCTCTTTCTTCTGTATCAACATCCCCGGATCCCCTGACCAATCCTATGGTCCATTTACATGAGGCTGCAAAGATAGCTAAAACGCTTATAACCGCAATTATTACAGCCACCTTGATTACTTTTTTAATCTGACTTTTTTTACTTATGCTATTCATTTTTTCTCCTTTTTTAAATATTTTATTAATTCTCCAGGTTAATAACTTATATTAATATCGCCTGAAATAGTGCTTACATTAATTTCTTTCTCATCACTTCCAACTATTCCTTCAAGATCTCTCCTGCTTGAAGAAGTTATCTTAATCGGAAATCTGTTTTCAATATCTCCTGATACAGTTTTTGCTTTTAGATAAAACTGGACATCTTCAGAAAAACTAATACCAATATCCCCGGAGGTGGTTCTAATATTCATACTGCTTGAATCTTCCTGCTCTACATAAATATCACCGGAAACGGTAACAACTCCAATATTATTATTCTGACTTCCATCCTCCAACACCACATCTCCGGATATAGTATTGACATCTATATTTCCTGTATAATCTTTCAGGTTAATATCCCCCGAGGTCAAACCCAATTTTAATTCACTGGCAAACAGTGATTCGCCTTTAAAATCACCCGATACAGTTTTGAAATTAATTTCATTTAGCTTTAAATCACTTATACTGGCATCAGACGATACTGTGTCCATTTTTAAGGTTTCTATTGAATCCTGCGGTATATATATATCCAGCTTTGTTCTCCATATGCTAATTCCTATTAAAATCGTTTTTGGCTGAATAATTTCTATACGCAGTTCATCGCCGGACTGGTAAGCTAATAGAGACGGCGACTCCATTTTTTTATTTGTGGAAACCTCACCATAAAAATGCACTCTAATCTCTTCTTCATTTGTGGAAATAATATTGATATCCGTACTTACTATATCTAAATAGACTTTATTTATTTCCTGTGCCTCAAAAGTCTTGGATTCATCAATTTGCTCCACTGCTATGGATAAATTTCCGGTTA
>CAZLEB010000057.1:0-2429 GCA_964558475.1 uncultured Actinomycetota bacterium
AATTTACATATAAATTACTATATTAATGTTTTAATATAAGTATTAATATGGTAGCGCATAGGGGACTTGAACCCCTGTTTTAGCCTTGAGAGGGCTATGTCCTAACCACTAGACGAATGCGCCGCAGATTAAGATTTTACCCATATTACTATCTTTTGTAAATACTTCCAGAGGTTACTATATTTTTAAAATAGAGCCTTTATTCAATTTTTTAAGTCTTATATAATATAATAAGTTTCTTAAACCCTTGATTTAATAATGAATATTTAATAAAGATGAATAGTGAGAATAAAAAGTTAGAAAATACAAAAGATATCATAGAGGCTTTATCCAAAATAAGCGAAGCGGTAACCTCTGATTTGTACCTTGAGGATGTTTTAAAACTTATAGTTACGGTTACCGCGGAAGTTATGGGATCGAAGATCTGCTCACTGATGCTCCTTGATTCCAAGAAGAAAGAGCTCACTATAAAAGCTACTCAGAGTATCAGCAAGGAATATATTAATAAAAATCCCCTTAAGCTGGGAGAGGGAATTGCAGGCAGGGTAGCTTTAGAGAACAAGCCTATGGCGATATATAATATCCTTGAGGATAAAAATTATAAGTACCATGATATAGCTAAAAAAGAGGAACTGGTATCCCTGCTCTGTGTGCCTCTTCATGTAAAAGGAAAAGTGATCGGGGTACTTACAATATATACTTCTGAACCCCATCATTTCAGCGAATATGAAATGAATATTTTAAAGACTGTAGCCGACCAGGCGGCAATAGTGATTGAGAACTACCGTCTTGTGGTGGAAACTAAAGTGATAAAAGAGGAGCTGGAAACCAGAAAAGCCGTAGAGCGGGCTAAAGGAATACTTATGAAAGAGCAGAAACTTGATGAAGAAGAAGCTTTCAGGAGGATTCAAAGATTTGCTATGGATAACAGGAAATCTATGAGGGAAGTGGCAGACGCAATAATCCTTTCATACGAGATGAAGAATATATAATCCTTTTGTGATGTCTGGAATTTAAATCATAGGATAGGCAAATAATCTTCTAGAAATTAAATTTCTAAATGATATAATTATTAAAATTTTATTCCGGTATTAATAATAATAATAAAGATTTTTAAAAATATATTTACGAGGAGGACCAATGCCATTAGTACCAATGAAACAGATATTAGATGAAGCTATAAAAGGCGATTATGGAGTGGGAGCTTATAATGTTAATAATATGGAACAGATACAGGGAATAATGAAAGCTGCAAGTGAAACCAGATCTCCGGTGATCATTCAGGCAAGCAGGGGAGCACTAAAATATACAAATATGGCTTATATAAAATATCTTGCTGCTGCTGCTGTCGAGGATAATCCTGATATACCTATTGTGCTGCACCTTGACCATGGAAACAGCCTGGAAACCTGCAAGGAGGCTATAGAACTGGGTTTTACCTCGGTTATGATTGACGGCTCTCTCAAGGAAGATTCCAAGACTCCTACAACTTTTGAAGAAAATGTTAAGGTGACAAGAGAAGTTGTTGATTATGCGCATGGTTTTGGGGTATCTGTTGAAGGTGAGCTTGGAACACTTGGCGGAATAGAGGATGGCGTTGGCTCCGGAAAAGTGATGCTTACTGACCCGGATGAGGCAGCAAGGTTTATAAAGCTTACCGGTGTGGACGCGCTTGCTCTTGCTATTGGAACGAGCCATGGGGCATATAAATTTAAGGCAAAACCGACTCTTGCCATGGATATAATAAATGAGGTAGTAAAAAAGATTCCCGGCGTTCCTCTTGTTATGCACGGTTCCTCTTCGGTGCCTCAGGAACTGATCGAGGTTATAAATAAGTATGGAGGCAAAATGGAAAAAACCATGGGTGTACCTATGGAAAGTATAAAAGAGGCCATAAAGAGAGGAATCAGAAAAATAAATGTGGACACTGACGGAAGACTGGCAATGACAGGCGCTATCAGGAAATATCTGGGTGAACATCTGGATGCTTTTGATCCCAGATCATATTTTGGTGCTGCCAGGGAAGCGGTCTACCAGATTGTTAAAGGAAAGATGATTGATTTCGGAACTGCCGGTCATGCAGGGGATTATAGGCCGATGACGCTTGAAGAAATAAAAGGAATATACAGATAGTATCTCTGGCTTTAAAAAATATTTGACAAATAATAATATACTGATATTATTTTCCATAGAAAATTAAATAAACTTCTGTTTTGCATGGTGAAGTGCAGGCAGGAGTTAAAGGTAAAGAAGCCTTCTTAAAACGGAGATGTTTTAAGGAGGTTTTTATTTTTGGGGAAATTAATCATATATCCGGGCAGCAAATAAATATAAATAAATAATATAGCCAGGATGTAAATAATTAATAGGTTGAGATATAAATAAAATGAATAGGTCTAGTGGTATAAATAAAATTAAGAGAGATACAC
>CAZLEB010000057.1:2529-8192 GCA_964558475.1 uncultured Actinomycetota bacterium
GATATAAATAAAATGAATAGGTCTAGTGGTATAAATAAAATTAAGAGAGATACACAGGAATATTTCACCCGATTCAGGATTCCGTCCGGTTGCGCCATATTTGGGGTAATAAATGAGGCTGGAGAAAGATTCAGCGGCCGGACAGTAATGGATGGGATTTCGATTATGCATGAGAGATCAAATGGTCTGGGGGGAGGATTTGCTGCTTATGGCATTTATCCCCAGTTTGATAATGATTGGGCGTTTCATATTTTCTATGATGATATGGAAGCAAAGAGGCAGACTGAAGGTGAGATAGCAGTAAATTTTAAAGTACTGTTAAGCGAGGAAATTCCAACCAGAAGAATATCGCAGATTGCAAATCCGCCTTTAGCATACAGGTATTTTTTAAAACTAAAAAATGATTTTAAGCTGTATGGGAAAAGTACAACCGGTTCCGATGTAAAAAGGCAGGCTGCTGAAGAAAAGAAAGAGGACTGTATTGTGAGTTTTGTTATGCATGTAAACAGAGATATCGGCGGTGCATATATAATTTCCAGTGGAAAGAATATGGGAATTTTTAAGGGTGTAGGATTTCCTGAAGATATCGGTCAGTTTTTCAGGCTGGATGAATACGAAGGTTACCTGTGGACTTCCCATGGACGGTTTCCAACCAATAGTGTGGGATGGTGGGGCGGAGCACATCCATTTGGACTTCTTGACTGGTCTGTTGTACATAATGGAGAGATTTCATCATATGGAACCAATAAGAGGTTTGTGAGCGGCTTTGGATATGAGTGTACTCTTTCCACGGATACCGAAGTTATTACTTATTTATTGGATCTCATAGTTCGAAAACAGAAAATAGATATAGAGATGGTTCATCTGATTTTAGCTTCCCCTCTCTGGGAAGAAATAGAAAGAATGCCCGACGACAAGAGGGAAGTGTTGAAGGCTTTGCGGATATTATATGGAAGTGCACTTATTAATGGTCCTTTTAGCATAATAGCCGGAAACAGTAATTTTATGTATGCATTAAATGATAGAATAAAGTTGAGGCCACTGGTTGCGGCAAGGAAGGATAAGTATCTCTTTATTTCAAGCGAGGAAGCTCCAATCAGAAAGGTTTGCCCTTCTCCCGACAGTCTGTGGCATCCGGATGGCGGTGAACCGGTTATGGGGGTTATTAATAAAAAAGAGAGCAGTAACCGGAAAAATAAAAGCAAGAATTTGGTAAAGATGGATAACTTGATACGGTAAAAGTCGAGGTGATTAAAAATGGCTTTAAAATTAAATCAGTCTGAATTTGAAATAGAAAGAGATAAAAATAAATGTATATCCTGTCAGGTCTGTGTAAGACAGTGCTCCAATGATGTGCATGAGTATGATAGTGATGGGGATACTATATATAGTGATAACATTAAATGTGTGGGGTGCCACAGATGTGAAAATCTGTGTCCTACCGGTGCTCTAAAGATTAAGGATAGAGAGGCTCAGTTCAGGACCAATTATAACTGGACCACAGCTCATCTCAGGAATATATACAAGCAGGCAGATTCCGGAGGAGTGCTGCTTACGGGAATGGGATGTGATAAGCCCTATACTGTATACTGGGATCATATTCTCTTTAATGCCTCCCAGGTTACCAACCCTTCCATTGATCCCTTACGTGAGCCGATGGAAATAAGGACATTTATCGGAAGGAAGCCCGATAGCCTTGAGTTTGAAATAGATAAAGGTTCAAAAGATACAGGGGTTAAGCTTAAGACAAAGATACCTACCCAGCTGGAACTTTCCACACCTATCATGTTTTCAGCTATGTCTTACGGGTCTATCAGCTTTAATGCATGTAAGTCTCTGGCTGCCGCTGCCTCGCAGTTCGGTACCTATTATAATACCGGTGAAGGGGGACTGCATAAAGATTTATATAAATATGCAAAAAATACTATTGTGCAGGTTGCTTCGGGAAGATACGGAGTGGATGTGGATTATCTAAACAAGGGTTCGGCAATAGAGATTAAAATAGGCCAGGGTGCAAAGCCAGGGATCGGGGGCCATCTTCCAGGAGAAAAAGTGACCAGAGACATATCAAATACCAGAATGATTCCGGAGGGAACGGATGCCATATCTCCGGCCCCTCATCATGATATTTATTCCATAGAGGATCTGGCCCAGTTGATATATGCATTAAAGGAGGCTACTGACTGGTCAAAGCCTATAGGAGTGAAAGTATCGGCAGTTCATAACATAGCACCAATTGCCAGCGGTATTGTAAGGGCAGGGGCTGATTTTGTAGCCATAGACGGGTTGAGAGGTGGTACCGGCGCTGCTCCCCAGACAATAAGGGACAATGTGGGAATACCTATCGAGCTTGCGATTGCATCTGTGGATGAAAGGTTAAGGGAAGAGGGAATAAGGCATAAGACCTCGATTATCGCTGCCGGAAGTATACGTTCCAGTGCGGATGTGGTGAAAGCAATAGCACTGGGTGCCGATGCGGTATATATAGGTACTGCGGCGCTCATAGCAATGGGGTGTCACCTTTGCCAGAAGTGTTATACCGGTAAGTGTAACTGGGGAATTGCCACACAGGATCCTTATCTTACTAAAAGGCTCAATCCAGAGATTGGGACCGGAAGACTTCTGAACCTGCTCAGAGGATGGTCCCTCGAGATAAAGGAGATGCTGGGCGGTGCAGGCATTAATGCTATAGAAAGTCTTAAGGGGAACAGAGAGCATTTAAGAGGTATAGGTTTAAACGACAGGGAACTTGCAGTTCTGGGAATAAAACATGCTGGAGAGGCGTGGTGATTTACGGATGAAAAAAATATATATTCAGGAAGAATATTGCATAGGATGCAGATTGTGTGAGATTTACTGCCAGGTAAAGCATTCCAAAAGTAAAAAAATTATAAAGGCCTTCAAAGAAGAAATAATAGACATACTGCCCAGAGTGCTGGTGGAGGAAATTGGATATAATTCATTTGCCATCCAGTGCAGGCACTGTACAGATGCTCCCTGTGTCGAAGCCTGCATATCGGGAGCTATGCAGAAGAATAAAAATACCGGAGTCGTAACCTTCGATGAGGATAAGTGTGTGGGGTGCTGGAGCTGTATTATGGTATGTCCCTATGGAGTCATAAGGAGGGATCTTTCCAGTAAAAAAATAGCCTCGAAATGCGATCTTTGTGTCGATGAAGATATTCCGGTATGCGTTAAAAATTGTCCTAATGAAGCTTTGAAATTTATGGATAAAGATACAGATGAAAAGAATCGGATGAGAAATAAAAAATGAGAATTAAAAATAACCTTAAAAAAAATATCGATCAACTATTTGAATACATTATTATCGGTAATTCAGCCGCAGGTCTTGCTGCTGCTGAAAGCATCAGGGAGCTGGATGGAGCAGGAAAGCTTATGGTACTGACGGAGGAAGGCTGCCTGAACTATTCAAAACCAATAATAACCTACTTCCTGGCGGGAATAGTGGGCCTTGACAGGATTTATTTTAAGGATGAAAAATTTTACAGGGATAATAAAGTAGATATCAGATTGAATACAAGAGTAAAATTTATAGATACGGATAAGATGTTTTTAATCTCTGATGATGGAAGCAAATATAAGTTTAGGAAGCTTCTCATTGCAAGTGGCGGAAAGCCTATTATTCCAGAGATTAAATCTGTAAGTACCGGGGCCCTGAAGAGTGGTAAGAATAAAAAGGACAGGTCTTTTAATTTTATTAATGGGAAAAATTACAATAAGGTTGGAGGAATCTTTACCCTTACTACTCTGGAAGATGCCATAAGGATTAAGAATTACATAGAAAAAAATGGTATTAAAAAAATATCCATACTGGGCGGGGGCCTGATAGGACTAAAAGCGGCAGAGGCATTTTTAGAAATAGGTATTGATGTCAATATAATCGAGCTTGCTGACAGGATTCTTTCGGCGACATTCGACAGGCAGGCTTCAAGTATTATTGAAAAAAGGATAAAAAGCAGAGGCAGCAATATTTATAGGAACAATACTATTGAAGAGATTTATATTAAAAATGGAAAGATTAACGGATATAAATTAAAAGATAACAGGAAAATGGAATGCAGCATGCTGATAATTGCTATTGGGGTCAGTCCGGATACGAGTTTTATCGGCAGCGGCAGACTGGAAATAAAAAGGGGAATTGTGGTAGATGATTATATGCGTACGTCCGCTGAAAATATCTATGCTGCCGGAGATGTGGTTGAAGGTCTGGATATACTGCTGGGAAAAAACAGAAATATTGCAATATGGCCCTTAGCTGTCAGACAGGGTGCAGTAGCCGGGATTAATATGGCCGGAGGAAATAAAAAGTACAGCGGCGGATTTTTTATGAATTCGGTTGAAATATTGGAGATTCCCTCTATTTCTATGGGACTGACCAATATTGAAGATAAAGAAGAAAAAGGTATTGAAGTGCTTAAAGATTTTAATCCGGATAAAAATACATACAAGAAAGTGATAATAAGAAATAACAGGATTATAGGAGTGATACTGGTTGGAAATATTGAAAGAGCGGGAATCTATGCAGGACTTATTAGAAATGAGATAGATATAAGTGGTGTGAAGGAAAATATATCCAGAGAGGATTTCGGAATAATTCATCTGCCTGCTGATTACAAGAAACATCTTGTTGTCGGAGAAGGGATAGAAGTATGAAAATATTAATTAATGCAAAAGGCCTGGAATACAGAGAACTTAACATGAAAGTGAGAAATTTTATAAATGGCGGTAGTAATGGCGGGGAAGTTACCATAAGAAATGTGCTGGGCCAGAGATCTATCGGCGATGGCCTGAAAGGCGATGCTTTAATAAATATATATGGAACACCTGGAAATGACCTGGGAGCTTTTATGGATGGTCCCACAATTGAAGTTTTTGGTAATGGCCAGGATGGTGTTGGAAATACTATGAATTCAGGGAAAATTATAGTGCATGGTGATGCAGGGGATATTCCGGGTTATTCAATGAGAGGCGGAGAGATATATATAGAGAAAAATATTGGATTCAGAGGCGGTATTCATATGAAATCGTACTGGCATAAAGTACCGGTTATAGTAATTGGGGGAAGTGCCGGTAACTTTTTGGGAGAATACATGGCCGGGGGTATTATTATTCTTCTGGGCTTATATAAAAAAGAAAGGATAAACCCGCCCTTCACCGGAAATCCGGATATTGTAGGGAATTATACCGGGACCGGGATGCACGGAGGGAAGATATATATAAGAGGAAATGTAGAAGATTACAAGCTGGGCAGGGAAGTAAAGAAAGCGGAACTCGATAAAGATGATCTGGATTTACTGGATAGATATACTATAAATTACTGTAATTTCTTTAATCTTGACCGGAATGAAATCTCAAACGGCAGCTTCTTTAAACTGGTGCCATACTCTCACCGTCCATATGGGAAGTTATATGCTTATTAGCTATGATTTTATATAACTTGTCTGTAATACCTCTACTCTTATTATTTTGTAGATATAAATTTTTCCTGGATTAAGTTATCATATCTATTGATTTTACAATTTGATTGGTCTTTTTTATTAATTGATAAATAATTGATAACCAATAAGTGTAATTGTGATATAATAAATAACCTCATTACTTTTTAAGTTAAAAATATGAATATATTTTTGCTTTATCAATAT
>CAZLEB010000058.1:0-8163 GCA_964558475.1 uncultured Actinomycetota bacterium
AATTCTTTTACCAGATTTTTTACTTCTATAATATTGTTGTTTGCACCTGTATTATTCATTTATATTCTTATCTCTTTCCTTTTATCTTCCGGTACTACTTTCTTTTTTCCACCGGGAAATACCTCATTATAAATCTTTTTAAATATATCAATAGCCTGGCATAGCTGCTTTTCTAAAATTATTTTAATTACTTTGTATTCCTGCCTGCCTTTATCGGTCAATTTGTAAATCCTTCTGGGATGTTCTTCTTCCAGGTCCCAGCGCCCTTCAACAAACTGCATTCCCTCCAATTCTCTGAGCAACGGGTATATGGCTCCGGGATTAGGACTCCATGTTGCTGAAGTTCTTTTCTCAATTTCATTTATAATCTCATTTCCAAACATTTCCTTATCTTCAAGGAGATATAATGTATATAGAGGCAGAAGTCCGCTCCTGGTTAAAATCATATTAACAAAAGGATTTATATCAGGACATTCCTGCCAGGGCATAAAGCTTCTTTTACCAAATACCCAGTGATCCTTAAATTTTCCTAATATTTTTTCTACAAATTCATCGGGGTCCTTGCTTATCTTATCCTTCAGAACCCTTTTAATTTCTTCCTCAAAAGGATAGCTCTCTTTTCCTTCATTTTTAAAATTTTTATTATTTTTTCTATGACTAACCATTTCAAATTAAACTAAATATATATTAAATCCAATATATTTTATTAAAAATAAAGTTAATGTCAATGGTATAATAATTATTATTTTTATTATAAAGAGAAAAAGGGACGTAAATGAACTATCAGACTGCAGTTTTTGGCGGGGGTTGCTTCTGGTGTCTTGAGACTATCTTTCTCCAGATTAAAGGCGTGGAAAGTGTCGAGTCAGGTTATGCAGGGGGTTCGAATGAAAATCCTACCTATAAAGAGGTCTGCTCCGGAAAAACCGGCCATGCTGAAGTGGTTAAAATTGATTTTAACCCGGAGGTCATAAGCTACACGAAGCTGCTGGAAATATTCTTCTACATTCATGACCCCACTACATTAAACAGACAGGGAAATGATATAGGAGAACAGTACCGCTCGGTAATACTGCTTACCTCTCCCGAACAGGAAAAAATCGCCAGAGAGTACACAAGCAACATTAAAGATGAAAAAATATATTCAAAACCGATAGTAACTGAAATAAGACCTCTTGAAAAATTTTATAAAGCCGAAGAGCATCATCAAAAATATTACTACAATAACCTCTCACAATCTTATTGTCAGATGGTAATATCCCCGAAAGTTAAGAAATTTAAAGAAAAATTTAGTAAACTTCTAAGATAATCTACTTTGTTTTAACCGGAAGAAATAACAGTATGGCTATCTGTTACTGGAGCAGGTTGCGCAGCTTCCACCGGAACAGCTGCTGCAGGATGACGAACTTCCTGAATAACTGCCATCATCAGAGGAACTTTTAAACATTACAGGAGAAAATACCCTGACCATATTCTTACTCCCGCATTTTTCACAACTTATCTCGCGGTTGTTTTCTCCTCTTATTACTATCTCTGAAACACATCCACAATCTTTACATTTATAATCTACAAAACGCAAGACTTATCACCTTCAATTATATAAGCCGCTTATAAATTTATCGACACATTATAATAATACATTAGCCATATTATAATCAATTAAATACAATAATTCATATTTATTGTAATATAGATTATTATACTCTTTATGGACAGGAGGGAAAAATGTCAAAATACGGATGTGATGATTCATTGATTGGTCACTATACCTGTTTTCGCACAGATGAGAAAATTACTATTGATGGATTGCTTAAGGAGGAGCCCTGGGAAAATGCCCCGAAATCTCCCCGGTTTGTGGATATGGTCACCGGTGCCCCCGGATTCTGGGACACACGTATGGCCGCATTATGGGATGAAAAATACCTTTATTTGGGGTTCTGGGTTGAAGAACCCAATCTCCAGGCAAAACTTACAGAGAGAGATTCTCAGGTTTATACTGAAAATGATATTGAAGTTTTTATCGATGGTGGTGACTGTTACTATGAATTTCAGATAAATGCTCTGGAAACAATATATGAAGTATTTTTTATATGGCAGGACGCTTACAGAAAGGAAAAAAGATTTAACCGTCCCGAATTTGACCTTTTTACCCGGAAGGTCGATATCCTGGGAGGTTTTCAGGATATCAGCCGGTATAAAAAGCATCCCCGCGGAAAAAGATGGGCTTTCCTTGATTGGGATTTTCCCGGTTTAAAAACCGCTGTTCACCTGGAAGGCACCATTAATAATAATTCAGATATTGATAAAGGGTGGACCGCAGAGTTAGCTTTCCCCTGGCAGGGAATGGAACTATTAGCGGGGAATAGGTCACTGCCGCCGCGTGAGGGAGATATATGGAGAATTTATTTTTCCCGGTTTGAAAAAATAGAATACAATGGGTTTCAACCAGAACAAAGTGCATGTTGGTCCTTTAATCCACATGGAGTCTACGATTCACATATTCCTGAATGTTTTACTTATGTTCATTTTTCGATGCAAAAAGTAAAGCAGGAAAATCAAAAAATAGGATAAAGGTTCATTTATATAAAAGTCTTCCTAAAAAAGTAGATAATAATTAGAATGAAGTATTAATTAAAATTCAAAATATATGTTTAGGAGTAAAATGCCTTACAAACCAGATATTAGCACTTATGCTCCAGGTAAAATAATATGTGTAGGGATGAACTATAGATCCCATATTCAGGAACAGGATGGACGGTTTCCTAAAAAGCCCGTACTTTTTTCCAAAGCAAAAAGCTGCATAATAAAAAATGGGGAAAATATCATATACCCTCCTGAAGTCAAAGAACTTGATTATGAGGTAGAGCTTGCAGTAGTAATAGGCAAAAAGATGAAAGATATTCCCGAGGATAAGGTATCAGACTATATTTATGGTTATACCATAATGAATGATATTACAGCCAGAGACATCCAGAAAAATGAGCAGCAGTGGTACCGGGCAAAAAGTTTTGATACTTTCGGACCTGTTGGACCAGTAATCGTTAGCAAAGATAAAATATCCGACCCCCAGAATCTGAACCTGAAATCTTACGTTAATGGTGAAATAAGGCAGAATGGAAATACCTCAGATATGATATTTAGCGTTTATAAGCTTATATCCTATATCTCCAGATCTATCACCCTGGAAGCCGGGGACCTCATATCTACCGGAACTCCCTCCGGAGTAGGTGTTTTTATGAAACAAAAGAAAATGCTAAAGCCCGGCGATACAGTAATCTGTGAGGTTGAAAGAATAGGAAGACTGGAAAATAAAGTTATTTCAGGATAATGAATCAGATATCTTTAGACCTTTATGTCTGCTAAAGAAAGTTTTATTTTTTTAAAATAAATAAAAAATGAACGAGGTTTATCAAATTTTTATCGGCTCAATGATTGTAGGCTTCTCCGGTGCGCTGGTACCGGGCCCTATGCTTACTCTGGTCATAAGCAGTGTTGCCAGGAAAGGATTCTGGACCTCCTTTTTCATTGTAGTGGGTCATTCTTTACTGGAGCTAGTGGTGGTAATAAGCTTCTTTCTGGGAATATTAAAGTACCTGAGTAGTCCGCTTATTACAAAAATAATAGGGATATTGGGTGGTACTTTACTCCTGTATATAGGAGTAGACATTATAATCTCTGTCTTTAAAAAGAAATATACCATAGACTTTAAATCAATGCTTAAGCAAAGGACTATTACCGGAAAATCAACCGGGACGGTGATACTCAAAGGTATCCTGATAAGCCTTATGAATCCTTACTGGTATATCTGGTGGATCAGCATAGGTGCAGCATTTCTTATAAAAAGTGTAGAATTCAATACGCTTGGCGTTTCCTCTTTTTACATCGGCCACATCAGTGCAGATTTTATCTGGTACTTATTTATCGGATTTTTAGTAAATACCGGACGCAGATTTTTCAACCAGAAAATATATAACAGCATTCTTATTGCCTGTAGTATATTCTTATTTTACCTGGGAATAAGGTTTATTATTGATGCTATAATCTGACCCGCCATGAATCTGCAACTCGCAATCTGTAATACAAATTTAAAATGGCAATTTTTTTTAGTTCCAAATTATCATAAGAATCCTAGTAATTGATTTTAGTTAACAATAATTATAAAATCTTTAGAAGTTTGGAACCAGTTTTTAATAAAATACATTGTTTTAGAAAGGAAGTAGAGTAGACAATGAAAAAAGTTTTAGTATATACCACACCTACCTGTCCGTACTGTGGGAGAGCTAAGGAATATCTTAAGTCAAATAATATTGACGTTGAAGATATCGATGTCAGCACGAGTCAGAATAAATTACAGGAGATGATTGATAAATCAGGACAAATGGGTGTCCCTGTTTTAGATATTGAAGGTAAAATTATAGTTGGTTTTAATAAAGAAGAAATAGACAAAGCTCTGGATATAAAATAATTTTAATCCATTTTATGCAATCACCTTACTAACATCCTAAAAAGTTTCAAACATTGCAATATTAGAATATAATCAGTATTATATTTACAGATATTGTTTCTATATTTTAATTTTAAATCCTTTAAAAGGTAAAAGGATTTCCGTTCTTATGAAAAAAGAAAATTTTTACAATTTGCATGCGGATATTTGTAAAACTATTTCCAATCCAAGAAGACAGGCTATTATCGATACCATACGGAAAAGTGAGATGACAGTCAGTGAATTGGTAAAAAAAACGGGGATCTCGCAGGCAAATCTTTCCCAGCATCTGGCAATATTAAGAACAAAAGGTGTAGTACGCGCCAGAAGAAAAGGAAATAATATTTATTATTCGATCGCCAATCCAAAAATAATAGAAGCGTATGACCTTATAAGTGAAGTCTTAAGAGACGCCATATCTTCCAGAAATAAAACAGTTACAGACGCTTTTAAAAGTAACCAATAATTTAAGGAGGCATTTATCATATGACTGATAAAAAAAAGAAAAAACTTGCAATGGTCGTTTGTAGCGGAGATCTGGATAAGCTCATGGCTGCTTTCATAATAGCAACCGGAGCAGCAGCTTCTAATATGGAAGTAACCATGTTCTTTACTTTCTGGGGCTTAAGGGCTCTAAAGAAAAAAACCATAACCGGTAAGAGTTTTATGGGAAAAATGATGGGTATTATGGAAAGGGGAGACATTAGCAAGGCTTCTCCCAGCAAGTATAGTTTTGGAGGACTTGGACGCTGGATGTTTGGAAAAATGATTAAAGCAAAAAAGGCTGCTACACTGCCTGAACTAAGACATATGGCTATAGATCTGGGTGTGAAATTATATGGCTGCCAGATGAGTATGGATATTCTCGAAATTCCTAGAGAAAAAATGATTGATGAGGTTGAGGCCTGTGTAGGAGTGGCATTCTTTATAGAACAAGCTCAAGAGTCCGACATGCAATTTTTTATTTAAAATAGAACTCTTTTTTGAAACCCGTATTGTATTATAACCGTAAATCAATTATATTCTTTTTCTCCGGTTTTTTTGGTAAAATTTTTAAAATTACTTTTCAGTAAAAAAGAGCAAACAGGAATTATAATTTCTATACTAAAGACAAGGAAATTTTTACTCTTATCCATCCTTATAGCTTTGTTATTCCTATCTGGAGTTATCTACGGCATCATTTCACTTACTCAGATAAAAAGTAGTGTTAAGCCCGGTTATCTTATTTCCAATAAGAGTTCTTACCTGGTCCCTGGAAATAAAAAAGATTCATATAATCCCGGCAGCAATATAATTGCTTTAAATTTAAAATCCGATACTAATTATAATAATGAAATCAGCATCACGAAAATAAATTTACTGCTTATCGAAGCCTTGAATGATCTATGTAAACAAATTAATGAAAATCAAAAAGAATCCTCTGAAAATGATGATAATACTCAAGAATCAGAAGCAGAGTCTACCTCAGATTCTACAAACTCTTCAACAGAAGAAAACCTGAACCAGAATCTGAATTATATGGAAACCCAGCTGCTTCTTTATATTAATAACATCAGAGAACAAAACGGTCTGCAGATGCTTAACCCGAACCAGGTAATTACAAATATTGCATACTCCAGAAGCAAGGATATGATTGACAGAGGCTACTTTTCCCACTCTACTCCTGAAGGTAAAAGCATATTTAACATTCTTATAGAAAATGGGGTAATGTATGCCTATGCAGGTGAGAACTTATATGAGTGTTCCCCGCCATCAATGGGTTCTCCAGAAATTATAATAAACACCTGGCTCGAAAGCGGCAGCCACAGGGCAAACATATTTAATCCAAATTACAGCCAGGTGGGAATAAAAGTAGCAGATGGAGGAAATAGAAGAGTAGTTACCGCAATTTTTTTAAATTGATTTTTTTGCTTTTAAGTAATCTCAAATAAATATATTAATTACCTTTTTTATATCATCATTTCTTCTTAGGTTTTGATGATATTATAAAGTAGGCAATTAAAATTATAACAATATTAGTGGGTATCTGAAAAATCCAGTTTAAGTATATATTTCCAAAAGAAGTTAGGTATCCCTGGGTGATATAATTCAAAGGTACAAATATTATCAGTATCCATGCAAGAGAGAATAAAAAAACTAGTAAGAACTGCAGCCATCCTTCAGGGAATATCTTTGATATGTTCTTGTATTTTATAATTACTATCCAGGTAGTAAAAACTATAATAGAAAATATAGCAGCAATAGGAACCTGGATTGTCATTTGATTATAACGCGTAAAAAAGTGATAGATCCCAAAACCAAAAATAATTGACACTATATTCACTGCAGCAAGGATAAGACTGTGTAAAATAATCTTAAAGACCCTCATATATCTCCGGGACAAGTATCATTTTAAACAATTTTTAATAATTATATTCTATTTAAATTAAAATACCAATTATGACATCTATTAAAATTTGGCAGGTTATTAGAATACTTTAAGTGTAATCAATCACAGGTACTGTCGTATAAATAAAATAATTTAATTTATATTTTTTATTTAATAATTCACTTTATTCTATTATAATCATCATTAACCATTGTAAATTCAAATTTACCTTAATTTATGTATTTTAAATTAGTTATTCAGGTTTTAGGTGGTTTAGCCTTATTTATTTTCGGTATGGTTACTTTAAGTGACAGCCTTCAAAAAGTCACTTCAAACAGTTTAAAGTCAATAATCAACATACTTCAAAAAAAGCCCTGGGCTTCCGTATTGGTTGGGCTTGTAACAACAATGATAATCCAGAGCAGCAGCGCCACATCAGTGATGACTATTGGATTTGTCAATGCTGGACTAATGACTTTAAAAACATCAATAGGAATTATAATGGGTTCAAATATCGGTACCACTATTACTGCCCAGATAGTTTCCTTTAATATTATTGATGCGCTTTCTTATCCTTTAATAATTATTGGTTTTCTTTTGTTTTTTATCAGCAAAAGGCGAAGATACAAAAATATAGGAATGGCAATAATAGGTTTGGGATTATTATTTCTTGGCATGAATATAATGAAGCAATCACTTGAACCATTAAAAAATAATATAGACTTTAAAAACTTTCTGTTGACCTTTAGTAAAAATCCATTCCTTGGTTTGCTTGTAGGGCTAATTATGACATCAATATTGCAAAGCAGCTCTGCAACAATAGGTTTGCTTATTGCTCTTGCAGCACAGGGTTTAATGCCGATAAGTGCTGCTGTACCAGTTTTATTTGGTGATAATATTGGAACCTGTGCAACTGCTCTAATTGCAAGTACCGGAACTACGGTTACAGCCCGTAGAACTGCCTTTGCTCATTTATTATTTAATATATTTGGAACAATACTGTTTTTTACATTATTATATGGATTCAAGCTTGGTCCATTACTTTTACCCCGTATCGGAAGTACAGTCCCTCACCAGATAGCCAATATGCATACAATATTTAACATAACCACAACAATAATCTTATTCCCTATAATCGGATTATTTGAAAAATTGGTTGTTAAATTATATCCGGGTAAAGATATAATAGTACATAAAAATGCATTATACCTTGATAGCAGGCTAATTGGCACCCCGTCTCTTTCATTGGATCTAGCTAAAAAAGAGCTACTCCGAATAACCAAAATAACCCAGAACATGTTAAATCTTTCAT
>CAZLEB010000059.1:0-8054 GCA_964558475.1 uncultured Actinomycetota bacterium
CACGGGAAATGGGTACTATCCCTGAAGTATTCAGGAAGCAGAAGACCGTAATAAGAAGCAGTCATCCAAACTCATCATTTGCTGCATGGGGAAAGAACAAGCATTATATAGTGCAAGACGATCATTTAGATTATCAAATGAATGAGGAAAGCCCACTTGGCAGGATATATGAACTGGATGGGAATGTACTATTTATTGGAGTTGATTATGATAAAAATACTTCGTTTCATCTGGCAGAATATAAAGCAAATTATAAAGGGAAGACTTCCATTACGGAAGGCGCCCCAATCATAGAAGGTGGGAAAAGGGTATGGAAAGAGTATAGAGATATACTATTTGAAGATGAAGATTTTGTAGATATTGGTAACGATTATGAAAAAGAGAATAATATCGGTATTGGTTACATAGGAAAAGCAAAAGCAAAACTAATTCCTCAACGGGAAATGGTAGACTTTGCAGTTATATGGATGGAAAAGAATAGAAAATAGCACATATCGCAAATACTTTAAGCAGAAAAGATAGCTGTAAAAATAGCTTTATGATAGAATAATCAGAATGAAACGAGCGGTTATAAAATCAATCTTTGTCTTCCTTTTAGCTGCTTCTATATTTTTAGCCAGCTGTAATTCACCTCTGCATCCCCAAAACCTGGGTGAATATTTACAGAACCTATTTGTCACTAATGAAATAGTACTGGATAAAGATGATTTCCTTGAACCGGTAGAAGACTGTTATCTGGCTTATGCCAAAATATTAAATATTGTTCCCTCTTCTTATCAAAGCGGGGAGAGAATAACTGAAAAAGAAGCTGAGCAAATTTCAGATCAGCTTATTGCCGTTAAGGACAAATTACTACTTGATGGGCTTTACGGGAAGATTGACATGCACGAGCACTACCGGAAGAGCGGCGATATTGATACATTCCTGAAAGCCGCCGGCTGCTTTGGTATTTCTAAGGTTGTTTTTGTTCCCACCGGTTCAGGCCCCGATAACCAGGGTTACGAGGATTATTGGGAGTCATTAATCAAACAGGCTAAAGAATTGTATGGCGATAAGGTTATTCCTTTCTGTACCATCGATGAAGCTGATCCTAAAGCAGCCGAGCTTTTTGAGCAGTATATTCTGGAAGGGGCTAAAGGGTTAAAGCTGATTGGAGGTCATCCGGAGTTTTATGACGAACCCCTTAATTCAGAGAATATGTACAAGGTTTATCAGAAGGCAGCTGAATACGGGATACCGGTTTTGCTCCACGGGAGTATTACTACTATTCCCGGATTAAAAGACCAGCTGGACCAGGTCTATTCGGATTTTCCGGAAGTGACCTTTATTCATGCTCATTACTGTTCAACTATAATGGGCGGGATTAATCTTGACCAGTGCGCCGAGCTTCTGGATAAGCACCCGAATTTATATATTGACCTTTCCATGGGCGGCGGTATTGCAAGATATCACAAATACTTAAAGCAAGACCTGGCAAAGATAAAAGATTTTGTTTTAGCTTATCAGGATAGAATCCTGTTCGGTTCGGATATTATTCTGGGTCTCTCCGAAACCAAAGATTTTAACTGGCTTTATGAGCGGATAAAGTGCGATATTTACCTACACGAGAAGGTGGAATATACATGTGAGTTTGGGGAGGCAGACTGGGTGCATGAAGGTTTTAATCTGGATAAGGAAGTTTTAAAAAAACTCTATTACGAAAATCCGAAAAAAGTGCTTGATTTTTAATTTATAGGAATTTGCCCGTATAATAAGATAATAAGAGATTTACTGGTTATCGTAAAAGCTGTTTTATAATTTCAACAGGGAGAATTTATTTTATCATGCTGCCAAAGGTGATTATACACAATGAAATAAGTCTGGACGGCTCTATAAAAGGGTTTAATGCTGATGTTGGAACTTACTATAAAATAGCAATAAGTTATAAGCCGGATATAATCCTGGTTGGCTCTGTTACAGCCAGAAGCGGAGTAAATAGAGTACCTCCGGAAGAAAAAATTCATTTTAAAAAACCAAAAATTAAGAGAGGTGACCGTAGGCCATACTGGGTAATACCGGATAGCCGGGGAATTCTTAAAGGTGTGCTTCATGTGTTTAGAGGATTTGATTACTGTAAGGATGTAATAATATTGATTTCCAGCAAGACACCATCTTCTTATTTAAAATATTTAGAACAAAGGGAATACGATTATATCGTCTGCGGGAAAGATCATATTGATTACAAAGAAGCCCTGGGAATTCTGGCAGAGCGATATAATTCAAAAACGGTACTTACTGACAGCGGGGGGAAACTTAATAATATATTGCTGGAACAGGGGTTGGTTTCCGAAATAAGCGTAATAATCTCATCCGTGCTGGTTGGCAGCAAGGGAATAGATCTATTCAGGGACCTGAATTTGCCTTATGAATTGAAACTTAAATTACTACGAAATGAAGTCATCGATAATAACTGTCTGTTACTGGTCTATAGAGTCATAAAGAAATAACGAGATAGTAAATCAAATTTGCCTTTTATAATATTTTATGTCTGCAGAAGTTCAAATTACGATAATTGGCGGGGGAGTTATAGGCTGTGCGATAGCCTATGAACTTTCTAAAAAACATGATCAGGGTATAGTAGTAGTTGAGAAAAATAGGCAGATAAGGGGCGAAAACCAATCTTCAAGGAATTCAGGAATAATACATGCCGGAATTTTCTATCCTAAGGAAGCAGGACCACTGAAGGCAAAGCTTTGTGTAGAAGGAAATGAAATGCTCTACAGGTTTTGCGACCAATATAACATTCCCCATAAAAAAACTGGAAAGATTATAGTAGCCACTGACACACTTGAAGAAGAATATCTGGAAGATGTTTACAGAATTGCCTTAGAAAACCAGGTTCCAGGGATCGAAAAGATTGATGGAAATAGGGTATCCGGATATGAGCCCAATGTTAGTGCGATTTCTGCTTTATACGTGCCAACTTCGGGGATTATCGAACCCACCGGTCTTGTGGATAAGCTTTACCGGATTTCCGAATCGAGTGGTGTAATGTTTCTTATCGGCAATGAAGCGGTTGGAATTAAACCTGAAAGTGAAGGTTTTGAAGTTAAGGTAAGATCGGATACTGAAATTGAGATTTTTAAGACCAGAATACTTATTAATGCAGCTGGGTTATATTCCGATGATATTGCCCGCATGGTTAATCCGGGCAGTCCTTACAGGATGGATCCGGTTAAAGGAGAATGGGCCAAGTTCTACAAAACTAAAAGGGAAGATATTTTTATGAATGGACTGAGTGTTTACCCGGTGCCTTTTGGGTATCTTCCCAGTGGAGAGAAATTAAAAATACCATTTAAGGAGTTCCAGGAAAAATTCATTAGAGGGGAGGTGAATAAATCCGTAGGAGTTCATCTTGGTCCTGCTTTTGAAATGATGGGAAAAGAGTACATAATAGGCGATACGGTAATTATGGGACCTGCTTATTCCAGACCGAATAACAAAGAAGATTACAGCCAGACAAGAGAAGAAAATTATTATCTGGATATGGTAAAGCCATTTTTCCCCGGTCTGAAACTGGAAGATATAAGTCTTCATCAGGCCGGTATCAGAGCTAAACTAAAGGATTATTATGATTTTGTGATTGAAAGAGACCGAGAGTATCCTGATCTTGTAAATCTGGTAGGGATAGATTCGCCAGGTCTTACTTCTTCACTGGCAATAGCCGGATATGTAAGTAAATTACTGAGAAGTTAAATTTCTTATAAAAGACTTTTATTTTGTTTGTTTTATGGTAATATTGCCAGGTATAAAAAAGTTAAGACTTTTTTAAAGTTAAGTTAAAAATAATAAAGAGGAGTAAAAGTGGCAGAAGTTAAAAAGGCAGAAGTTAAAAAATGTGAAGAATGCGGGAGAGTTCTGAAAGATGATTCACACGAGCCTTATTGCCAGCAATGTGACGAGAAATTAGATAAGCAGTTTGACAGTATTGAGGATAATATATTGATTTATAAAGAGCTTCTGGATAGCGAAATAAAAATACTGGAAAAATTTGAAGAAGAAGATATCAAGGAACTTTTTAAAAAAGTGTACGAAAAATTATCCAGAGAAGAAGGCGGCTTGAAAGAAGAAAGCTTAGCTGTCCTTAATAAATTAAAGAACTCATTCGGGTTTAAAGAATCAGAGCTTGGAATTGAAAAACTTCCCGATATAAAGGGAATTAAGAAATCAAAGCCTAAGGATGAATGTCCCCAGTGCAGTAAAAAAATAAAAGAGGATTTTAATTTATGTCCCTATTGTGGTTACAGTGTAAAAGATGATTTTATAAGCAAGTCTTGATCCTACCACCAGTGGTCTCTCTATAAATATTAATATTTTTCTATTAAAAGCAAGATTATATCTTATATAATTTATTATTGTTTTTCTAAAAATTAAACAAAACTGAAGCTTCTCTTATGTAAAATAATCTTAAGAAATTGATAAAAAATAAATTGAAATAAGATACTAAAAATTAGTTGTAATTATAAATATATAATTATAATATAGTTAATAATTCTATGTTGCTTCAATTTGTATTTTTCTAAATTGTTAGGTAGAATTTTTATTCTATTATACTTTTATTATAATTATGGAATCACAGAGAAAACAGATATTAAGCGGAAACTTAAGGGTACTTCTCTTTAAATTTTCCCTCCCCGGTATTATAGGAATGGTTGTCAGTGCTCTATATAACTTTGTAGATACTATCTTTGTAGGAAATGCTGTCGGATCACTGGCTATTGCAGCACTTACAATAGTTTTCCCGATACAGATTATTATGATGGCCGTAGGTTTAATGTTTGGAGTTGGTGCGGCATCCATTATATCCAGAGCTCTGGGAAGAAATGACCATAAACTTGCGGCAAAGGCAGTTGGGAATGCATTTATTCTAAACATCCTAATAAATTTAGTGTTAATGGTGCTAGCCTTTATTTTTTCGGATAAAATACTTATCTTTTTCGGTGCATCCAGTGATGTTTTGCCCTATGCGCGGGATTATCTATCAATTATTTTATTTGGATTTATATTTTTCTCTTTTGCACTGGCCTCAAATCATATAATCAGAGCTGAAGGCAGGCCCAGAGCTGCTGTTTACCCTATGATTATCGGCGCCGTACTGAACATAATTCTTGATGCTATATTCATATTTGTGTTTAAGATGGGAGTAAAAGGAGCAGCGCTTGCTACTATTATCAGCCAATTTTTCAGTTCTGTATATATAATTCTTTATTGCTTTTATGGAAAAAGTGTATTTCGCCCCAGAGCTGCTATGTTTAAACTTGAAAGACAGATGATGAAGAATATTATCTTTATCGGATTACCCTCGTTTTTGATGGCTATAATTGACAGTATAATATTTCTGGTATATAACCGGGCTATTATTCACTATGGAAATGATCTCTATATAGCTGTAGCCGGAATTACTATAAGGATAGTCGATTTGACAGTTATGCCTATTCTGGGGATTAGCTACGGTTTTTCTACTATTGCCGGTTTCAATTATGGGGCTAAATTGTATTTAAGGGTAAAAAGAGTTTTTGGCGAGGCAATATTGTGGACAACAATAATTTCTACAATAGGATTTATAGCTACTATGTTTTTCCCACGGTATCTGCTTAATATTTTTACAAATGATCCGGAACTTATAAATATAGGAATCCTACCAATGAGAATTATTGTAGTGTTTCTGCCAATAATTGGTTTTTTAATAGTAGGCGGGGTTATATTCCAGACTATTGGAAAACCACTACCTGCCCTGATTATAGATTTTTCCAGACAGCTTATTTTCTTAATTCCCGCTATTTTTATTCTACCTCTTTTCTTTGGGCTTAATGGAGTTATGCTTTCCTGGCCGGTTTCAGATTTTCTATCCTTTTTGGTAACCGGAGCGTTTGTCCTTCAGGAACTGAAAATACTTAATAAAAAAATAGAAGCCGGAATAAAAGAGGGCATGGCCCCGGGCCTATAATACCAGCAGTAAAGTTAATGATTCTTGAACTGGCATCAATATTAAGTATTTCTTGACAATTCTCCGGTCTTAAATATAATTAAAGGTTTGTGTGACATATTTTTAAGGTCAGCAGCATAAATTATTTTTAAAAATTTCTGCACGAACTTATTTAAATAAATTTTATTCCAATAAAAAAATTTTTTTAGAAGATTGGCAAAATAATGGAAAAACAGAAGAAACAAATCTTAAATGAAAACTTAAGGTCATTATTATTCAAGTTTTCTATTCCATCCATAACAGGGATGGTAACTATAGCCCTTTATAATTTAGTTGATACTCTTTTTGTAGGTAACGTGGTGGGCCCAGATGCGATTGCCGGTCTTACTATAACTCTGCCTGTTATCATTTTTATAGTGGCTATTGGTCTTCTTACCGGAATAGGTGCGGCTTCTGTGGTATCCCGTTCGCTGGGCAAAGGGGATAAAGAAAAAGCAGTAATAACAGGTGGGGATAGTTTTGTTTTGAATACAATTTTTAATATTATAACAATTGTACCCATTTATCTTTTTAGTGACAGGATACTTAAATTTTTAGGTGCTTCAAGTGAAGTCTTGCCATATTCAAAGGATTATCTTGAAATAATGCTTTTTGGGTTTTTATTTTTATCTTTCTCCATTAACGGCTCCAGTCTGATCAGGGCAGAAGGCAAGCCCAGAGCATCTATGTATGAAATGATTCTAGGAGCGGTTTCAAATATAATTCTTGATTATTTCTTCGTAGTTGTGTTTGGATGGGGAGTTAAGGGTGCGGCAATTGCCACAGTTATAAGTCATATAATCAGCACTATTTATTTTGTAGTCTTTTTTATGTCCAGCAAGAGTATATTTAAAATTAAATTTAATATGTTTAAAATAAACAGATCTATATCCCGTGAAATCTTAAGTCTTGGAGCTCCCTCATTTTTAATGCAAATTATCGGCAGTGTGACTTTTTTACTGTTTATTAGAATTGTGCGCCAGTATGGCGGGGATATTTATATTACCATAACCGGAATCGGTATAAGGATTATTGATTTGATATTTATGCCTATTCTGGGAATAAGCCAGGGCTTTTCTCCTATTGCAGGATTTAATTATGGAGCAAAACTTTATCCAAGAGTTAAAAAAGTTTTAAAAGAAGCATTTATCTGGGCTTCAATCATAACTCTGACGGGATTTATTGTAATGGTAATCTTTCCGAAATCACTCATAGGTATTTTTACCAGTGATATAAACGTGATTGAAAAAGGAGTAGGTCCTTTAAGACTGATTGCAATGCTGGCACCTTTGTGGAGCTTTCCCATATTAGGAAGTACATTCTTTCAGGCGATAGGGAAAGCCAGACCTTCCCTGATTATAACTTTGTCCAGGGATCTGTTTTTCTTTGTACCGGCAATTTTTATATTGCCTGCTTTCTTTGATCTTATAGGGGTATGGATTTCCTGGCCGGTTACCGATTTATGCTGTTTCTTTATAACCGTTATATTTTTAATAAGAGAGATAAGGATAATAAACAGAAATATAGAAATAGAAAGGGCGAAGTTAGCCTGATTTCTCTGATTTGTTTTGCCATTTATTCAACCGCTTATAAAAAAGAAGCATTTTTTAGTTGAAGAATATAATATTTCCTTATATTCAATGTGTTATAATATTTGATTGGTGGAGAGATGGCTGAGCGGTTTAAGGCGCACGCTTGGAAAGCGTGTAAGCGGCGTAAGCTGCTTCGAGGGTTCAAATCCCTCTCTCTCCGCCATAGAGTTACTGAAGTCTGCATAGTTTGATAAAGTTTGTTTGTGTAAAATATGCCACAAGTGCATATTTTACGGGATTTGAAAAGACGGACTGAGTCAAAGACGAGGGAGTCTGCGGCTCTGCAGCGAGCGGAGCGAGACGAAAGACCAAATCCCTCTCTCTCCGCCATAGAGTTACTGAAGTCTGCATAGATTGATAAAAAAAGAATCAACCGACGGAAGTAACTTTGTAAAAAAGGCTGTAAACTGGGCTTTAAGACAGATTGGTAAACGTAATATTACATTAAACAAATTGGC
>CAZLEB010000060.1:0-8011 GCA_964558475.1 uncultured Actinomycetota bacterium
TTACGTTTTTAAATCCCAGATTTTTTAGAATTCTAAATCCCTGATAAGCTCTATAACCTGTCTCGCAGTAAATTATTATCTGACTTTTGGCATCCAGTTTATCTATATTTTTCCTGAGATCATCAATGTGAATCAGCACAGCACCATCTATATGACCCTCATCATATTCCTTTTTAGTTCTCACATCCAGGATGGTAATATTTTCCACTTTTCTAATTTTTTCCTTCAGCCTATCGACACTTAAGAAATCTATTTCACCTTTTTTTAGATTTCCTGCTATCAGTCCCAGCATGTTGATTGGATCCCTAGCCGAACCATAAGCCGGATGATAACCTAAGTCCAGATCAGCAAGTTCCCAGATTCTTAAGTTTCCCGCCATAGCAGTGGAAACAACATCTACCCTCTTATCCACCCCGCTTCTTCCTATAGCCTGGAATCCAAGTATTTTACCGGTTTTCTTATTAAAAATTATTATCATATAAATCTTATCCGCTCCCGGATAATAACCGGCATGAGACTGATCATGAAGCTCAATAAAATCTGCATTTATACCTAATTCTTCCGTTTCTTTAAAACTGAGGCCGATCTTTGCTATGGCTACATCCAGCACCTTTATTATTGAGTTAGTCACACTACCTGAAAATTTCTCTCTACCACCGACAGCATTACTGCCGGCAACTCTTCCCTGCCTTACGGCAATATTGGCCAGATTATAAGATCTGCCGTTTCCTGTAAGGAGATTATTGCATTCGCAGCAATCCCCTGCTGCATATATATACTTAAAATTGGTTCTCATAAATTTATCAACAGCTATTGAACCCGATTTCCCAATTTTTATACCACAATCCCTGGCGAGTTTTACATTGGGTCTGGTACCAATCCCCAGAAATACAATATCAGTTTTTAAGGTTCCATGGTTTAGAGTTTCTACAGATAGAATACTACCGCTTTTATCCTTTATTAAACCTATAACTTCATCCCCTCTGTATATATTCACTCCTTTTTCCTTTAGATAATTTTCCAGATAATCGATTACTTCCTTATCAAACATAGGGAGTATCTGTGAAGTTTTTTCAACAATACTTACTTTATACTCTCTATCCAGAAATGCCTCCAGGAGTTCCAGTCCTATAAAGCCTCCCCCTATTATAACTACTTTCTTTTTACTATTGCTTTTCCGGTCTATTTTATCCATATACTTTTTTAACCTTACTGCATCATCAATGGTCTTTAATCCAAAAATATTTTCCGGATTTTTAACATCGTCATCAAACTTTAGCTTTATGGGTATAGAGCCTGTAGCAATAATAAGCCGGTCAAAATAGTCATTAAAGTACTCTGCTGTGGTCAGATTTTTTACCAGTATTTGCTTTTTTAGCGGATTTATCCCGGTAACTTCATGAAGTGTTTTAACTTTAAGATTAAATCTCTTTTCAAAACGTTCCACAGTATTAACTATTAATCTATATATATTTTTTATTTTCTCTGAAACAAAATAAGGAAGACCACAGGTTCCATAAGATATATAACTGTCCTTCTCATATATGACGATCTCCGCACTTTCGCTTTTTCTTCTTATCTTAGCAGCAGCAGAAGTGCCTGCCGCTACGGCACCTATTATTATAATTTTTATTCCTTCTTCCACTACAGATCCTCCCATCTACTCCAATGATAATCTTCTCAGTCTCAATGAATTGCTTACTACTGAAATACTGCTAAAAGCCATAGCTGCGGCAGCATATACCGGACTTATGAGTATTCCAAAAAAAGGATAAAGTACTCCTGCGGCAACCGGAATTAATATTAAATTGTAAAAAAATGCCCAGAAAAGATTCTGCTTTATTACTCTTACCGTACTTCTCGAAAGCATTATTGCCATAAGCACGCCGTTTAGGTCTCCCTTGATAAGTGTGATTTTACTGGACTCTATGGCAACATCGGTCCCGGTTCCAATGGCTATCCCTATATCTGACTGGGCCAGTGCAGGGGCATCATTTATGCCATCTCCGACCATTGCCACAATTTTACCCTCTCTCTGAAGTTTTTTAACCTCCTCTGCTTTTTGCTCCGGTAAAACTTCCGAAATTACCCTGTCAATGCCTGCTTCTTCTCCCACAGCATAAGCTGTATTCCTATTATCACCGGTTATCATCACCACTTCCAACCCCAGTTTTTTTAATCTTGAAACAACCTTTTGGACATTATTTTTCAGGCTGTCGGCAATAGCTATAATCCCGGCAGGCTTATTACCTATTGCAACAAATACAGGGGTCAGACCCCTTTTTGAAATCTCCTGTCCTGCTTCTTCCAGGCTACCCGGCGAAATGTTATTTTCAATCATTAATTTAATGTTTCCTTTAATAATTTCTTTTCCATCCACTTTCGCCTTTATTCCCTTACCTGCTATAGATTTAAACTCCTGCGGCTCCTTCAGCTTCAAACCAGTCTCCTTAGCCTTCCTAACTATCGCCTTTCCAAGGGGATGCTCGGAATAAAGTTCCGAACTTGCTGCAATGCTAAGTAGCTGCTCAGCTGTTCCTTTGAAACTACTCTTATCTACTATTATTTCCCTTACCTCCGGTTCACCTCTGGTAATTGTACCGGTCTTATCGAATATAACAGTGTCTAATTTTCGGGCGATCTCAAGACTGGAAGCATCTTTTATTAATATCCCATTTTCCGCCCCTCTGCCGGTACCTACAAGTATAGCGGTAGGTGTAGCAAGCCCAAGAGCACAAGGGCAGGCAATTATAAGTACCGATACAAAATTAACCAGAGCAAAAGTTATGGAAGGTTTTGGACCCCATATAAACCATACAGTAAAAGTGATTACAGCTATCAGAATAACTATAGGCACAAAATAACTAGCGACTTTGTCTACTAATCTCTGTATAGGAGCTTTAGAACCCTGCGCCTCTTCCACCAGTTTTATTATCTGACTGAGGAATGTATCCTTGCCCACCCTGGTAGCTTTGAATTTTAAAAAGCCGGTTAGATTTATAGTGGAACCTATGACCTCATCCCGGGGTTCCTTATCCACCGGTATTGATTCTCCGGTAACCATAGATTCATTTACAGCAGAACCACCTTCTATTATTACTCCATCTACAGGTATCTTTTCTCCGGGCTTAACCAGGATCATATCACCAACTACCACATCATCTATATCAATTTCTTCTTCCCTTCCATTTCTAATTACTATAGCTTTTAATGCTTTTAGCTTTAAAAGCTTTCTTATTGCACTTGAAGCGCTGCTTTTAGATCTCGCCTCAAAAAATCTTCCCAGAAGTATGAGAACGATAATTATTGCGGCTGTATCAAAATATACGTGTGGTTCAATTCCAATACTTATAAAATAATCCAGGAAAAAGGTTACGGCAGTGCTGTAAATAAATGCGGAAAGAGTCCCCACTGCAACAAGGGTGTTCATATCTGCTGCTCTATATCTGAAAACCGAAACCAGCCCACTATAGAACTGGGAACCTACCCATATCTGAACCGGACAGGTTAATATAAAAATGACTATATATCTGATTTTAATTGAAAGTGAAGAAAATCCTGGGATTACATTCATAGAAAACAGCATAATAAACACAGCAAGAACAGCTCCTGCCACCAGCTTTTGCAGAAGTTTCTTCTGATTCTTCTTTTCCGCAAGCTCTTTTTTCTCTTCCAGAGTAAGCTTATTTTTCCGGTTCATAATCTCTTCTTATCTAATAAAAAACAGCCTAACCTAGGTAATAAGCTCGTAACCTATGCTTTTAATTATTTTCTCTATTTTATCCAGATCCAGCTTTTCATTGTCATATTCAATTGTTACTTTCTCCGTAGCAAAATTAACATTCGCTTCAATTACTCCATCCGTTTTATTAAGCACTGTCTCTATTTTCCTTACGCATGAGGCACATGTTATTCCCAGAACCGGATATGTCTCCTTGACTCTTGCCATACTACTATCCTTTCAAAAAAAATTATCATTTAAAAGTTTACAATTGCTATTAAAATCGACCATTTTAATAGCATAAATTAAGATCTATTTTATACCTAAACTGTATTACTATATATTAATATTATTATATTCTAATTTAATAATAATATAAAAAAGATTTAAAATAAAGGTAATTTGAAACAGACCCAATCCAACCCGTCTTATACAAGCAGTGATAAAGACTATAAATTTCTTAATGTAATAAAAGTCTAAAATATAATTATCCAGAGATAATGATTTTTAATTATTTTGCTATATCTTTTTGTTCAGCTATTATTCTTTTTATAAATTCTATTTCTTTTTCGGTAAGGTCTTTTATTTTTTTATAACTTGATACAACACTATTTATAATCTCATTGTATTTATCTTTGGTTATATTCTTAATCCTGCTTGCTTTCTCTTCAACTTTATTTGCTATGTCTTTTGCTATTCTTTTTATATCAGCCCTTAATTCTTCACCGGTTTCAGTAGCTAAAAATAATGCTGTAACCGCCCCCGCTACAAATCCAGCGACAAATCCTATAAAAGCACCCTTTACAACTCCTGATCCATTACTTCCCATAAAATCCTCCTATATGCTAAATTTAAAACTTTTTTAATATTAAACACTATGTTTATTATACATATTATAAAGATTATTTTTAATATATTTTAAATAAAAAAAATTCTTAATAGGTATCTAGTGTCTTTGATTTTTTACTTAATCTATCCGGCATGCCCAGCAGGCTAGAAATCAGGTTTCCTAAAAACGGATATTTAATGCCAACAGCTCCTTCCGGACACATCTCGCTGCAGCAAAAGCACCTGATACAGGTCTTATGATTAAACTTGATTTTGTCATTACTAAATGAGATAGAGTTCCGGGGACAAATTTTCTGGCAGGTCATACAAAAGTTACACTTATTATAGTCAATATACACATAGGGATTTAAAGAACTTCTGACCAGTGGCAGAATATAAGTATTTATAAAATTGTTTTCAATAAGTCTCTTCTTACCAATATTCCCGGGAAGCTTGAAATCATAAATCATGATATCTGATAGCTTTTCTCCAAGCACTTCAATATTGCTATCTGTGTATGACTCAACCTTCCATTTTCTTAAAACCTCTAAAAATGGATTCAAACTCTTACCGACATTCATTATTTTACTCATAATAATATCCATTGAAATAGCATCATCACTTGCTAACACCAGACCTACCCTTCTGGGAGTCCCATTCCTCCCGGGACCCTCTCCCTCTATCCCTAAAATACCATCCATAATATTCAAAGCCGGTTTAATAAAAGATACTATATCCAGAAGCATTCCCGAAAAGCTCTCAAAGTCATCAAACCTAAGATGATACCCCACTTTAGTAAACCCGGGGATAACACCAAACATATTTTTTATTGCCCCGGTTATAACCGTTAAGTTATGGGTTTTAAATTTGGGGAGATTGATTATCACATCAGCTTCAACTATTGGTTTAATAACTTCTATTCTTTTTAAAATCCGGCCTTCTTTATTGGATAAACATTCATACCCGGTAGAATAATTTAACCTGCATCCTGTTCTCTTAGCAACATCTAAAATACCGGCAGTACTGTAAATCTTTTCCATACCGGTTCTATTGTATGGAGTTGCAGGACCAAAACTGTCGGCAATTAAAATATTTTTACTGTTACCCGTAATACTGGCAATATTTTCAACCACAGCTTCTATAAATAAAGGATGGGTGGTTATTGCTTTCTCTGGTGAAGCCGGTAAAAGTAAGTTGGGTTTTATTACAACTTTACTTTTTGAGTTTATAAATTTTTTAAAACCGCCTAAATAATCGACACATTTAGTGATAGCATCCCTTAATTTTTTTTTGTCGTAGCTTTCACATTTTACTATACTAACTCTGCTGGTCTTGTAATTCATTCTTTTTTTCTAAATATTTGCTTCTATACAGTGTCTTTAATGCAAAATAGGTAATCCATTTACTTGGTTTATTCTTCTTTTCTATATCCACCAGCATTCTACCGTTAAGTGAATACTCCATCTTCCATGTCCCGTCGGGCAGTCTTTTGGATAAAATATAATCGAGTGCTCTTCTGACATTACGGCTATTTTTACTGCACCCGGCATCAACAACCACTGTAACCAATTCCAGAATATCGCTATTGTAACTTCTTGGATAACCAAACATAAACCAGTTGTTGCTTCTATCCTTTTTTCTGGGATAATTGGCTTCAACAATATCGTATTTAACTAAAAAATCCAGAGCTTTCTTTTTGGTAGACTCCAGTTTTTCATCGACATATTTTTCCGGTACCAAATTATATGCCTTAAGAATTTTTATGGCACCCCACGGGCATCTTAGATTTTGCCTGTATTTACATCTAAAGGACTCTCTGTATACAAGATTATTTATAAAATTAATAGATTTTTTTGTAAAATCATAATCAGCATAGCCAAGACGAAGAAGCATTTCCAGAGAAATCCCTTCCATGCAGCATAAATTTCCGGAATATTTGGAACTAGATGGAAAAGAACCGTCATCTTTCTGAATATGGTTTACTACAAGTTCGACAGCCTTATCAATTCCGCTAATCCTTCTGGTAATGCCCATTATGGACAAAAAATACAGCTGCCAGAAAGTATTTTTATATAAGGGATTGAATGAGTAAGTGTCTGTACCCCACCAGCCTTTCTTGCTCTGCATGTTAAGAATAGAAGACACTGCTTTGAAACTGGCAAACCGGTCAATGATTTCAGGTGAGCCTTTCTTATCTATTTTTTTCCCTAAAATATTTTTGTAAGTCAAATATTTTATATAGGGATTATCATCTTCAATTAACCAGCTGGTTACAGGTTCCATACTAAAAAGTCCATAAAAAAATTATACTTTTTTAAAACCGATTCTTTTAAGAGACCTTTGCTGCATTAACAATTAATTTTATCAATCTCACTATAGTCTCTACTCCAATTCCGATAATAATCAATACTAAAACTAGAATAACAATCGGATTTAATATGCCGGTCAAATCTCTCGGAAATACTGTAAAATCAAACGGGAAAATGGTAAGCAGTGAAACAACAGCTGCAAGTCTAAATAAGTTAAGAGCAATATGTATTATATGACGGAAGAAATAGCTGTCATAGATAATCAGTAAAATATTCCCGACTATGGATGCAATAAGCGCTGCTGAAACAATAGGCAACCATTGACTGAAGCTTTCTGTCAGAAGCGGGTATCTGTGCCATACACCGTCATAATGATAGTAAGCTATATATTGGTTGTAAAAATTAAAAAATACAAATAATATAACACTCCAAATTATGGCAAAGCTATAACCGGTTATTCTTCCGCTTCTCGTGTCCTTAAAGTAACCATGTATTTTATCACCTGCTTCTTCCACCTTTTTACCAATTTCCTTTCCTGCTTTTTCTGCCCTTTCTCCAAAATTTTTCATTTTTTCATCTAATTTTTTTTCCCATTCATATTCCTTCTGGCTGATATCTTCATCTTTCTCTTTATCATCCTTATAATAATCAGACACGCTCTCACCAAAATTTCGGGCAGCTTTTCCAAAATCTTTAAATTTCTCTTTTACACCTTCGTCTTTAAATCTGCTTCCGAAAGCCTTTGCAGAATCTTCAGCACTTTTTGCAAAATCTTTTGCTTTTTTCTTTAGTTCAGGATCACCGAAAATTTTACTGATTACCTCTCCAAATTCTTTTACCATATCACCGAAACTTTCCACCGGACTTTTATCCTTCTTGCCCCCAGGCATTTTGAACCTCCTCTTTATATTCCTAGATATTATGATAATGTTTGGGACCCATTGATAATTCTACAATACTATTTATATTATATGTTATAAACAGACAATTTTGAAAATAAAATTATTTAAATTGTACCTAACTTATTTTTTCTTTTCTTATTTTTATATTTCTTTTATCAATTTCTGCTAATGCCTGTTTGTAAGTTAGAAGTTTTTCTTTTGCCCCTTTAAACTGCAGCACAGAACGTGAGTTTACAATGGCTAGCTTTAAC